>CAZSUN010000056.1:13950-23898 GCA_964610045.1 uncultured Sphaerobacteraceae bacterium
GTGCACGGAGAAACCGCAAGATCGCGACAAGCCCTGCCCCAGGCGTGTGCTAAGGTTGGTCTGTACGAACTAATCAGCCCTTGACGACATCGGCGTCGTGTTCGGGCCGTCCACCACTGAGGTATGCATCATGGAGTCCGTTGTCCGCCTGATTCGAGATCCTGTCGCAGCCAAGGGCGTGCGCGACCAGTTCGGACGGCGCATGGACTACCTGCGGATCTCCCTCACCGACCGCTGTAATTTCCGGTGCCTCTACTGCATGCCGGAAATGGGCATGAAGTTCCAACCGCGCGACGAAATGCTCACCGACGACGAGTTGATCCGCATTGTCGGCCTCTGCGCGCAACTCGGGTTCACGAAACTCCGGCTTACCGGCGGCGAGCCCACGATCCGGCCGCATCTCGTCGACCTCGTGCGCGAGATGAAGTCCTTCCCCGGCATTCGTGAGCTCTCGATGACCACCAACGCGCTCCTGCTCGGGCGCATGGCAGCCGACCTCAAGGACGCCGGTCTCGATCGCGTCAACATCAGTATCGACACGCTCGACCCCGTCCGCTTCCGGTCCATGACGCGGGGCGGGCGCTTCGATCTCGTTTGGCAGGGGATCGAGGCAGCCGAGGCGGTTGGCCTCACGCCGGTCAAGCTCAACTCGGTTGTGCTGCGCGGCCAGAACGACACGGACGTTGCCGATATGGCGCGACTCACCATCGACCGGCCATGGCACGTCCGGTTCCTCGAAATCATGCCGATGGAGGGCGTCGGACTCGTCTACGACGAAGGCCTGGTCACCTCAGCCGAGACGCAGCAACGGCTCGAAGCCGAGTTTGGTCCGCTGGAGGAACTCGCGGCTGACCCATCCGATCCGGCTCGTACCTGGAAAATTCCGGGATCGAAGGGCACGATTGGCTTCATCTCGCCAATCTCGGCCCCCTTCTGCGAAACCTGCAACCGGGTGCGCCTCACCTCCGACGGCAACCTGCGCCTCTGCCTCCTGCGGCCCGACGAGGTGAATCTGCGTGACATGATGCGCGCCGGCGCCACTGACGACGACATGCTGCAGCGCATTCGGGGCGGTGTCTGGTTCAAGCCGTGGGGACATCGCGTGGCCGAAGGTGATGTCAACACCATCCGGGGCATGTCGCAGATCGGCGGTTGATGGCAGACTGGCGGGAGGAGTCATCGAAGGCGCGCCGTGCGCCGCCTTCCCCGTGCCCGCCAGGAGGACATTGCCCGTGCCCCGTGAACCGCTTGCCCGTATCCTGATCGCCTACGACGCCGACGTGTCGCCCCTGATCGACCAGTTCCCCGGCATCACGTTCGACATCTCCTCAACACGCGACGATCTTGACCGCCTCGTTCCCTTTGCCGACGCGGCAATGGTTGGATGGGGAATGCGGCCGGAACTGCTCGATCGTGCCACCCGGCTCAAATGGCTCCAGACCGTTGGCGCCGGGGTCGAGCGCCTCGCCACCGAGGATTTCGCCCGACGCGGCATCATCCTCACCAACGGGCGCGGCGTGATGTCGTCCAACATGGCCGAGCACGTCGTCGGCCTGATGCTGACCTTCGCGCGCCAGTTGCACGTGCACTGGCTGTCACAGCAGCAGCGAACCTGGCAGTCAGCCGAAGCGCGCTCGAAGTTGTTCGAACTCGCCGGGCAAACGGCGATCCTGGTCGGCACCGGCATGATCGGCAAGGACCTGGCCCGGCGGCTGCAGGCACTCGACATGCGGGTCATTGGTGTCAGGCGGAGCAGTGGTGGCGACTCCCTCCCCGGATTCGACGAACTGGTTTCGATGCGGGACCTCGATGTCGTCCTCAACCAGGGCGACCACATCGTGAGCTCGGTGCCACACACGCCGGAGACCATCGGGATGTGGAACGCGGACCGGTTCCGGCATTTCCGCGACGGCGCATTCTTCTACAACGTCGGCCGCGGCACCAGCGTGATCCAGCCGGATCTCATCGCCGCCCTGGAATCCGGGAAGTTGGGCGGTGCCGGGCTCGACGTCGCCGATCCCGAGCCACTCCCGGCAGACAACGCGCTGTGGGACGCCCCGAACCTGCTGATAACGCATCACTCCGCCGGCGCCACTCCGAAGTTCGCCGCCCGCCTCGTCGCCCTTTTCGCCGACAACATCCGCCGGTACCAGGCGGGCGACGAGCTCCGTAACCTCGTGAACGTCGCTCGCGGCTATTGAAGTCACCCCCCTGCCTCAACGTGGCCGTGGCGCGATGCCGGTGCATGTCCGTCCGGCAGGCCGTCCCCGGACGCCGCGGTGAGACATACTGCGAATCTACTCCTATTGGATGAGGTATTCCCGCTCACGGGTTCGTACACTGGAGAAGTCCTGACTGTGGACGAACGGCGCTGTGATTCGCGCCGGTTCAGCACCGGAAACGAGGTGTGGAATGCTTCGACGAAACAGGCGACACCCTGTCGCTGCGGGAGCAGTTGCGGGCGCGGCGATCGGCGCCGCCGCCAACCCGGGGCCAGGCGTCAATCCTGCCGCCGTAAACCAGGCGCACCGGTACCGCATGGTCGAAAAGATCGCCGCCATTGGCGACGATTTCTTCATCCAGAACGACCGCGGTCAGCGCGTCTACAAGGTCAACGGCAAGGCGCTTCGCGTGCGCGACACGCTGTACTTCGAGGACATGCAGGGTCGTCAACTCTGCAAGATCCAGTCACGGGTGGCCCGGCTGCGGGACTCGATGGAGATCGAGGGACCCAATGGCGGTCGCCTGGCGTTGGTCCACAAGGCGATGATCACGCCCCTCCGCGATCGGTTCGTCGTCAAGATCGGGGACGGCCCGGACCTCGAGGTCCAGGGCAACATCCTCGACCACGAGTACCGCATCGGGAATGTGGCGACGATTTCCCGGAAGTGGTTCCGCGTCCGCGACTCCTACGGGGTCGAGGTCGCTCCGGGTCAGGACGATGTGCTGATCCTGGCAGTGTCCGTTGTCATCGACCAGATGACGCACGACATCGGCTGATTGCTGCTGGAAATTCATCGAACGGGAGATTTGAGGAATGGCGACTGGGCCTGTACAGATGATTGCATTGTCCTTTGACAATGCAGAGATACCAACCGGGGTTGTCGATGAACTGCGCCGCCTACGGGCAGCCGGCATCGTTCGTCTGGTCGATGCGGTGTGGGTGGCAAAGGACGACGAGGGCAACCTGATCGAAGTTCGCACCTCCGACTTCGATCAGGAGGAACTCGATGAACTCGCCGGGCTTGCTGGCGCGCTGTTCGGGTTCGGTGCGGCCGGTGAAGAGGGAGTGGATGCCGGGGTGGAACTCGGCGTGGCCCTCGCGGAAACTGGCGACTTCGGCATTGGTCAGGACGAAGTTGACGAGGTCGCCGATCTCATCCCGCCGGGGACATCGGTGGCGATCCTGATGCTCGAACACCGGTGGGCGCTTGGCCTGCGGGAAGCGGTCTTCGAGGGCGGCGGCGACGTGATCGCCCAGGGGTTCGTCACGCCGGACGCCATCATCGCCGCCGGTGAGGAATTCGCCGCCGCCCTCTTCGCCGACGAACCGGAAGACGCCTGACCGCGTCTACCCTGACGTCTGTCGCTACCGGCATCGGGTGTTTCAGGCCGGATCCGGTTCATGGGATCAATCCAGGGGCTCGATCCGGGCCCCTGGACCAAACGCACACACCTGGAGCCGGTCCCCGTCGAGGTGCGATGGATGGTGCGGGAAGAAATCTCGATCCAGCACCGCCCGTACATCGTCGACCGCATCACGATGCAACAGCGCCAGCGCGGGACCGCCTTCACCTCCCCCCATCATGCGCGCTCCGAGCACGCCGTCGAGGGCAACCATGCGCGCGACCAGGTCCTCCACCGATGGGTGACTGATCTCGTAGTTGGTATCTGACGAACGTCCTGAAACAGTCATCAGATCGCCGAACCGGGGCCAGTCGCTGGCTTCGACGGCATCCACCCCGTCGCGTACGCGAGCGATCTCCCCGACCACATGATCGACCCGCTTCACGAGAGCGGGTGTCATCCCGTCCAGGACGCGCTCGCGCCAGGTCGCCCATTCCTGCGGCTTGATTTCACCAAGTGAAGTCAGTTCCGGACGCGCCTCGCGCTGGATGATAGCCAGTGCCTCGCCCGACTCCGCCACCCGGCGTGGATACGATGAGTCGGACAACTCGTGCTCCACGCCCGAATCCGCGACGGCAAAGACGTACGGCCCGAGATCAGGTGATAGCGTTGTACTGCTCGTTGTCCGCCCGTCGAACAGGATGATCCCGCCCGCGACCGAGGCCGATTGATCCATCGCCCCCACCGGACTGCCGCGCCGGTGCTCCGCCTCCCGCGCGATCATGACCACCTCGCGGTTGTCGAGGGGCGACTCCGAGAGAGTAAGCACCAGCGCCACGCAGAGGGCCGCAGACGAACTCATCCCGAATCCGATCGGCACCGATCCGGCGATCGCGAGCCTGAGCCCATCGCGCACCGGTCGTTCCCGCGCCAGCAGGGCGGCAATCACGCCGGACGCGTAGGAGGCGGGACCTCCCGGTTCTCCCGGCTGGCGTTGCCAGTCGCGCCGCCGCTCGATTGCGATGTCCGCGATCTCGTCGGACACATCCCCGGCAATGAGGGCGATCGAACCCGGCGCGCCTTGCCGGTCGGAGGCGATGGCGAGAACGCGGTCCACCGCGCCGGCAAGCACGAGCCCGCCGTTGTAGTCGACGTGGTTCCCGAGCAATTCGAGGCGGCCTGGTGCTTCCGCCAGTCTGGTCGGGTTCCAGGCCGCGTATGTCCTGGCTCCAAGCTCGAACGCGCGGTCGCGTGGCGTGGTCGTCATCGCGCGCTACCGGCGCATCTTGACGACCTTGAAGGCCTCGGCAAGCTCGAACGGCTGGTCCTTCGCGATCTCGGCCGAGAACCCGCGCAGGCGTTCCGCGAGGGTTTCGGCCTCGCCGACCTGGGTCTTGTGCGCTTTCAGGGCGTTGATCTTGTCGTCGAACGTGTCGGTAATATCGATGTAGACATCCGGACTCTCGCTGCCGAAGTACCAGATTTCCGCGGTCTTGTGCGGTTCCAGCCCGGATTCGAGGTGATCGGGATAGTAGAGCGGATCACGTGCGCCTGGGTAGACCGCATCGTGTGCCGCCATCCCGACCGCGCGGTGATCGGGGTGCAGCGCGTAGGGCCGGAATGGGTCGTGGGTAACGATCACGTCGGGTTGGTAGGTCCGGATCATCTTCGTGATCCGCTCCCGGAGCTTCGGATCGGGGACCACGGCGCCATCCGGCTCCCGGAGGAACTCGATCTCGCTGATGCCGAGCCGCTTCCCCGCCTCCTGCTCTTCGGCTTCCCGGGTTGAACCCAGGACATCCGGCGTGAAGCTGCGGTCGGTCGTGCCCCGGTCGCCGGAGGTGACCTGGATCAGGACAACCTTTTTGCCTTCCTTCGCAAACCGGGCCACGGTCCCGCCGGAGGAGAATTCGAGGTCATCCGGGTGGGCAACCACCCACATGTAGGTTTGGTACTGCGGCTCGTCCTGTGCTGTATCGGTCATGGAATCTCCCACGTGAGTCTGGCCATTCGGCAGGCGTACTCGCGACATCCTATCCGGAAATGGCGAGTTTGGCGTGACTCACGATTTCGTCACGACGTACTTCGCGCTGATTGCCCGTCGCCAGGTCGCGGAGTTGCACGACCGCACGTTGCACATCGTCCGGCCCGGCAATGACCGCCCACGGGATACCGCGCCGGGCGGCGACCTTGAGCTGGTCACCCAGGCTGCGATTCGCCAGCAGCGAGAGATCGACGTTGATCCCCGCGTTGCGAAGCTCCGTCGCCAGGCGGGAGCACTCACGCAGGGTGGCCGGGAAGGTCGGGATCACGATCCGGGCGGTCGCGGACTGCTGCGGAATGAGGCCGAATTCCTGGATAACGTCGAGGATGCGCTCCATGCCCAGCGACATCCCGGTCGCCGGGATGTCGCGCCCGAGGAATGTGCCGACCAGGTGATCGTAGCGCCCGGCCCCGGCCACGGAACCGATTTTTGGCTCCTCGACAGTCGCTTCGAACACTGGCCCGGTGTAGTAGTCGATGCCTCGCGCCAGCGAGAGATCGACCCGCCACGATTCGGCCGGGACGCCGAGTTCGTCAAGCGCGGTAACCAACTCGCGCAGGTCGCGCACAGCCTCGACCCCGCCCGGCACACCTGCCAGGTCGGCCTCCGCCGCGTCCAGGAGTTCCGCCGGGTTGCCAGTTCGCGTCACCATGTCCAGCACACGTGATGCGGACGCTTCGTCGACTCCGGTGGCGATCAGTTCTCGCCGGACGCCATCCGGACCGAGCCGGCCCAGTTTGTCAATGGCGCGGAACACCCCGCCTGCCTGCGCGGCGTCGACTCCGGCGAGCAGGGCCATCGCCTCCAGCAACTTCCGGTGGTTGATCAGCACCACGGCCTTCGGCAGGTTCACTGCTGCCAACGCCTCGGTCAGGATGCTGACGGCCTCGGCATCGGCCAGCATCGACGGTGATCCCACGATGTCGGCGTCGCACTGCCAGAACTCGCGGAAGCGCCCCCGCTGCGGCTTCTCTGCCCGCCAGACCGGTGCGATGTGGTAGCGCTTGAACGGCAGGATCGATTCCTGCTGGTGCATGGCGATGTATCGCGCCAGCGGCACGGTCAGGTCGTACCGCAAGCCAACTTCCCGCTCCCCCTGGTCGAGGAAGTGGTACATCAGCTTTTCGTTCTCGCCCGCCTTGCCGGTCAGGATCTCCATGTATTCGAGGGCCGGTGTGTCCAGCGGCTCGAACCCGTGGCGCTCGAAGATGGTGCGGAAAATCCCGATCACTTGCAGGCGCAGGCGCATCTGGTCCGGCGTATAGTCCCGGAATCCCTTGAGTATGCTCGGTTTGCGTGATGACACGGAATGACTCCCCAATCGAACCGACTGTGGTACTGGCTGATCGCCCCAGAATGCACGAAATCCCCGTTCGTCATGCTGAGCGAAGCGAAGCATCCCCGCGTGCAGTGGAGCGAAGCGGAACGAGAGCGCAATCGACCGTAGGTCGATGGAAAGTCGTCCCTCTGGGCGTCCACCTGTGGACCGGCCTCGCCGGGAGACCCTTCGCTGCGCTCAGAGTGACGAGGTAACGGAACGGGTCCACCAGCGGCTACTTCTCCAATTCGTACACCACATGACCGAGTTCAGGCCCGATCAGCTTCTCCATCGCCAGCTTCACGGCGTTGCTCGATCCGGGCGTGCTGAACACCGGCTTGCCCTGGGCGATACCCGCGACCGCTCGTGAGAGCATCGCCGCCGCGCCAATCTCCTGGAACGACAGCATCCGGAAGATCTCGCCGAATCCGTCCAGGCGCTTGTCCAGCAGGCCGACGATGGCGTCGAAGGTATTGTCCCGCCCGGCGATGCCAGTGCCGCCATTGGTGATCACCGCTTCGACATCGTCCCGCGCCAGCCAGCCGGAAATCGTCTCCCGGATTCGCCCAGGGTCATCCGGCACGATCTCGTAAGCCGTCACCTCGTGACCGCGCCAGAGGAGGTTCTGGCGAATGAGTTCACCGCTATGGTCTGTTTCCTTCGTGCGGGTGTCGCTGATCGTCAGCACCGCGCAGTTAACGGCACGCTCGCCTTCCTTTCGGTGCGCCTCGGCCGATGGCGAGCCGTAGTTTGGCGTATAAGGGTCGATGAACCGGGCATCCATAGGGCGTCTCCAGTGGCGGGCGTTCCGGGTCCAGTTCCGGCCGCTCGCCCAATCTTCGCATGTCGCTCGAACCGGCGTCAGGAATGAGGGTGGTCGGGGTGCGCGGCATTGACGTCCAGCGCCTTCGCGGCGTCGATTGCGGCCGTCATCCGCCTCGCGTCGAGGTGGTCTCGGTCTCGCTCGGCGACATGCCGCGCGTGTGCGTACATCACGATCAGGATGCCGGACGCGAGGTAGCAGGCCCAGGCGGCGATACTGGTCACGATTGCCAGGGAGCCGGACACGCCCTCGCCGAGCAGCACGATCGCGGTACCAAACAACCCGAGCCCGGCCGCGCACAGGATCGTCGGCCACGAGGTTTGCGATGTTTGAGGAGTGACATCGGGCACCGTGCCGGTGTGGCTGAGGAACCAGCGGAGTCGTTCATCGGCCAGGTCGGTGGTGGTGCCCGCACGCAGACTGGCCCAGATCGTCACCGCGTCGCTCCAGCGGCCTTCACGAGCGGCCGTGTCGCCATCGGCGAGTGTCGAGGTGGGGTTGGATGGATCGGAAGACGTGCTCGACATGACGCCAGACTATCACGCTGCGTGTATGCCGTTCACCCTTCGACGATCGCATTGACGTAATGGTCGATTCGTGGCGGCCTTCCGCGCTCGATCGTGATCGCGACGAGATCGCATCGCCACGCCATCTCCTGGTAGTCCGGATTGTCGGATATGAACCACTCTCCAGCCGCCAGCAGCTTTCGCGCTTTCGACGGGCTGATGGCCTCCTCCGCGCGCCCTGCCCGTTCGCCGCGCCGCGTCTTGACCTCGACGAACACCAGCATATCCCCATCCAGCATCACCAGGTCGAGTTCCCCGGCCCGGCAATACCAGTTCTTCGTCACGTACGTGAGCCCACCCGCTTCGAGATGTCGCCGGGCGATCTCCTCGCCCACGTCGCCCAGTCGGCGACGCGGGTCAGTGCTGCCCATGGATCGTTGCCGCCCGCAGCACAGGGGCAAAGGACCGGCGATGTGCCGGGCACGGGCCGCACGCCTGGAGAGCGGCGACGTGTGACGCCACCCCGTATCCCTTGTGCCGGGCGAAGCCGTAGGCAGGGTAGATGGTATCCATTTCGATCATGAGCGAGTCCCGGTACACCTTCGCCACGATCGACGCCGCCGCGATCGAGAGACTCTGGGCATCGCCATCGATCACCCCAATCTGGGGAAGGTCAAGATCGAGGGTCATGGCGTCGATCAGGAGCACGTCCGGTTCGATCGCAAGGTTCATCACCGCTCGTTCCATCGCCAGGCGATTGGCGGCGGCGATCCCGATCGCGTCGACTTCGTCGTTCGGGATTTGGGTGATGCTGACCTCGGCGCCGCTCGCGTGGATGGCAATGGAACTGGACGTCCGCCGCAGGTGGGTCATCGTCTTCGAGTCGCGCACGGTGGACCACATCTCCCCGGTCAGGATCTCGATGCTGGTCGTCGGCAGGACCACTGCCGCAGCCACCAGCGGCCCGGCGAGCGCCCCACGGCCAACTTCGTCGACCCCGGCGATCCTGGTATATCCCGCCTCCCAGAGTTGCCGTTCCCAGCTGAGCGTGTCGGTCGTCATGGCCCTGCCCGTGCAAAGACGATGGCCGGAGCATGGTGCCCCGGCCATCGAATGCCTGAAAGTTTTCGGTCCGGCAACTATCGCGGAGCGGTTGCCTTGGACAGATCGCGCCGTCGTTCCACGATGCGGGCGGCGCGGCCGGTGCGGCCCCGCAGGTAGTAGAGCTTGGCGCGGCGGACGCGGCCGAACCGGGTGACTTCGATCTTGTCGAGGCGAGGGGAGTGGACGAGGAACGTCCGCTCGACGCCAATGCCGTGGGCAGCGATCCTGCGGACGGTGAAATTCTCGTTGATCCCGCCGCCACGGCGCCGGATCACCACACCCTCGAACACCTGGATGCGCTCGCGGGTACCTTCGACGACCTTCGCGTGAACGCGCACGGTATCGCCAGGGCCAAACTGCGGCACGTCCTTGAATTGCTCGGTCTCGATCGATCGAATCAGCTCGGCAACCATGTCCTTGATCCTCTTGCGGGGCCGGCGGTGCCAGCCGATTGCATGAATGTCCTGATGTTTCGGCGCACACCACACTCGCCCCGAGTGCGCGCGGGCAACGCCGGATTCTACCACGCCCATGCGATGCAGGCAAAACATTGTGCTGGTTCAGGACCTCTGGGAATGATGGAGGG
>CAZSUN010000057.1:0-23830 GCA_964610045.1 uncultured Sphaerobacteraceae bacterium
CTAAGCCGGTCCGTTGCCTACAGCAGCATCGTCATGAAGGCGCTGTTAGGATCGTCCACGTACTTGCCGAACGGACCGCATGGGGCAAACCCGTGCTTGGCGTAGAGCCGGTGGGCAGGTGTGAAGAAGTCCATCGAGCCGGTTTCGAGGCTTACCCGGGTGAATCCTCGCGCCCTGGCCTCGGCGAGGATGTGCCGGAGGAGCGTCGAGGCGATGCCTCGTCCGATGCACTCCGCAACGACCCGCATCGACTTGAGTTCCGCCTCGCCATTCCCAAGATCCTGGAGGGCGCCGCATCCGACGAGCGTCTCGCCCTCCCAAACCGTCCACATCGTGATGTCTGGACGCCGTAACTGGGCGATGTCGAAGGCGTGTTTGCTCTCCGGTGGCGAGAGCGTGCGCAATTCGGCTGTGTGCGCCTCCAGCAGCGCCGCGATTTCGGGCCCGGTCAGGTCATCAACGACGATGCGCAACGTCATGGATTACTCGTACAGGTGGCAGGCGACCTCGGTTGGGCCGCCGCGATGCGAAAGGATGGGCGTTTCGACCTTGCAGCGGTCGAACACGTACGGGCAACGGCTGGCGAACCGGCAACCCGGCTTCAGGTCGATTGGGGTGGGCACTTCGCCGCCGATTTCGAGGGGCTCGCCAACCCGGTCTTCGTCACCAGCCGGAAGCGTGTTCGAGAGCAGGGCCCTTGAGTAGGGGTGCCGTGGGTTGGCGATGATTTCATCGGCATCACCGACTTCCACGAACATGCCGAGGTACATCACCGCGATCCGGTTGGCGATGTAGCGCGCCACGGCGAGGTCGTGCGTGATGAAGACGATCGCCATACCGTCTTCTTCGCGGAGATCGAGGAGTTGGTTGAGGATATCCGCCCGCACCGAGACATCGAGCATCGAGACCGGTTCGTCTGCGACCAGGAATTCGGGCGACAGGAGCATGGCCCTGACGGTCGCGATCCGCTGCGATTGCCCGCCGGAGAGCTCGTGTGGGTATCGAGCAAGGAAGTCATCGACCGGAGTCAGACCAGACCGCTCCATGACCGACGCGATGCGGGCGTCCCGTTCCTTCGGGCTGCCGATATCGTGAATTCTCAGGGCCTGCATCAGCGAGTCGCCGATGGTGAGACGCGGATCGAACGCCTCGAACGGGTTCTGGAAAATGATCTGGGCCTGGCGCCGGAACGCTTTCAGTCCGTCGCCTTCCGCGTTTGCGACGTCGCTGCCACCAAACGTGATCGTGCCGCCGGTTGGGTCCTGCAGCTTGACGAGCATGCGACCGATCGTGGATTTGCCGCAACCGCTCTCGCCGACGAGGGCAAGGATCTCCCCGCGATCGAGCGCGAACGAGACCTCGTCCACGGCGTGGACGGCGTGGGAGGTGCGGGTGATGACATCACCGAGCGACTTCCTGAGCGGGAAGAGGCATTGCAGATGATCGACCTGGAGGAGTGGGGAGGTTTCGGTCACGTTCCTGTCTCACTCCACGGCGTGCATGAATGTTGCCTAAAGTGGCCGGGGCCGTGTTGACTCTGCCGATCGGAACCGATGGACTCCTCGCAAGCTCGGAATGACAACGGACTTGAATTGGGCGAGTCAAGATCGGCAAGGCTGCGGAAGCAGTACATCACGCCACGACCTCCGTGCGCAGGTCGAATTCCGTGCAGCGCACCTGGTGTCCCGGTGCAACTTCGACGAGTGGCGGTGTTTCGGTCATGCACGATGGTGTCGCGTGCGGGCAGCGCGGTGCAAACCGGCAGCCGGCAGGTGGGTTGGCGAGGTCGGGGAGCGAACCGGGAATCCCGGCCAGGCGCTTTTTCTCGCCGCCGAGCCTGGGGACGGATGCGATCAACGCCTGCGAGTACGGATGCTGCGGCCGCGCGAAGAACTCCGTGCGGGGGGCGATTTCCATGACCTGGCCGGCGTAGAGCACCACGACAGTGTCGGTGACGGCATTGATGACGCCGACATCGTGCGAAATCACGATCGTGGTCAGGTCGAACTCGGCCTTGAGGCGCTGGATTTCCTTCAGGATTTGCGCCTGGGTGATGACGTCGAGGGCGGTGGTCGCTTCGTCGAAAATGACGAACGGCGGATTGCAGAGCAGCCCGAGCGCGATCATCGTCCGTTGCATCATGCCACCCGAGAGCTCGAACGGGTATGACTTCAGCACCCGGTCCGGGAGCCGGACAGCCGCCAGGACTTGTTCGATGCGTTCATTGGTGGCGGAGTCGGAAAGGTGCGGTTCGTGCAGGTCAAGGACATCCGACATCTGCTTGCCGATCCTGTGGACCGGGCTCAGGGCCGAGAGCGACTTCTGGAACACCATCGACATCATGCGCCAGCGCCATTGCCGGTTGAGCGCCCGCTCGTCGAGGGAGAGGAGATTCGTGCCCTCGAACAGGATCTGTCCGGTGATGCGGGCATTGGGCGGCAACAACCGCATCATGCCCAGGGCGATCGTGGATTTCCCGGATCCGCTCTCGCCGACGAGACCGACGCTTGCCCCACGCGGAATGTCGATCGAGGCATCCTCGACCGCCGAGACGGACCCACGGTCGGTGCGGTAGGAGATGGAGAGATTGCGTATCGAAATCAGGGGTGCGGGGATCGTCACGCGCGCACCTTCCGGGTTCGTGGGCTGAGCACGTAGGAGATCCCATCACCGACGAGATAGAAGCCGAGGACCGTGACCATGATCGCGACACCGGGCAGGACGGACGCCCACCAGGCGACCGTGATCGAGGTACGGCCGTCGAAGATCATCCGGCCCCAGGTCGCCTTGTTCGGGTCGCCAAGCCCGATGAACGAGAGACCGGCTTCGATCAGGATCGCCCCGGCGATGTCGAGTGAGGCGTTGGCGATCAGCGGCTGGATGCCGTTCGGGACGACATGGCGAGTCAGGATGCGCGGGCTGGATTCGCCGAGCGCCCGCAGGGCCTGGACGAACGTGCGGTCGCGAAGGGAAATGGCCTGCGCGCGCATCAGCCGGGCACTTGTCGGCCAGGCGGTCAGCCCGATCACGATCGTGACGTACAGGATGCTGCTGCCGACGGTTGCGACGATGATGATGATCAGGAAAAACGCCGGGATGATCAGGAACATGTCGGTCAGCCGGCTCAACAGGATGTCGGACCAACCACCGTAGTAGCCGGCAATGCTGCCGACCAGGACCCCGACCACCAGCGAGATCATTGCCGCGACCAGCCCGATGGTGAGCGAGACGCGCGCCCCGTAGACCAACTGCGCGAGCATGCTGCGCCCTAGGTGGTCGGTTCCGAGGATGTAGCCGTCGGTGCCGGGCGGCGCGAGACGCGGACCACCCAGCGCGAATGGTCCATCCGGGGCGATCAATGGCGCGAAAATGGCGCAAAGGGCAACCAGGATGAGGATGGAGAGACCAATCGGGCCCATCCGGCTCTGGACGAAGGGCCGCCAGAATGCCTTGATGCGCGAACCCCGGCGAGGCGGGGTAACCACGGAAACGACGCCTTCATTGGCCAGTATCGTCTGGTCCATATCAACGCAACCTGATTCGCGGGTCGAGGAATGCGTACAGGATGTCGGTGAGGAGTACCGCTACGGAGACCGCGATTGCCAGGATCAGGTAGATCCCGAGCAGGAGCGGATAGTCGCGCCGGAATACTGCATCGAGGGTCAACCGGCCGACTCCCGGCCAGGCAAAGACGATTTCAACCAGTGCGGCGCCGGTGAACACGAACCCCAACCCGAGTCCGAATACCGTGACGGTTGGCAATAGCGCGTTCCGTAACGCGTAACGGCGGAACACTCTGGTTTCCGGCATTCCGGTGGCCTTGAGTGTAGTGACATAATCCTCGCGCTGCTGCTGCATGACGCTGGCGCGGGTGATGCGGAAGAAAATGGGAACTTGCACGAGCGCGAGCGTCGCGACCGGCAGCACCATGTGTTCGATGACGTCAAGAACGCCCCGCCAACCGGTGTAGTCGGCGCGGACGTTTCGCATGCCCGATGTTGGCAGCCATCCCAGCTTCGACGAGAACACCACGATCATGATCAACCCAAGCCAGAAGGACGGGAGCGCAAACAGGGCGTAATTCCCAAACGACAACGCGCTGTCGAGCGTGCCTCCGGAACGTTGCGCGGCGATCACCCCGAGTAACGTCCCGATGATGACGGCGAGGATGGAACTGGTGACGGTCAACAGCAGGGTCGCCGGCATTCGTTCCATGATCAGGTCGAATACCGGCTGCTTGAAGGCGAGCGATTCGCCCAGGTTCCCCTGCGCAATCTCTTTCATGTAGTTCCAGAATTGGACAGGCAATGGCTCGTCCAGTCCCAGGCGTTCGCTGATTGCCTCGATCTGCTCCTCGGTCGGGTTGTCCTTGCCGGCCATCACCCGCGCCGGATCACCCGGCGCGGCGTGAAGCAACATGAAGTTGATGACGATCGACAGGAAGATCGTTGGGATGATTGAGGCGAGTTGCCGAAGAATGTACCGTCCCATCGAGCCGGATTACTCGACGACCTGGGTAAGGGTGAAGCGGTTCATGCCGACCTGGGCCGACACCGGATCGTTGGCGTCGTTCCAGATTCCGGTAAGCCGCGACGTGTAGGCGGTGTAGTACGTCAGCAGCACCAGCGGCATGCCGGGCACGTCCTCGGCCAGGATCGCCTGTGCTTCGAAGTAGAGCGGCGCGCGCTCTTCCTGCGTTGCCGCGGCGTCACCCTGGGCCAACAGGTCGTCGAACTCGGGGTTCGAGTACGCCCAGTGGTTGAGGTTGGCGCCTGTTCCCCAGCGGAGTGCGAGGTTGGCCGGGTCTGGACCCTGGAAGCCACCAAGCATGCCGAGATCGAAGTCGCCCGATGCCATCTGCTCGTCCCAGGCGGCGAATTCGAGCAGGACGATCTCCAGTTCGACCCCGATGGCGGCGAACTGCTCCTTGAGCACGGTCGCGGTGTCGGCAATTTCCGGCCAACCGGTGAAGGTGTAGATGTTGATCTTGAACCTTGTGTCACCGTCAAGCGGGAAGCCTGCAGTGTCGAGCAGGGCATTCGCGCCGTCGATGTCGAATGCTGGCGCCGTGGCATCCGGATTGCTGGCCCATTCGATGACGCTCGGGTAGTACCGGTCTTCGGCCGTGCCGTAGCCGCCGGCCGCGGTCGCAACGATCTGTTCGCGGTCGATCGCCATGCCGATCGCCTTGCGCACATCGAGGTTGTCGAGCGGGGGGTGGGCCTGGTTGAAGCCGAAGTAGATCGGGCTTGGATAGACCTTGGGCGCGACCGTGAAATCCGGGTTCGCTTCCATGTCGGGTACCCGGGTGTTTGGAATGCCCTCGACGAAATCCATTTCGCCGTTGACCAGGGATTCGACCTGGGTGTTCGGGTCTGGCTGGATCGAGTAGATCAATCGCTCGAGGTACGGACCTTCGCTGAAGAACGCGGTGTTCGCCTCCAGTTGGACCGAGGCGCCCGGCTCGTAGGAAACAAACTTGAACGGTCCGGAACCCACCGGGCTCTGGTTCGCCTCGTTGGTTGTCCAGTCGGTGCCTTCGTAGATGTGGGCCGGCAGGATGAAGACGCCGTACCAGGAGAGGAACCCGATGATCGACGCGGATGGCTGTGCGAGGTTGACCACGGCCGTGTGATCGTCCGCGACATCCACCGAGGAGATGGCCCCAATCAGGCCGGATGCCGTCGAGGCGGGGTCCCCAACGATTTGCTCGAGCGTGTACTTGACGTCGGCGGCGGTCACCGGGGTGCCGTCATGCCAGGTCGCGAGTGGATTCAGTGTGAACGTGATCGTCAGGCCGTCCTCGGAAATCTCGTAGCCGGTGGCGAGGTCCGGGATCACGTTGTAGCTGTTGTCGAGCATCAGCAACGAGTTGTAGAGGTTGCAGGCGATAGGCCAGAGGTAGTCGTCTGCCTGGAAGTTCGGCTGGAACGACTGCGGCTCGCCGGTGAGGGCGACGATCGCCTCGCCGCTGAGCGTCTTCGCCGGAATCTCGGCGGCCGGCGTCTGGGCAGACATGACGCTCGGGAACGTCATGCCGCCGATCATGGCGGCGGTGAGCCCGGCGCTGCCCTTGAGCATCGAGCGGCGGCTGAGTGGCAGGCGAGGCATGAGCGCGGAATCGCTGGTCATGTGGTGATCCTCTCTTGAGATACGACCGAAACCAATATGCGACGACGGAAATCCCGGCGGCTTCGCCGCCAGCCGGCATGATAGGGGAAACGGGTTACGCCCGTGCAGGTGCCTGCGTCGCGAGGTGCTCTGCTGTTGCCAGCACAGCCCCCAATTGCACGGCCACCAGCTTACGAATCGGCACAACCCGCATCTGCAGGTTGCCCTCCAGATCGGATGCCCATTCCTCGAATGTTGTCTTCGCCTCCTTCAGGTGCTGACGGATCGATGGGGTCCCGTTGCCGACTGCCACCTCACCTTCGAGCATGCGGACGAGCATGCCAAGGGAGAGCAACCGGAAGAAGCGAGATTCGACATCGTTGCTGAACAGTTCCGCGACGGTGGCCGGACGATCGGTTGAGGGATCGTTCGTCGCCCAGTTGCGTTCGGCTTCACGGCCTTCCTCGCCCATTTTCATGAATGAGGTGATAGCCTGCTCGAACGCGGATTTCGTGCGGAGTTGGGATTTGATAGCCTGCAGGTGCCCGTTGGTGACGGTGTACCCCTCTTCCGAGACATCGAGCCCGCGCAGGATCGCCTCGCGACGGTTGGTGCTGGTCACGGTCTGGTCGTTGACGCGTGGATCGTCGTAGTAGGCCATTTCGATGATGAGGGTGACGGTGCCATGTTTCGCGGCATACTCGGCGCTCGAGCCACCGTGCGAGAACGACGACATGTCGGCGCCATTGGCTTCCATGTACTCGTAGGCCTCGCTGACGTCGATCATGCCGAAGATGGCCGGGGCGTATTCGGGAGCGTAGGGCACCTCGGGTTCACCGAGACGCAGGGGCAGGTCTTCCCAGCCCGGGAGCTCGTGGAAAATCGGGTACAGACCCGGCTCGTCGCGGGAGATGTAGTAGTAGACGCCGCCGAACCCGGCATTGTGGAGCGATCCCATCAGCACCGGTTGCAGACGGTCGATCACCCGCATCAGCATCTCGGATTCCGGCAGCGAGCGGTCGAAGTAGTTCGTTTTGTAGAAATTCGGGAAGGTCCACTCGACCTGCTGTTCGGCAGCCGGCCGGTAGAAGTTGCGCGCATAGTTGGTGATGGTGAAGGGACCGTCGAACCAGCCCTCGTTCAGCCGGGTGCCGTCGGGATCGACGCAGGGAATCAGGTTCCAGGTGTACCCGAGCCCATCGCGCAGTGTGGCGTCGTTGCAGAGCATCCGGGCCATGTGGTGGACGAGCATCGCCCCAATGGGTTCGTTCGGGTGCGGACAGGCGAAGAGCAGGATGTTCTTCTCGCCAGTGCCGATCGAGAGCATCTGGATCGGCTCACCAAGCGATGACGACCCGACGCGCTCGAGGGTGGTGATTTCCGGGTACTCGGCCGCAAGGCGTGTGAAGTCCTCGTTCAACTCATCGACCGTCAGGAACCGGTCCATCTCCGGCAACGACGACATGTAACCGCGAATGTCCACGGGGAATCCTCTTTTGCGAGCGTCGGGTGCGGACACGATGCCGGGCACCGGTACAGCCATCCGGGTGCCTGAGGCTGGTGTGAGCATACCACCATTGCGAGTCCAGGCAAGACTCGTGAATCTTCCCGGTGATTCTGACATGTTACGAATGCCAGAAAACGAGCATCGTGATATGTTAGTCGCGACCAGTGAGCGCGGGGCGCAGGTGGGCGTGAGGCGATGCCTGGATCGGAGAGTGAAGGACGCGGATGGCCGTTGGCACCAACGCAGATGGGTCGCGCACGGAAGCGGCCTATGACGCGATTCGCAACGCGATCATCACCTGGGAGTTGGCGCCCGGGCAGCACGTAACCGAGGGCATGCTCGCCGCGCGGACGGGCTTCGGCCGCGCTCCGGTCCGGGCGGCGCTCACTCGCCTCTCCCACGAGCACCTGGTGACCGCCATCCCGCGCAAGGGCTACGAGGTCGCCCCGATTACCTTCCGGTATGTGACCGACGTGTTTGGCGTGCGCGCCATCATCGAACCTGCGGCGGCGAAGATCGTCGCGACACGCGGGGATCTGGCGGTGGCCGACGAACTTGCCGCCATCAACGAGCGTTGCCGGTATGAATCCGGTCCGTACGATGCCGCGTCGCTGCGGGGCGCGAACCGGGAGTTCCACGTCGCGCTCGCTCATGCCACCGGGAACGATCGGCTCGCAACCATTACCAGCGCCGCCATCGACGACATGCAGCGCATCCTGTATTTGCCGCAGGTGGCGCGGGAGACGGACCGGGTGGCGTCGACCTGGGAGGAGCACGAACGAATCGTCGACGCGATTCGCCATCGCGATCCGCACACCGCCGAGGAGGCGGCAAACGCCCACGTCGAGTTGAACAAGCTCATGCTGATCGAAGTCCTCATCCGCACCGCTGAGATTGGCTCGATCAACCTCTTCCAGGCGCCGGATCCCGGCCACGGGTAGCGCATCGCAGGATGCCGGACCGGGTCGCAGCGCGTGCCCACCCATTGAGCGCGTCGTCGCAAGAAAAGGGTCGCCACGGGGGCGACCCCTACAAACGACACCCATTCCGTAGGGGCCGTCCACCCCTCCGAAGGAACGTACATGCCGAAGGAGCCCTGTCAGTGCACCCAAAAGGAGCGTCGTCCAATATGGCTGTCCCGGCAGACGGGACCGACGAGGGCGATGCAGGACGGATCAGCACGTCGTAGGCGCCACGGCGCCTACGACGTCGCCCCGCGAGAGGCGCCTGCAGAAATACAGAATTACAGGAAATGCAGAACGGGCCGGAATGACGCGGAATGTTTCCTGCGGAAATACGGTGGAGGCGGGGCAGTATCCGCGGAAAATTGCTCGACAGGGAGGGGGTTGGCTGGCACCACGTGCATGACAGAACGCCGGGGAGTGGCACATGTGCGCCAGTTGCCGGTCAGGCGCTCCGCGTCCAGCGGGCGAGACCGGCCGATGCGATGACCAGCACGCTTGCCAGGGCTGTTCCCAGGGTGATTGTTTCGCCGAGGAGGAGCCAGCACCAGATCAGGCTGAACACCGGTTGCGCCAATTGGACCTGTCCGACCCGCGCGACCCCACCCAATGCCAACCCTGCATACCACGGAAAGAACCCCAGGTACATGCTGAACACGGCGAGGTAGGCAAAACACCACCAGGCGTTGGCTGTTCCCTGTGGCACACCGTCCCGGGCGAGCATGGCGCCGACCACCACCAGCAGCACCGGGAACGAAAACGCCAGCGCCCAGCTGATCGCGCGCCAACCGCCGATCGTGCGAGCCAGCACCGCCCCTTCGGCGTACCCGAGCGCGGCGAGGATGACGGCGGCCAGCAGCCAGAGATCGCCCGTTTGCAGCGACCCGGCGCCCTGGGCGACTGCGAACACCAGGACCGAAACGAGCCCGACGAAACACGAGACCCAGAACGCCGCTCCTGGCCGTTCGCCGGCACGGAGCACGGCCATCATCGCGGTCGCCGCCGGCAGGAGTCCGACCACGACCACGCCGTGGGCGGCGGGTACGGTTTGCATCGCGATCGATGAGAGCAACCCGAAACCGAAGACGCAGCCAATCGACACCAGGGCAATGCCGCGCCACATCGTGCGGGGTGGAACCCGCTCGCGCTGCCAGGCGAGAAGGGCGATCGCCAGCACGGACGCCACAAGGGCCCTGCCCATGCCCACGAATGCGCCGCCAAGTTCCGGCGCGGCGATCCGCGTGAATGGCAGCGTGAACGAAAACGCGAGTACGCCGCAGAGTCCGAGGAGGAGACCCATCGACTGGGTCGACAGTCCGAACGGGTGCAGGCGGTCGTGCGAGTCGGTAGTCGCGGGGCGGTCGGTGATGGATGACATGAGTGTCCTGTCGTCACGGGCCTGATGGCGTAGCCAGCCGCATTGTGGCACGTTCGGTGATGATCGGGATAATCGGCAGCAATCGGGGCGGCGGGAAATGCGTTTTCGGTGACTCCCTTGACCTTCCCCCATGGGCAAGCCCTATGGTGCAGGTGGCGAGACGAACAACCCCTCGCTGGCGACAGGCAGTTCCCGGAAGTCGGACGAGGCACGATCGATGACACTGGAGGATCCACGGCTCACGATCGGTCAGTTCGCGCGGCTCTCGATGCTGTCACCCAAGGCATTGCGGCTCTACGACTCCCAGGGGTTGCTCGTGCCGGCCGAAGTCGATCCCGATACCGGGTACCGCAGGTACCGGGAAAGCCAGTTGCCCGACGCCCGCCTGATCGCCAGGCTGCGCATGATCGATATGCCGCTGGCGGACGTCGCTGTGGTCCTCGGTGCTACCGCTGAGCAACGGGGCGAAGCAGTGGTCCAGTGGTGGGACCGGATGGAGCGGCGACGTGCCGCGCAACGTGATTTGATGATCGCCCTGCTGATCGGTATGGCAGGGCGTGAAAGGGACTTCACCATGTTTTCCGTCGAAGAACGAGACATTCCCGAGCAGGTCGTGCTGACCGAGCAACGGCATTTGACCGTGCAGGGGCTTCCAGCCTGGTTTGGCGACGTGTTACCCCGCCTGCATACGATCGCCGCTGGCAACGGCGGCGCTTCCGGCGCCGCGTTCATCATCTATCACGGTGAGGTGAACGAGGAGAGCGACGGCCCGGTGGAAGTTTGCGTGCCCATCGTGCCGGAACGGGCCGCGACGATCAATGCGGCTACCCGGATCGAACCCGCGCATCGTGAGGCTTTCACCCGGATCACGAAAGCAATGGTCGAGTACCCGCAGATCCTGAACGCCTACGATGCGGTCGAGAGTTGGATCACCGAGCACGGGCGGACCATCATCGGATCACCGCGAGAGGTCTACTTCACGGACTTCATGAATGCCGCGCCTGATGATGAGGCATGCGATATCGCCTTCCCGGTTGCTGCCGAATGAGCGCAGAAGCAGCATTGTCACAACACGGCCGATGGGCAGAGCAGGTGGAAGCGTCATCCGGGGTCGACATCCGGCCAGTGCCGGCAGGGCGGCTGTCCATGACGCCGGGAGCGCCGATGCTGTACCCCTCCGCGCGCATGCTCCTCGATGCGATCATGGCGTTGGAGCCTGGCGAGACGATCACCGTGCGCGAGCTCCGCGACCGGCTCGCGCGGCAGTACGACACCCTCTATACCTGCCCGGTTACGACCACCCGTAACCTGCGCCTGGTTGCCGAAGCCGCCAACGAGGCACGCGAGAACGGCGAGCCGCTCGACCAGGTCACGCCAGTCTGGCGCGCGCTTGAGAAGTCGAGTGGCGCCCTGCGCAACCTGTCGTTCGACCCCGGCTGGATCGTCGCTGAACGGCAACGCGAGCGAACCGGCACCTGACGCGGCGGCGGGGTGGCGCGACGAGATCCCGCCACTCACCCCCGTCGCGGCTTTCTTGCCTGACTGCCTGGGCAGCGATCCACCGTCGTTCAGGCTCGGGAGAACCCTTTCGCGCGTGTCCTGAACACTATCCGAACCTTCCAGCGTGCCACGGCGGGAGTCTCCCCGACTCCCGGAGGGTTCGCTCGTATCTGAAAGGCGGTCGAAATGAGCAACTTCCCCGAACCCGATCCCATCTTCATGGCAGTGCGCAGGATGTGGGAGGATGGGCCGATTGGATTGCTGCGCGGGACGATCGCGGAATGGCAGGCGTCGCGCGACGTGGTTGGTGACCAGCGGATGGAGTCACCACAGACCGGGGAGGCAACGCAATCCCGGCGGCGAATCTGGAGTCGCGGCCGGGCAATCGATGCAGGTGGGGTGTTGCCAGGTGTGGAATCACCGTCGGGGAAGTGGTGAGGGATTCCTTCCAGCCAACGCGGATTGCTGGAGGCCGGCTTCCCGAGCCGTCGCGCGTCCCGATTGGGAAAAGCGAGGTCGCGGTGCTCGCCGCTCGTCGCAACATGAGCGGCGAGCACCGCGTTCGCGTGGAGTTGCTTGCCGGCCTGACCTTCCGGCCGTACCCCGCCTGCTGCACGCCCAGGAGGCGGTGGTCGAAAGGACCAAAGACGGTTCGCAACTCCCGGTACCTGTGAATGTCACCTCCTTCCAGCATGTGTTGACTGCGATTGCACCTGGGTGGCTCCCTTGCCGGGCATTGGGCTGGCCGGGAGAACCGGTGACGGTGAACCATCTATGTGGGCCGAGCCCACGCGTCCAGGGTCGATGGGTTGAACTTCCAGCTTTGTGCCGGACCGGGACTCCGCTCCCGGATTGGTCCCGGAGCATCCAAAATCGGTCGCATTCACCGGGACCACCGGCACTTGCCGGATCGGAACCGTTGTCGATTCCGATGACCACAGTGTGCGCTGAATGGGAGGCCGATCCATCGGTGGGATTGCGGAGATTTGGCGGGTACGGTGCGATCCGAAGCCGGCGCGTCACGTACGTATCCGCCAATTGGCATCTGCGGCCGGCTACGTAGTGCCCGCCTCGAATGGAGGCGACAAGGTCAAGGCTTCGGCACGATCGACAGGCTCGCGAGGCGGCCAGGATCGGCAACCAGCTCGATTGCCACGACCGAGTCCTGTTCGACGGTGAACAGGAACGCGACCCGCGGCTTGCCTCCGGTGATCCAGACGGCGCCGAACCGACCGTCGATGGTCGCGAGTTGCGCGGCCTGGGCACGTCCGTTGAACTGGTCCGCGACTTCACTCGCACCATGGAGTTCGGATGTGATCCAGCCATTCCGCGAGCCCATCCGGAGGACAGTTTGATCGGCGCGAAGGACCGCGTCCGGATGGAGCACCGCCACCAGGCTATGGAGGTCGCCGGCGGCAGAGGCGCGGAGGAATGCCTCGACCGCGAGGCGGTGGCGCTGCTGGTCGTAGGCGATGCCGTCTCTACGGGTCCGGACACGCTGCCGGGCCCGGCTCGCCATTTGGCGAGTCGCGGTTGGCGTGCGATCGACGATCGTTGCGATCTCGTCGAATGGCACATCGAACACATCGTGGAGCACGAGCGCAACCCGCTCCCCCGGCGTCAGGATATCGAGCACGACGGCGAGGGCTTCCGCAGCCGACTCCGCCCGCATCGACAGGTCCTCCGGTCCAGGCTCCAGGTCACTGTATTCGAGGAGCGCGATGTCGGCCGGTTCCTCGCGGCGAGTCGAACGCGAGCGCAGGTGGTCGAGACAAATCCGGCTCACCACCGTTGTCAGCCAACCGCCGGGATTCTCGATCTCCTCGTTGTTCGCGCGGTCGAATCGGAGCCAGGTCTCCTGGACAGCGTCCTCCGCCTCGGCGCTCGATCCCAGCAGCCGGGTCGCGACCGTCACCAGATGCGCGCGATGTTCCTCGAAGCGTGTCGCGGGAGTTTGGAATTCCGGCACCGGTCACATTCCTGTCATGCGGTCCGTCAGGTGAGTGACGCCCGGGAGCGGGCGTCACCGACATCTTGCGTGCTAGGAGCGCCATGCGACAAGATCGGCCGGAGTAGTGTACGTACATTGTTGGTATCCTTGGCAGCGGCGTGGGACTGGATTGACACACGGTGTGTCCTCGCAATAGGCGAGGGACTGCCAGTTAGGACCACGACGCTTCCAGGACATACCGGGCAGGGCCAGCGCAGCCTGCACATCCAGGAGGAACCATGAGCGACAACACCAACCAGGGAATCAGGACCGTATTGCATCCGGTCTCGGACCTCGCCGCGGCGAAGGCGGTCTATACCGCCCTTCTCGGCGCGCCGCCACAAACGGACAGTCCCTACTATGTTGGGTATGAGGTTGCAGGTCAGCAGATCGGTCTCGTCCCGGGTGGTGGCCCGCAAGGGCTGACTTCTCCAGTCGCGTACTGGCATGTGCCGGATATCGCGTCGAAGCTGGTCGAGGTGACGGCAGCCGGAGGCGCTGTCAATGATCCCGCCAGTGATGTCGGTGGCGGCCGCCTGGTGGCGACCTTCACCGACCCGGACGGGAATGTGCTTGGGCTGATCCAGGACACGTAGAACATCACGCTTGATCAGGGCTGGCAATCGGGTGCTGCCAGACTCGTACGATTCGTCGTTACCGGCACGCCTCAAGCAGCAGTCCCACGCAGGAGAAGGATATGAGTATCACCAAGGACTCGAAGGCTTCGGGCAGCTTCACCGACGCGGAACGTGAGGCAATGAAAGAACGCGCCCGGGAGGCGAAGGCGGAATCGCGCCGCGCGTCAAAGGCTGAGAAGGCGGCAGCGCTGGAAAACGACCTGCTGGCGAAGATCGCGGAGATGCCTGAGTCCGATCGTGTCATGGCCGAACGCATTCATGCCATCGTCAAGCAGGTAGCGCCTGGACTCGCCCCCAAAACCTGGTATGGGATGCCAGCCTGGGCCAATGAGGATGGCAAGGTCGTCTGCTTCTTCCAGAGCGCGGACAAGTTCAAGGCGCGGTATGCGACCTTCGGATTCAATGACGACGCCCACCTGGACGATGGCAGCATGTGGCCGACCTCCTTCGCACTGACGAAGGTTGGACCTGCGGAGGAACAGCGTATCGTCGACCTGGTCACGAAGGCCGTTGGCTGATCTCCGTACCTGAAGGATGCGCATGATCTCGATGAAGGAATCCCGCTCCGCGGGTTCGCCCATGGCAGACAGTCACGACCTGATCCGGGTGCGAGGCGCCCGCGAGAACAACCTGAAGGATGTCAGCATCGAGATCCCGAAACGGCGGCTGACCGTCTTCACGGGTGTCTCCGGGTCCGGCAAGAGCTCGCTGGTTTTTGGCACTATCGCGGCCGAGTCGCAGCGGCTGATCAACGAGACCTACAGCGCATTCGTCCAGGGGTTCATGCCGTCGATGGCGCGCCCCGACGTGGATGTGCTCGAAGGATTGACGACCGCGATCATCGTCGACCAGGAGCGGATGGGCGCCAATTCCCGCTCCACCGTCGGCACGGCCACCGATGCCAACGCGATGCTGCGCATTCTGTTCAGCCGGCTCGGGCAACCGCACATCGGTTCCCCGAATGCGTTCTCCTTCAACGTGCCCACGGTGCGAGCGAGTGGGGCGATCACTGTCGATCGCGGTGAGGGCAGGAGCAAGGCCGAACACAAGACGTTTACCGTGCTCGGCGGCATGTGTCCCCGCTGCGAAGGCATGGGCAACGTGACCGACATCGACCTGACCCAGTTGTACGACGATTCGAAATCGCTCGCCGAGGGCGCCCTGACGATTCCCGGGTACAACGCCGGCGGCTGGAACGTCCGATTCTTCAGTGAATCCGGCTTCTTCGACCCGAACAAGCCGATTCGCGACTTTACCGAACGGGAGCGCCACGATTTCCTCTACAAGGAGCCGACCAAGGTCAAATATGTCGGCGCCAATCTCACCTATGAGGGCCTGATCCCGAAGATCCAGAAATCGTTCCTCTCCAAGGATCTGGACGCCATGCAGCCGCACATCCGCGCGTTCGTGGAGCGGGCTGTCACCTATACCGCCTGTCCCGAGTGCGGTGGCACGCGGCTCAGCGAGCCGGCCAGGACATCGAAGATCGCGGGCATCAACATCGCCGAGGCCTGCGCAATGCAGATCAGTGACCTTGCGGAATGGGTTCGTGGGCTTGACGACCCCTCAGCGACGCCGTTGATCCACGCGATCCAGCGGTTGCTCGATTCGTTCGTCGAGATCGGCCTGGGATATCTCTCGCTCGACCGATCCTCCGGGACGCTCTCCGGCGGCGAAGCCCAGCGAACCAGGATGATCCGTCATCTCGGTTCGTCACTGACTGATATCACCTATGTCTTCGACGAGCCAACGGTGGGGCTTCACCCGCACGACATCCAGCGGATGAACAATCTGCTGCTCCAGTTGCGGGACAAGGGCAACACAGTGCTGGTGGTCGAGCATAAGCCGGAGACGATCGAGATCGCCGATCGGGTCGTCGATCTCGGTCCCGGCGCAGGTTCCGGCGGCGGACAGGTGGTATTCGAAGGCACCGTGGCGGAGTTGCGCGCCAGCGATACGGTCACCGGGCGCCACCTGGACGACCGGGCGTCCGTCAAGCCGAAGGTCCGAACGCCATACGGGGCGCTGGAGGTGCGCGGGGCGAACGCGAACAACTTGCACGACGTCGATGTCGATATCCCGCTCGGGGTTCTCGTCGTTGTGACCGGGGTGGCGGGGTCGGGCAAGAGTTCCCTGATTCACGGGTCGATTGCCGGCTGCGACGGTGTGGTGACGATCGACCAGAGCGCCATCAAGGGATCGCGGCGCAGCAATCCCGCGACGTACACGGACCTGCTGGAACCGATTCGCAAGGCATTCGCCAAGGCCAACGGGGTCAAACCCGCCCTGTTCAGTTCCAATTCGGAGGGCGCCTGCCCAACCTGCAACGGCGCGGGCCTCATCTATACCGACCTGGGGGTGATGGCGACGGTGGCAACCACGTGCCAGGAGTGCGAGGGAAAGCGCTTCCAGGCCGCAGTGTTGGAGTACCGCTTCGGCGGCCGGAACATCAGCGAGGTACTTGCCATGCCGGTAACCGGGGCCCGTGAATTCTTTGCCTCCGGGGACGCGAAGTTGCCGGCAGCGAAAGCCATCCTCGACCGGTTGGCGGATGTCGGACTCGGATATATCAGCCTCGGGCAGCCGTTGACGACGCTTTCCGGCGGCGAGCGCCAGAGGCTCAAGCTCGCGACGCACATGGGAGAGAAAGGCGGGGTCTACGTGCTGGATGAGCCGACATCCGGACTGCATCTCGCCGATGTCGAGCAGTTGCTCGGCCTTCTGGACCGCCTCGTCGATTCCGGCAAGTCGGTGATCGTGATCGAGCATCACCAGGCGGTGATGGCGCACGCCGACTGGATCATCGATCTCGGTCCCGGCGCGGGCCGCGATGGCGGCAGGATCGTGTTTGAAGGTATCCCCGCCGATCTCATCGCCGCCCGCTCGACCGTGACCGGTCAACATCTTGCCGACTACGTTGGTGCAGGAGCGTGAGCTTTACACGGCCATTGCCTCGCTACCCCAGCGACCACTTCGGTCCGGAACCAACGGAATACTCGGTGAAGTCCGGCAGGTTTGCGAGATCCTGCTCCGGGCCGCCCGGGTTGTAGATCGCCAGCAGCCGCAACGGCGTCCAGCCGGTGTTGATCGTGGAGTGGTAGACGGCAGCGGGAATGTAGATGGTGTCTCCCGGCCGCACCGGGAAAGGTTCCTCATCATCAACCATTTGCACTCCCTCGCCGGAGAGGACGTAAAGAATCTCTTCGGAAACGGGGTGGTTGTGGCGATCGTGACCCATGCCAGGAAGCAACGCTACCTCGCCAAACGTGAAGACCGCACCATCGTTCTGGCCTGGGCTCACCAACCACTTGATGGCGCCCCAGGGAAATGTCTGGACGGGGAGCGTCTGTGGATCGATCGGGTTCTTCGGAATAACGACCATTGGTGCCTCCTGTGGATTTCGGTAATACCGTTCTCGCGGAATCGAGCGGAGTGTGGGGTCAAGCGCTGGCGACCAACTCGTGCAGGCGATCCGCCATCGCGGTCGCGAATGCCGGATCGTTGATTGCGAGGTCAAGGTCGTGGACTTCGACATTCGGCCCGATGTTCGCCAGGATCGCATCGAACAAGGCGCTGTCAGCAGCGGGATCGTGGAAAGGCTCTCCATCCGTGGCGATCAGGGAGACGCCCTTTCGGGGGAGATAGAGTGCGACCGGTCCGGTGGCCGCGTTCAGCTTCTCCGCGATCTGACGGCCAAGCTCTGCGTTTTCTTCCGGCGTTGTCCTCATGAGCGTGATGTTCGGGTTGTGGACGTACAGGTTGCGATCGCGGAATCGCCCCGGCACGGTTGACATCGGGCCGAAGTTGACCATGTCGAGGGCGCCGACGGAGACGACTTGCGGGATTCCGCTTCGACCTGCCTGCAGGAGTCGATCCGGTCCGGCCGAAAGGACGCCGCCGACGAGTTCGTCGGCCAGTTCGGTCGTCGTCAAGTCCAGCACCCCGGCAAGGAAGCCGCCCGCAACCAACGCTTCCATCGAGCGTCCGCCAGTGCCGGTTGCGTGGAACACCACGACCTCGTAGCCGAGTTCTTCGAGGCGCTCGCGGGCAATCGTCACCGCCGGGGTAGTGACACCGAACATGGTCGCCCCGATCAGGGGCCGATCGTCGTCAGGTGGCGCTGTTTCCGCATACGACGTGGCCATGCCGGTAATTGCCCCGGCAGCATTGCGCAGGATGCGTGACGAAATCCGGTTGATCCCGGCGATATCGACGACCGAATACATCATCGTGATATCGACCGCACCGACGTATGGGCGGGTGTCGCCCGAGGCGACCGTGGAGACCAGCAGCTTCGGTACGCCCACCGGCAATGCCTGCATCGCCTGCGAGACCAGCGTCGAGCCTCCGGAACCACCCAGGCCCATCACGCCCTGAAGTTTCCCCGCGGCGAACAGTTCGGCAACGATTGCCGTGGCCCCGCGCGCCATCGTCGCCACCGCGGCGCCCCGGTCGTGGGCAGCGGTGAGTTCGGCGATGGTCGTGCCGGCTGCGTTCGCAACCGCTTCACGGTCGATGTCCGGCGCAATCGCCGGGGCGCCGAGGATGCCGGCGTCGATGAGGATGACCTTGCACCCAGCCTCCACAATACGGTCGCGCAGGAAGCCGTACTCGACTCCCTTGGTATCGAGCGTCCCGACGAGGACGACAGTCGCCATACGAACCCCTTCCCGCCGCGCCGTAGGGGCGGACCTGCCGCGCAGCGGTTGTTGTCCGCCCGCGATGCGATCGCCGTTGAATCTATGTGGCCCTACCGGAGAGCGTCAGGCCCTTGAAGCGTTCCATGTTCTCACGAATCGCGACTTCCGTGGGAAGCCGTTCCATGCTGGAGGCGCCGAAGAACCCGGCGATGCCGGTGGTGTTCGCCAGCACGTAGGCCGCGTCATCAGGCTCGGCGATGGGTCCGCCGTGACAGAGCACGATGATGTCGGGATTGACCTCCTTCGCCGCATCGTGCATGGCCTGGACCCGCTCGACCGACTCGTCGAGCGTGATCGCCGTCTGCGCGCCGATGGTGCCGCTGGTGGTCAACCCCATGTGTGGCACCAGGATGTCTGCCCCGGCGGCTGCCATCGCTCGCGCTTCCTCTGGATTGAAGACGTAGGGCGTGGTCAGCAGGTCCATCTCGTGCGCTGTCCGGATCATCTCCACTTCGAGGTCGTATCCCATGCCGGTTTCTTCCAGACCCGCGCGCATGGTGCCTTCGATCAGGCCGACCGTCGGGAAGTTCTGCACGCCGGAGAATCCTGTCTCCTTCACCTGCTTCAGGAACTGCGGCATCAGGCGGAACGGATCCGTTCCACACACGCCCGCCAGCACCGGTGTGTGCTTCACCACCGGCAACACCTCGCGCGCCATGTCCATCACGATCGCGTTGGCGTCGCCATAGGGCATCATCCCCGCCAGCGATCCGCGGCCGGCCATCCGGAACCGCCCGGAGTTGTAGATCACGATCAGGTCGACCCCGCCCGCTTCGGACGATTTCGCCGACAGGCCGGTGCCAGCCCCTGCCCCGATGATCGGGCGTCCCTCGGCGATCTGACTGCGGAATTGTGCAAGGAGGGTGCTGCGATCCATGTTGTCTCCCCGGATGGCGCCAAGAGCGGCGACGGCCAATGCGGTCACCGTATGGGGGCATCCGGTGACTGTCAACCACTCCGGGAGCGGGATGGACCACGCGGCATCCTGATGGTACAAGGACTCCGCTCAGGAGGAGTTCCTTGACAGGGCGGCTGGAAGGCAAGGTGGCGATCGTCACCGGTGGTGGTGGGGGAATCGGTGAAGCGACCGTCCGGCGCTTCCATGAGGAAGGCGCATCGATCGCGGTAGTTGACCTCGATGGCGATGCGGCGCAGGCTGCGGTTACTGGGATCGATGCCAGCGGCGAGCGGCTGCTGCCGATTGCGGCGGACCTGACGATCGAACTGGAAGCTCAACGCGTCGTGCAGGCGACGATGGATCGGTTTGGCAGGCTCGATATCCTGGCCAATGTGGCGGCGATCCGGGTCTGGGGACCGATTACGGATGCGACCGATGAATCGTGGGACCGGATCGTGGCGGTCAACCTGCTGGCAGTGGCCTATGGGTGCAAATATGCGATTCCGGCAATGGCGGCCGGCGGCGGTGGAAGCATCGTCACCGTCTCGTCCGCGAATGCGACCGTTGGGCGTTCGGGAATGGGCCAATACGACGCGACCAAGGCAGCCGTGCTGGCCCTGACCCGGTCGATGGCCTGCGACCACGCCGGGCAGGGAATCCGGGTGAACGCCGTGTCCCCAGGGCCGACACTGACATCGTTCCATATCCGGCGGCGGATGGCGGCGACCGGGGATTCGTACGAGGATGCCGAAGCGGCGATCCGGGCCGCCGGGGCGTCCAACACCCTGCTGAAGCGGCAGGCGGAGCCTCGCGAGATTGCCAACGCCATCCTCTTTCTCGCCAGCGACGAGGCCTCGTACGTGACGGGCGCCAACTTCATGATCGACGGCGGTATCTCGGGGCTCCGCGACTGAATCACCCACCGTGCGTCGAGCCGCTCAGTCGTGGACCTCGACGCGCATGCCGATGTGGGCGAACGCGAAGACGGTTTTGGCATCTTCCGCGCTGAGGCGGACGCAGCCAAGGGTGGTTGCGTTCTGCCACTCCCGGATCGAGCCGTCGGCGTTGCGGACCGGCGAATGGATGCCGTTGTGCCGAACCGGGTCGAATCCGACCCAATCCGTGAGGTACGTATTGTCGGCGAACGGTGTGGGGGCGAGCCCTTCGTTCATGCTGTAGACGTGATAGGTGCCGATCGCGGTGGAATAAAAACCTTCGGCGGACTGATCGCGCCCGATCCGGCCCGGAAACACCGTGATTGCGGTATCTCCCTCGAACAGGGTGACCGTCGCATTGGTCCGGTTGATATCGATCCATCGCTCGGTGGAGGCGGAGTGCTGACCGGACGACGTGGTTGAATCGCCTGGCTCGGGATCGGAGGTGTCCGCTTCGAGGCCGGGACTCTCGGCGGCGGATACCACGGCGGGTTCTCCGGCTGAAACACGCTCGCCGAAGGACAGATACTCGACCGCCAGCCAGCCCGAACTGCCCTGGTAACGAACAGGCGCGTAGCCGTGTTCGACGTTGCCGACCACCTCGACCTGCTCGCCGGAGGGGAGGACAGCAAGGACAGCGGAGTCGAGCGTTGGGGCAGCCCGCAGATTGAGCCCGTCGGTTGCGACGGCTGCCTGGCTGCGCTCTTGTCCGTGGCGCCATGTCCACGAGCCTGGAAGCGATGGGCCGAGTGCCAGTGAGGCCACGATCAACACCAGCAGGATGGCGGGAACCAATCGCCAGGGCAGCCGGTGCATGGACGATGGACGGAAACGGGCACGACGCATGTGACCCCTCGTGATCCTGAAACGCCCGCGGTCGCACGAGACCGCGGGCGTTTCGATGCTGGGTCGCTACCGGTAGACGACGACTCGCATACCCATGTAGGACCAGTCGTACACTGCCTGGATCGCACCCGCCGGGAGGGCGACGCACCCCCCGGTGCGGCCGGCGCCATTGGGCAGGACGTTGCCGTTGGCGTCCTTCGAATAGGAGTGGAAACCGTTGAACCGGGTTGGATCGAAACCGACCCAGTTGGAGATGTAGGCGTCGGCCCACGAGGTGTAGCCGAGAGGCCGGTACATCGCATAGACGTAATATGTGCCATCGGCCGTGGAGTAGAAGCCATCCGACGAGGTGTCGAAGCCGACCGAACCCCAGTAGGTCGCGTAAATCGAGTTCCCGACCATCAGGTCAACCCGGCCCGTCAGGCCATTGACCTGGATCCAGTGTTCCTGGCTGGTACTGCCGGAACTGGAGTCCGATGAACCGCCGCCGATGGTGCCGACCGATGCGTACTGGTACTCGCCGTCCCAGCTCAGGTACTTGGTGGCCACCCAGGCGACATCGCCGCCGTAGTTGATCGGCGAGAAACCGTTGTAATCGTTGCCGATGACTTCGATCCACTCGCCCGGTCCGTAGGTGTCGATGACCGCGGCGCTGGTGGACGCACCGTTGCGCACGTTCAGCGAGTCGGCGTCGACCATCGCCCAGGCGCTCCAGGACCAGGCGCCGGCTATATCGGCCGCACTCGACGACGAGCCGCCACCGCTGCTCGCCGACGAACTGCTGGATGATGAACTGCTGCTCGAACCCGATGAACCACCGTCCGGATCGAGGAACTCGGCCCAGATCCAGCCGACCGTTCCATCCGATGCGCGCACCTCGTACATCTCGCCTTCCGGGCCCCAGAAGATGTCGACCCGGTCACCGGCGTCGAGCGAGCCGATGACGGTGAGATCGGTCAGGTGCCGGAACATCTCGACGTTGTTGGTATTGATGGTCCCGCCCTGGCCGGCGGACGCCGCTTGCGGCCGGATCAGGCCGAATCCCGCTATCAGGACAGCTCCAAGCAACAGGATCGATAGCAGCCGGGTCCAGCGCGACCCGGAGTAGGTACCGGAGTTCGATCCAGCCAGATCGCTTCCGGAAATGATGGATGTAAACACGCGATTCCCTCCTCGGAACACCTGCGGGAGATCTGTGAACTGCGGGTTCACGCCAACAGCAACCGGCCAGCCCTGACTGCTGTGTACGTTCACAGTGTACGGACGAAGTTTTCGCTTGTAAAGGCCGGAAGGCTGCAAATGCGCAACCACAATTGGTTATGTGCCTCATAGTCAAAGGTCTGAGCTGGACCAGGCGTCGATTGTTGACTTTGAGGCACGGAAATCGGCAGCGGATCGTGGATGGGCGTCGGCAGGGACATCGCGGGCACGTGTCGCCGGAGTCGGAGACAAGGTTCGAAGTGTTCCCCGTCTCCGTCCTCTTGTTCTGGAGAGCACGCGGTGACCTGCCAGAACCAGGTGAAGTGGTGTGGTTCGTCAGGTCAATGGTGGCTTGTCATCCCTCTCGGGAGGTGAATGCACGTCCTTCCCCGTATCTTTGGCGGCCACGGACGATGCCCGGAGTCCGGAACGCGTCCATCGTTGGCGAATCCTGATGACAACTCGACGCGTGGGCATGGACTGCTTGACAAACGATATATCGCGATATACTATCGTGTCAGTCGCAATTCGCGACGACAGAAAGGAAACGACACATGCGACATCAACCTGATTGCGACCACACATCTCCCGTCCGGGGATTCGGTCATCGCGGACGCGGTCCGTTCGGGCCGGACTTCTCCGATCGAGGTCATCATCGCGGCGGGCCCCGGCATGGCGGACGCGGAGACGGGCGCCGGGCCCGGCGTGGCGACATCCGCCTCGCCATCCTCCAGTTGATCGCCGAGGAACCGGCCAACGGATATGGCCTGATTGCGAAGATCGCCGAACGGACTGACGATCGCTGGCGCCCGAGTCCCGGTTCGATCTATCCCGTCCTGCAGTTGCTGGTCGAGGAAGGATTTGCTTCCCGTGAGGAAGGCGAGCAGGGGCTCTACACGATCACCGACGCCGGACGTGAGTACCTGACCACCCACACTGAGCAGGCGCAGCAGGTCTGGGACAACGGTCGGGGCGAAACGGAGTCCGAGGAGCAGATGCGAGAAAGCCTGCACAAGCTGATGGGCGCGGCCCGGGAGGTCTCGATCAACGGCACCGAGGATCAGCGCTCGCGCGCTTCAGCGCTGCTGGACGACATTCGGCGCCAGCTCTACGGCATCCTGAGCGAGTAGCGTCCGCCGGAATGGCATCGGCAGTACGCCAAACA
>CAZSUN010000058.1:0-21227 GCA_964610045.1 uncultured Sphaerobacteraceae bacterium
GGATCGCTTCGTTCCGGGCGTTCCACCCGGTTGTGCCGCGTGCTATTCTGGCGTTCGGCCATTCGCACTTCCCACGTGTTCGACCGAATTCCATGTCCAACGTGCGCCCCACGCCGCGCGAATACTGGCGGCTGCTCGCTCACTACCTCCAACCACAGCGCGGAAGGGTCGCCCTGCTCTCCCTGCTGCTCCTGATCAGCACCGGTCTCCAGTTGGCCTCCCCACTGGTGATCCGGGCATTCATCGATCGCGCCCTGGCCGGCGATCCGCTTCAGACGCTCATCGTCGTGGCCGTGATGTATATCGCCTTCGCCATCCTCGTCCAGGTGGTGCGACTGGGCGAAACGTGGGCCGCCCAGCACATCGGCTGGACCGCCACCAACAACTTGCGCGCCGATCTGGCCAGGCACGTACTCGGTCTCGATATGGGTTTCCATAACCAGCACACCCCTGGCAATCTGATCGAACGGGTCGACGGCGATGTCTTCACCCTCGGCAACTTCTTCTCCCGGTTCACCATCAACCTGGTAGGCAACGTCCTGCTGACAATCGGCGTGGTTGTGCTGCTGTTCCTGATCGATTGGCGGATCGGGGTGGTGGTGGCCTTCTTCTCCACCATCACCTTCCTCTCCCTGTTCCTCATGGGGCGGGTCAATTCGGTGCGCTTCGTGGCCGCCCGGCAGGCAAAAGCAGAGTTGATGGGGTTCCTGGAAGAACGGATCGGCGGCACGGAAGATATCCGGTCGGCCGGGGCAACCGGCTATGTGCTGCGGCGAAACGATGAGTACTCCCGCGCCTACTATCTCCGGCAACGGCCCGCGGCCATCATCGGGGGGCTCACGTTCTCGGTGTCCCAGTTGCTGTCGGTGCTGGGCATGGCCGCAGCCCTGGGTATCGCCGGTCTCCTCTACCAGGATGGCGCGATCACCCTGGGCACGGTGTTCGTCGTCTTCCAGTTCACCACTGTCCTCAACGCGCCACTGGAAGAGATCTCCCGGCAACTTCGAGATTTCCAGCAGGCATCCGCCAGCATCACCCGTGTCCGGCAACTCCAGGAGATCGCACCGGCATTGCGCGAAGGACCCGGCACGGTGATCCCGCCCGGGCCACTCGCGGTTGAGTTCGATGAGGTGACCTTCGGCTACGCACCAGGCGATCCGACCGTGAAGGACCTGTCGCTCACGGTCGCGCCGCGTCGCGTGCTGGGCGTCGTCGGACGCACCGGCAGCGGCAAAACCACGCTGACCAGGCTCCTCGTCCGGTTCTACGATCCCGGCCAGGGTGCGATCCGGATCGGCGGCGTCGACCTCCGCGACTGTACCTGGCACGACCTGCGGCAGCGAATCGCCCTGGTTACCCAGGAGATCCAGCTGTTCCGGGCGACCGTCCGCGACAACCTCACCCTGTTCGACAGCACGATCCCCGACGAGCGCATCGCCGCCGCGCTCGAACGTCTCGGCCTCGCCGGCTGGCTTGCCTCGCTGGAGTCGGGGCTGAACACCCTGCTCTCACCCGGGGGGAGCGGGCTCTCGTCCGGCGAAGCACAACTGCTTGCCTTCACCAGGGTTTTCCTCCGCGATCCCGACGTCATCATTCTCGACGAAGCATCCTCGCGGCTCGACCCTTCGACCGAGGCGCGGCTGGAACGCGCGATCGACACCCTCCTCGCCGGGCGGACCGCCATCGTGATCGCGCACCGGTTGGCCACCCTCGAACGCGCCGATGACATCCTGGTGATGGCCCACGGCCAGATCGCCGAATACGGTGAGCGGGAGACATTGGCAGCCGATCCAACCTCGCTCTTCGCGGGCTTGCTCCGGTCCAGCAGTGACGCGGGACACACCGGGGAGGCGACACCATGAAACCGTGGCAAATCATCCGCTCGTTGGCCGGAGTGGAACCGAAGATCTTCGCCGCCGCCGGTTTCGGCGTGTTTACCAGCATGTACGTGCTGACGCTGGTGCCGGGCTTGATCCTGCAACGATTCTTCGACGACCTCTCCAACGGTTCCCCGGCCGGCGGCAACATGTGGACGCTGCTGGGCCTGCTGGTCGCGGTCGGGTGCGCGCGCTTCGTGACGCTGACGATCGCCGCGGCCGAGCCAATCCTTCACATCTTCGTTGAGGCCCTGATGCGGCGAAACGTGCTGCGGCACATCCTGACGCACCCCGGGGCACGGTCGGTGCCGGTCTCCTCCGGCGAGGCGGTCAGCCGCCTGCGTGACGATATGGCGGCAATCAGCCTCTTTCTCAGCTGGACCTTCGACCCGATCGGCCAGGCCCTGATGCTGGGGATCTCGATCGTGATCCTCGCGCGCATCGATCCGCTGCTGACGATCGGCGTCTTCGTACCGCTGCTGCTGACGATCGTGCTGATCGTCCGGATGGAAACCCGCATCGTCCGGTTCCGCAAGGCGAACCAGGAAGCGATCGGTCAGGTGACCGGATTGCTCGGCGAGATGTTCGGCTCGATCCAGGCGGTGAAGTCCACCGCCGCGGAAGACCGCGTCATCGCGCATTTCCGGGACGTGAACGACGCCCGCCGCCGCGCGAACATCAATGACACGGTGTTCAATGAATTCCTGCATTCCATTTCGTCCAATCTTGCCAACATCGGCACCGGGATCCTGTTGCTGCTGGCCGCGAACGAACTGCGCGAGGGCTCGTTCTCGGTCGGCGATTTCACCCTGTTCGTCTCCTACCTCGGCGGCCTCTCGGTCGCGGCCGGGTTTGTCGGGCAATACATGACGCAGTGGCGGCAGGTTCCCGTCTCGGTCGACCGGATTGCGGCGCTATTGCAGGGCGAACCCGCGGAGAAGCTGATGGAGCATGGCCCGACTGGCCTGACAGGACCACTGCCAGAGGTGCCGCCGCTGCCACCGATCGGCAACGACGCCCTGCAAACGCTGGAGGTGCGCGGCCTGTCCTACCGTTACCCCGATTCCGGCCGCGGCGTCGAGGAGATCTCGTTCACCGTACCGCGCGGTTCGATGGCCGTGATCACCGGCAGGATTGGGTCGGGCAAGACGACTCTGGTCCGCGTGCTGCAGGGCTTGCTGACGGCTGATTCCGGTGACGTGCTCTGGAACGGCGAGCCGGTGTCGCGGCCCGACACCTTCTTCGTCCCGCCGCACAGCGCCTACACCCCACAATCGCCGCGGCTGTTCAGCGAGACGCTGCGGGCAAACATCCTGCTGGGCTTGCCGGAGGATTCGGTCGATCTCGACGGCGCCCTGCGGTCGGCGGTCATGGAGCAGGACATCGTCTCGCTCGAAGACGGCCTGGAGACGATGGTCGGGGTCCGGGGGGTCAAGCTCTCGGGCGGCCAGATCCAGCGCAGCGCCACCGCCCGGATGTTCGTGCGGCCAGCCGAGATCTACGTGCTCGACGACCTCTCCAGCGCCCTCGACGTCGATACCGAGCGAATGTTGTGGGAGCGGCTGTTCGCCCACCCCGGCGTGACCACGCTGGTGGTCTCGCACCGTCGACCGGCCCTGCAGCGGGCGAGCCAGATCATCGTCATGGATCAGGGCCGCGTGATCGCCCAGGGGACCCTGGGCGATTTACTGGAGCAGTCGCCGGAAATGCGGCGACTGTGGCACGGTCTCGACGAAGACGACGAGGAATCGCCGGACGACCTGCTGGCCTGATGAATCCGAATACGGTCCCAACCCGCTCGACCACTCCGGATGGTTGTTCGATGCACAGGGTCAATCGATGTCGGCGGCCTGGGACGGGTTGAGGACCGGGGAGTGCGAACCCCGGTTCAGTTCGTCGCGAACCTCCCGCCAGGCCGGAAGAAAGCGATCCATCAAAGCGTGGAAGCGCGCATTGTGGGATCGCTCCAGCAGATGCACAAGTTCGTGGACCAGCACGTACTCCAGGCACCGCGGGTGACGGGTCGCGAGCTCCAGGTTGAGCCGGATCGTGCGCCGCGACGGGGTGCAACTGCCCCAGCGCGTGGTCATCCGGCGAATGCTGACCGACGCGGCCGCCTCGCCGATCACTGGCTGCCACTTCTCAAGCAATTCCGGCAGGGCGAGTTCGATCTGCTGCCGGTACCAGGCGTCGAGGATGCGGCGCCGAGCCTCAGCACTGGCGCCTGCCGGTGCGGTGAGCCAGATCGTCCTGCCATCGACGCGCACGCCAGGCCGGCCCGACCGCGTGATGTCAAGCAGGCACCGCACTCCCCAGACATCGTGCGATTCCCCGGTCACCATGTTTCGCTCGAGTTGGCGCGGAGCGTTCCTGACCCGTTCCTGCTGCTTCCTGATCCAGGCCAGGTGCTGGACCACTGCGGACAGAATCGCGTCGTCACCGGCACGCTGTGGGGCGGACACACGGACCCATCCATCCGGAGGCTGGATCGAGATCCGGATGGTGCGCATGTGCTTGCGGACGACCTCGACGGCGAGCCCGTCGACAACCATGGTTTGGGTGGCTGCGCTTCCGGACATCAGGAACGTCGACCGTACATGTCGCAGGCTGTCCCGGGCAGGATGCCGGGGACGAGCGGGCCAGACGATGTAAAGCGGACTTGACATCCAGCTGATCCGGTGGCACCCTTGGGGTCATGAAGAACGATGTCCGTCGCCTGCGAATCGAGCATGGCCTCACCCAACAGCAACTGGCCGAGGCCATGCGGGTATCGCGGCAGACGGTCAACGCCATCGAGACGGGGAAGTACATCCCGTCCTTGCCACTGGCCATGGCCCTGGCGCGGTTCTTCAGGATGTCCGTCGAGGAGATGTTCCATGACCAACCTGATTGATTCCATCATGCCCCGGTTCGCTCGCACGGGCGGGCATCGGTACCTGCTTCCCGCGATCTACCTGGTGTTTGGTGCCGTCATTTTCATCGCTCAGGCAGCGGCGGGGAATCCTGGCGAGGGTTTCATCTGGCTCCTTGTCTGGGGTGCGCTCGCCGCGGTGTTCGCGTTCGGCGGCCGGTTCGACCTGGTCCGCCAGGCCCGGGGAGACCTCGTGGATGAGCGGGAAGGAAGTATCCACCAAAAGGCAATGGCGTCCACCGGAACGGTGCTCGTGATCGCCCTGACCGTGATGATCGTGATCCAGCTCGCCCGGGGAGTCGATCCAACCCCCTACACCCAACTGATGACCGCTGGCGGCGCCACCTACCTGCTCTCGCTCTTCCTGAACCGCTGATCCCGCACCCAGGTTTCCTGGCTCCGGCTGAACGCTGCGGTGAATCCGGGCGAACGATCACAACGTCGTCGGCGCGACCCTCCGTGGTCGCCCTGATGGCAGACCGCTCAAGGTCCGCCCCACGACGATGATCCCCGCTTGTTCACCCGAAACCGCAAGACCCCTCCCAAACCCGGAAGCGGAGGGAATGTCAGGAGCAGGTGCCGGTCGTCTCGTAGGCGTCAATGAGGGCAACCCTCCCGGCGGAGGAGGACGTGGGATCGAACTCGTAGGTCAGCCACTCGTCGACCAGGCGGCTGGCCAGTTCGGGACCGATCACGCGCGCGCCAAGGGTGAGGATCTGGCAATTGTTCGACAGCACCGAGCGCTCGACCGAATACGAGTCGTGGGCCACCGTCGCCCTGATTCCCGCCACCTTGTTCGCCGCGATCGCCATCCCGATCCCGGTGCCGCAGACCAGCAACCCCCGGTCGGCATCTCCCCTGGCGACGGCCTGGGCGACATCGAGCCCGATATGGGGGTAATCGGTCGTGGTCGCGGCATCCGGAACACCGAAGTCGGTGACTCTGATATCGTCACGATGAGCCAGGCGGTCGCGAATCAGGTTCTTGAGGTCAGCCCCGGCATGGTCGGCGCCGATGGCGATATTCATGGCCGCATTCCTTCCATTCATCCTTCCTCGCAGCCAGCAAGGACGGTACTCACGATTTTCCGGCGTCACGGGCCCCAGAAGCCGCCGGGCGCGTACACATCCCCGACAAGGTCGTCGAGGAGCCCCATGTCATCGACCAGATCGAGAATCGTGTACCGCCGGCGTATCCGGCGAGCCGCCGCATAGCTGGCGCGCACCTCCGCGTGGGTGAGCCCAATCTCCTCCGGCGTCGTTGCCGCGTGGACGGCGACCAGGTGCTTCCGCAGCGCCTCCGGCGACATCAGATGCGACCGCAGCCGGTTGGCCAGATCGGGCCAGGCATCGCGGAAAGTGAGCAGCCGATCCCGCAACCCTGCGCGATCCACGTACTTGGCCCGGCACTCGATCAGCGCCCGCTCGATCAGCGCCGGGGAGTCGGCCATGGCCCGGATCGATGCGTCGATCGCTGGCCAGGCAGGCCAACGGGCAACGGCGGCGTCGATGTCGAGCGCCCGCCAGTCCCGCGCAAGCAGGCGCTCGTACAGGGCGGCGGAAAAGATCGAACCGAATCCGACCTTGATGCCATGCGAGACCAGTTCACCGTTGTGCTCCAAACCGCGCATTTCCCAGAGGTGGCTGAACTGGTGCTCACTGCCCGACGCACAGCGCGTCGAACCCGAAGCCTGGATCGCGAGACCGGTCATGATAAGTCCGAGAAAGAGCTGCTCGATCGAGGCAGGGTCACCCGTCTGGTAACGCGCCGGGTTCGCGATCATCGACGGCAGCGGTCCCTGGACCATCTCCCAGACGCCCGGCTCGATCGGCTCGATTCCCAGGGCATCAGCAACGATCCAGTCGGCCCCCGCCGTCACCTTCCCCAGGAGATCGCCATACCCGGAAGCAGTCATCGCTGGCGGCGCGGCACACAACACATCGAGATCGGCGATCACTGCCACCGGCGCGTTGCAGGCAAACGTCTGCTTCACGCCGTTGTCGATCAGGGCCGCGCCGGAGGCGGTGTAGCCATCCATCGATGCCGCCGTCGCCACCGAGACGTAGGGGACACCTGCCTCATGGGCGGCGCGCTTGGTGAGATCGTTGATCGAGCCGGACCCGGCCGCGATGGGCAGCACGGGAATTCCCTCTGCCTCCAGGTGCGTCCGGATCGCCGTGACATGGCGCGTGTCGGGACGCAGGGTCGGGGTTGCGGGAAAGATGATCGGGTCGGCCACCGGGTGACCGGCGGCCAGCAGCACATCGCGCACGGGTTGACCGGCCAGGCGCCAGGTCGTCTCGTCGGCAACGATCACGGCCGGACGACCGGGAAAGAGATCCGGGACCAGCGTTGCGGAGGCGGTCATGGCGCCCGGAGCGACAAGGAGGTGGTGGGTGATCGACGCCTGTTCGAGCGCATGATCGATCTGCTGCCGGGTGAGTTGATCCGTCATGCTCCGTAGCCCGGCGTGCGCCCGGGACGATTGATGTGCGTCCCGTCCGGCCACACGCACATTTGTGCATGCACATCGTTGCACCATGCCCGTACGGTAGGATCACTGGCGCACTGCGTCAACGACGCTTCTGGCTCCTGCACATACGTGCGATCCGTTCCTTCCGAGGATGTTCCATGTCGTTTGCGATTCCCTCCCGCGCCGTCGATGGTATGCAGCCATTGTCGTTGTTCGAGGGGTATATCTTCGACCTCGACGGCACGATTTATCTCGGCAACGAACTGTTGCCGGGTGCGGCCGGACTGATCTCACGCTTGCGTCAACTCAACCTGCCCATCCTGTTCCTTTCAAACAACCCAACCAGAGGGAATGCGGAGTACGTCCGCAAGCTGGCGGGTTTCGGCATCGCGATCGAACCGCGCGAGATGTTGAACACGGTCGACACGATGACCGCCTGGCTCCTGCGATACTACCCCACCGCCACGGTCTACCCGATCAGCGAACAGCCCCTGATCGACGCGCTCACCGCCGCCGGAATCCGGATCTCCGACGATCCGGCCGAGATCGACTTCGTGATCGCGTCGTACGACCGGTCCTTTGCCTACCACAAGCTCCAGGTCGCCTTCGATGCCATCGCGGTCCACAAGCGAGCGCGGCTCATTACCACCAACCCGGACCGGTTCTGCCCGTTCCCGAACGGCCGGGGCGAACCCGACGCCGGGGCGATCATCGGCGCGATTGAGGGCTGCACTGGTGTGAGATGCGAGCAGAACGTCGGGAAACCGGACCCGTTCATGCTCGAAGCTGCGCTATCCCGACTCGGGTTGGCAGCCAGCCAGTGCGTGATGGTGGGGGATCGCCTCATGACCGATATCCGGATGGCGATCGACGCCGGGATGCCGTCGGCGCTGGTCCTGACCGGCGAGACCACCCGCGAGATGCTGGCGGCGCAGCCGGATTCCGCCCAACCCACCTACATACTGGAACGAATCGACCATCTGCTGCCGGCAGGCATGGAACCAGACCGGTCGTGAACTGCGAACCGGTCTGTCTTTCCGAGCCTGCGAGGAACCCTGTCACCAAGTGATCGCTGGCGCCGCGATGCGAGTCACGGCAAGGGCAGGCACCGGCACGCATCTCTGGCTGGACCCAGGATTGCAGCGGACAATGGCAAAAAAGTTGTTGCTGAGGGAAGGAACACCACCATGATCATGATCGGGCACCGGGGCGCACGGTTCGAGGCGCCGGAAAACACGATTCCCGGATTCCAGTACGCGCTGAACCTCGGGTTGCAGGCGGTCGAGTTCGATATCCGGATGACCAGCGACGGCGCACTCGTGATCATCCACGACGCGACTGTGGATCGCACAACCAACGGCGAGGGGGAGGTGTCCTCCTTCACCCTCGTGGACCTCCAGGCGCTGGATGCCCGATCGACGTTCGAGGACTGGCCGGAACCGTGCCGCGTGCCGACGTTCGCAGAGGTGCTCGACATCGTCGGCCACTTGCCGGAACTCCTGGTCGAGATCAAGGGCGACACCGACGAGCGGTTGGACGAGATCGTGCCGAAGGCGATCGCCGAGATCGAGGCGCGTGGGTTGGCGACCCAGGTGACCATCACCTCGTTCAACGCGCACGCGCTGGAGGTCGTGCAGCGGGTTGCGCCGCACATCCGGCGCGGCTATATCGGCGACTGGAACACGCAGGACTTCCTCGAAACCGCCGTCCGCCTGGACTGTGCCCAGATCGACGCCAACCACGTCAACGCCGACCGCGCGATCGTGGCAAAGGCGAAGTCGCTCCGGATGCGAGTTGTTGGCTGGCCGACGAATTCGGCGGAGGCGCTGGAGAGCGTGCTGACGCTGGGGCCCGACCTCTTCTGCACCGACGCCCCGACATTGCTCGAGGAACTGGTGGCGGCGCGGTCCTCGCCGCAACAGGCGGGTTAGGCCGGCATTGTCATTCCAGGCGCTCCGATTGGAGGACCGTCGCTCGACATGACGAGGCGATGGACCATGTTGTCGAATCCAATACCACGGAGCGTCATCCCTACGAGGATGACCGGCTGCAGGAGTTCAGGATCGCATCCCGAACCACGGGCCAGACATTCGACTCGGGATCGATGACATCGAAGTGGTCCGCGCCGGGAATCGTGACCAGGGTAGCGGCCGCGCCCGCAGCCTGCGCCGCCTGCACGTAGCGCTCCGGCTGGCTCACCGGCACGACATCGTCCTCAATGCCGTGGATCACGACGTGGGGCACGGATGAAGGGACCAGCGCCGCTGGCGAAGCCGCCGCGTAGCGTTCCGGCACATCATCCGGCTCGCCTCCGATGAAGTCCTGGACCGCGCCGTTGCCGAGCCGATCATGCGCGCCCTGGTCGAGGTCGAGGACGCCAGCAATCGGAATGGCCGCCACGATCGGTAACGGCTTTGCGGCGATCGGTGAATCAGGAGGCGCACCCCCCACACTCGCCAGCCAGCTCGCGAGGTGCCCTCCCGCCGAGTGTCCAGTGACAACCACGCACGATGCATCGATCCCGAGCCTGTCCGCATGGTCGAAGAGCATCCGCGCCGCAGCCGCCACATCGTGGAAGGTGCCGGGCCAACCTCCTCCGTCCATCCCCACCCTGCGGTATTCGATGCTCCAGGTGGCGAGGCCGGCAGTAGTCAGATCCGCGCAAAAACACCCGAGATGGTCGAGGGTGTACCGGGAGCGCCAGTATCCACCGTGGATCACGATCGCGGCGGGAAACGGACCATCTCCCGGTGGCAGCCGGAGATCGACGACCTGCGATGGATCGTCGCCGTAGCGGATGCGGGCGTCCGCCGGGGGCTGATCGCGATCGAGGATGCACACGCTCATCGGGGACTCCCTTCCGCCAGTAACAGCCCCAACTCGTCCATCGCACGATCGACCAGCGCCCGGTTGTCCGGGTCGTTCAGCCACCGGCCGACGCCGGAGGGGTGCGGTAGCGGCACCACCGGGACAGCGCCATAACCGGGATCGACCGTGGCGACCGTGCCGATCAGGTCCCGCAAGGGCCGCCCCCTGGCGCCTGGCACGAACGCATCCGCCGCATGCCGGCCGAGGGTAACGATCAGCGGCGGCTGCACGAGCGCGAGTTCAGCGTCGAGGTGGGGACGGCAGAGCGCCCGTTCGGCGCGGGAGGGGACACGGTCGCCGGGTCCGGTGGCGGCCTTGCCGGGGAAGCAACGGGTCAGGGCTGCGAAGTACCAATCGTCCAGGAACCGGTCAGGATCAAGCCCCGCCCGCGCGAACCACGCCCGCAGGAGCTTGCCCGACTGCCCCGACCATGGGGTATTCGTGTGTTCGGCGCGGGGACCGGGCGCCTGCCCGATCAGCATGCCGCGGGTGTGTAGCGTGCCCCGCACCAGCGGATTCGCCATCGGGATGAACCCTGCCGCCACGCAGCGAGTGCAGGCGCGGATATCGTGCTGGAGCATAACCAGGGAAGTGGCGCGGTCGTCCATGCCCGAACCCTACCACGCTGCCGGATGCGCGGCCGCACTACACTGTGCCGGTCGCGCACGCGACACTGACTCTCTATCGTTCATTCATGTCGGATGCACCATCGATGAGCGCCCCAGCCTCTCCGAAACCCAACCCGTTCGGCTCGCCGTACCTGATGGTAATCGTCGCGCTGTATGTCACCAGCCTGATCACGGCCAACATCGTCGCCGTGAAGGTGCTGTCCTTCGGCGTCTGGACCACCGACGCCGGGTTGCTGACCTTTCCGGTGGCCTACATCGTCGGTGATGTCCTGACCGAGGTCTACGGCTATGCGGCGGCCCGCCGTGTGATCTGGCTCGGGTTCATCTGCAACGCGCTGGCGGTGGCGACGATCCAGCTGGCCGGGGTGCTGCCGTCCGAAGCCAGTTGGGACGGTGGCGACGCATGGAGCAGGATTTTCGACTCCACACCCCGCATCCTGATCGCGTCGCTGTGCGCCTACCTGGTCGGCGAGTTCGCCAACTCGTACGTGCTCGCGCGCCTGAAGGTTGCGACCAACGGTCGGTGGCTGTGGACGAGGACGATCTCGTCGACGATCGTTGGCCAGGGACTCGACACGCTGATCTTCGTCACCATCGCGTTCGCCGGGGTGTTCTCCGGCCAGGTGCTGTGGGAAATGATGTACACCGGCTGGATCCTGAAGACCTCCTACGAGGTGATCGCCACGCCGGTGACCTACCTGGTGGTGGGCAAACTCAAGGCGGCGGAAGGAATCGACACCTTCGACCGCGACACCGATTTCAACCCCCTTGCCATCGGCGACACGCGGTAACGGGCAAACCGGTGTGGTGGTGACGGGCGCACGAACCGCCCCCGCCGGGATGGACTGCCGCCCGTCATCGTAGGGGTGGACGGCCCGAGGAACGAGGGTCTGTCCACCCGCACGTTCGAATGGCATGCCACGGGCCGACACACCCTCGCTGACGCTCGGGCGGTACGGCCCCTACGGAATGGAGGCGCAATGCCGCGGATCGTCGAATGCCTCGTTCCTCATTCACGCAGACGCACGGAAGCCCGGATATCTTGCGATTCCCGGGCTTCATGCCGTCGTTGACATCAGGTTGTTTACGCTTCCCGGTTGAGCCGCCATCGCCTTGTGAGCGGTGGCTCCGGGTGCGTCAGGAGTGCGTCTTCATCCTGGTCCGGGCCGAGGCCCTCGCCTGAAGGTCTACCCAACGCTGCTGTCGTCCCGCAAACCGAGCCTTCGCTGTGGCTGACCGATCCTTCGCCTGGAACGTACCCAGAACTCCGAAAAGTCCATTGCGAGTGTTGTTCCGCTCCGGTTCGAACGTCGTTCCCTGGACTTGCGCCCCTGGAACCTGCGATCGCACGCTCTGTTGCGATCTCCGCCTCACGTTCCTCTTGTTTGCTCGCCAGTCGATTGACGTTTTCGACTGTACGAACACAATACAGGAGTAGTGCCGCCTTGTCAATACCCTGTTCACAACGGATTTTCCGGATCACTCGCGCATCTTCATCCCACCGGTCGCAGCCCCGGTCCTGGCGGCACACCACCACGCTTTGGCCGATACTATGGCCGAATTGGCATCCCGTGTTCGCATCAGGAGTCGTCCTCGATGGCAAAGCAGAAGTCGTCCCCCTCCGTCGATCCCGCCACGCCGTTCCGCGTACCGGGCTGGCCCTACGACCGGCCGGAGTACACCTCACTCGCTGCGGCGGTGCAAGGCGAAGCCAATCGCTGGAACGTGCCGGGCATCGCCGTCGGCATCCTCAACGGCGGGGAGATCGAAACCACCTCGACCGGATTCGCCAATCTCGACACCCGGATCCCGATGACCGACGATACGATCTCCCAAATCGGGTCGATTTCGAAGGTGTTCACCTCCACGCTGGCGATGATCCTGGTGGAAGACGGGCTGCTCGACCTCGACACCCCGGTCGTGACCTACCTGCCGGACCTCGTGCTGGCCGATGAGTCGGTCCGCGATACGGTCACGCTCCGCCACCTGCTTTCGCACACCTCCGGGATCGAAGGGGACCGGTTCATCGATTATGGCCGTGGTGATGACGCCCTGGCCAAGGCGGTCGCCGGATTCGATTCGCTGCGTCAGTGGTTCGTGCCAGGCGATCTATGGTCGTACTCGAACGCCGGTTACTACCTCGCCTGCCGGGTGATCGAAGCGGTCTCCGGGAAACCCTTCGAGACCGTCTTCCAGGAGCGGCTGGTGGGGCCACTCGGTTTGGAGACCTGCTTCTTCTTCGCCAACGAGGTCATCACGCGGCCGCACGCCGTCGGGCACACCCTGAAGAGCCGCGAAGAGGGCCAGTCGGTCGCGCACGGCTACTCGCTGCCCCGCCACGTCAACGGCACCGGGGGCGTGGTCACCTCCACCCGCGAACTACTCCGGTTCGCCCAGCTTCATATGGGAAACGGAAAGGTCGGTCGGACCCGCCTGCTCGCCACCAAATCCGCCAGTGCCATGCAGGAACCGATCGCGGAGGCAGGTGACTTCCATCGCCATTACGGCATCGGCTGGTGCATCCACGAATTTCCGGATTTCCGCACGATCAGTCACGGCGGCGCCACCAACGGGTTCCGGGCCAACCTGACCGCGATCCCGGAGAAGGGGTTCGCCATCGCGATCCTGACCAACGGCGAGCCGGGCGCCCGGGCGATCCAGGAGATCGAGGCGTGGGCGCTGAAACACTACCTGGAGTTCGAGCGACCGGTACCCAAACCGGTGAAGCTCTCCGCGAAAAAGCTCGACGCCTTCGCCGGCACCTACCTCCGGCACGATGGCCGGTTCACGGTTTCGGTGGTCGATGACCGGCTCGATTTCCGGATGGTCTCGCTCGACGAGGAAACCGGCGACGAGGAAGCCGACCGCACCTACCCGCTGGTTGCCGTTGGGGAGCGGCGCTTCCGGGTGCCGGACGGTCCGAACAAGGGCGCGATCGTCGATTTCATCGCATACGACGAAAACGGGGCATCCCAGGAGTTCGTCCGGATCGGCGGTCGCCTCGCGGAGCGCGCGGCCACACCAGCGCCTGCGAAAAAGCCGTCGAGCAAGTCGAAAGGCAAGAAAGGATGACCGGAATCCCGGCGGTCACCGCCAGCCAGATGGCGTTCATCGATCGCCTGATGGCCGAGCGGTTCGGGGTGTCTCCCGTCCAGTTGATGGAACATGCCGGGTATGCCGTCGCCAACTTCGTGCGCGCGCAACTCCCGGATGGCGACGCCTTCGGCCAGCGGGTCGTGCTGCTGGCTGGAAGCGGTGGCAACGGGGGCGATGCCCTGGTGGCCGCTCGCCTCCTGGCGGCCTGGGGTGCGGACATCGCGGTCGTGCTCGCCCGGCCGGCGACGGCACTGACCGGCCTGCCGGCCGCTCACCTGCGGTCCGTGGAAGTGGTTGGCATTCCGGTGCTCGACGGGGCGGGACTTTCCCGGTTGCCGGCAGCAGCGATCGTCGTCGACGGCCTGCTCGGATCGGGTGCGACAGGTGATCCGACCGGCACGACTGCGGAGCTGATAGCCCTGGCGAACGGCCACGGCGCGCCGGTCGTTGCCATCGACCTGCCATCAGGTCTCGATGCCACGACCGGCCACGTCAACACCCCATGCATCGTCGCGACCAGCACGCTCACGCTGGGACTTCCCAAGACCGGGCTCCTGGCCGCCAGTGCCGCCGCGGTGACCGGCAACCTCATGCTCGCCGGCATCGGGATTCCACCCGCCGCGTACCACGACATCGGCGTCGAGGTGCCAACCAGCCTCTTTTCCGCCACCTGGCTGGTGCCGATTCCCGGGCACGACCATGAACGCGAGGGGATATCCCGTGGTGACTGAACTCCGCGAAGACCTGCGCACGCCCGACGGGATCACCCTCTCAACCGCAACCTGGGAACCGGCGTCGCCGAAGGCGGTGGTCTTGCTGGCGCATGGCCACGCGGAACACATTGGTCGCTATACCCACGTGGTCGAGGGATTGACCGCGCACGGGTATCTCGTGGTTGGGCAGGACCACCGAGGGCACGGGCGCAGCAGCGGCGAACGTGCGCTGGCGATGCGATTCGACGATTATGTCGACGACTTCCGGCTCCTCGCCGAACGTACCCGCACCCGCTTTCCCGATCTCCCACAGATCGTGCTCGGGCACTCGATGGGCGGCCTGATCGCCGCCCGCTATACCCTCGCCTGGCAGACGGATGTCTCGGCGCTGGTCATCAGCGGGGCCGCGTTCATCGTCGATGAGGGTGTTCCCGACTGGCAGAATGCGCTGGCGCGGATGATTTCCCGGGTCTGGCCGAAGGCGCCCGTGCCGCGCGACGACAGCGTTACGCTCAGCACCGATCCAGCCGTGCGCGAGGCGTTTCGCAATGATCCGCTCAACTACAACGGCAAGACCCGGATGCGCACCGCCGTGGAGTTGACGAATGCCGGGCGTGACGCGCTGGCGCGGGCATCGACTCTGACGACTCCGCTCCTTGCGATGCATGGGGCGATCGACACCCTGACCAGCCCGGGCGGGACGGAGCAGTTCTTCGCAGCCGCCAACTCCGCCGACAAGACCCTCAGGCTCTGGCCCGGCATGAAGCATGAAATCTTCAACGAAGTCGACCGCGCCACCGTCATCGTCACCATGCTGGACTGGCTGGATGACCGGTTTCCGGCACCCTCCTGATACGGGTATCGTCACGTTCTGACCTTTTGGTCGTTCGTCATGTCGAGCGGAGCGCAGCGGAGTCGGGACATCCCTGTGCGAAGCACATGCACACAGGGAGCGTTCCATGCCATTGGTGGGTGAATACGAACCGAGCACATCCGATTGGGCCCGCAAGCAGGCGGAGGCGTTCGAGGCATCGAACGGCCAGGAAAATGGCGCCCTGCGAGGGATGGCGATCATCCTCGTCACCTCGGTCGGCGCGAAGAGCGGCAAACTGCGAAAGACGCCGTTGATGCGAGTCGAGCATGACGGCGAGTACGCGGCGGTTGCGTCGCTCGGCGGCGCCCCCAAGAACCCGGTTTGGTACCACAACCTGAAGGCGAACCCGCACGTCGAACTGCAGGACGGGAGCATCAAGCGAGACTACATCGCCCGCGAAGTCTTCGGCGATGAGAAGGCGATCTGGTGGGAGCGGTCGGTGGCCGCCTTCCCGGACTACGCCAACTACCAGGCGAAAACCGCCCGCCAGATTCCGGTCTTCGTCCTGACGCCGATCCCGCTCGAAAACTGATCGCCGGATAGCGAACATTCCTGGCGAGCACGTTGACAGCGGCCGGATTCCCGCCGTCGTGGCGCGGTAAACTCTCCGCACATGTTCGCCTCGCGCTCGCGGTCTCCGCCGTCGCCGGGCAAGTCCATGCGTTCCGGAGCCAGACCCATTTCCGAGCCTGTCGCCACCATCGCCAACTCCGCCGATCACCCGATCCTTTCGCGGCTCACTCCACGCCAGCGCGAGATCGTGGCGGATCTGGCGGTGGCTTTCGCGGCTGCCGGACACGAGTTGCACCTCGTCGGCGGCATGGTCCGGGACATCCTGCTCGGCCTCCCCGCCAGCAACGACCTCGATTTCACGACCTCGGCGACCCCGGAGGAGACGAAGGCGATCGCCGCCACGATCGAGACTGGCGGCATCTACGACATCGGCGAGCGGTTCGGCACGATCGGCGTGGTGTTCGCAGACGCAGCGGGTCCGATCCCGGTCGAAATCACCACCTACCGCAGCGAGGTATACGAAGCGGGCAGCCGTCACCCGGGTGTCACCTACGGCACGTCGATCGACGACGACCTCGCGCGACGGGATGTCACCATCAACGCGATTGCGGTCGATATCGCCAACGGGGCGCTGATCGACCCCTTCGACGGGCAGGCCGATCTCGCGATGGGCGTGCTCCGGGCGGTTGGCGACCCGGACGAGCGGTTCCGCGAGGATCCGCTCAGGTTGCTGCGGGTGGCGCGGTTCGTCTCCCAACTCGGCTTCACGATCGAAGCCGCCACCCACGCCGCGATGATCCGGCAGGCGTCGCACCTGGCGGCGATCAGTGTCGAACGGGTCTACGCCGAGTTGACCCGGCTGCTCTGTGGTCCCTACGCCGGCCATGGCCTCGAGTCGCTCGTGGAAACCGGCCTGTTCACCGCTGCCATGCCCGAACTGGCTCCCCTCGAACAATCCGCCTGGGATACGCCCGGCATCCACCGCGAAAAGGATCTGTGGGATCACACCAAGCGCGTGGTGATGCAGTCACCGGCGCGGCCTCGCGTGCGCTGGGCTGCACTCCTGCACGACGCCGCCAAACCGCTGACCCGGTCCGTCGACGAACGCGGCGAGGTGCATTTCATCGGCCACGAACGTGTGGGAGCGGGCATCGCGAACCGACTCCTGAAACGGTTGAAGGCGGACAAGGCGACCCGGACGGCGATCGTGCGCCTGGTGGACATGCACCTCCGGTGCGCCTCGTACGATGCCGCGACGTGGACTGACAGCGCGGTGCGGCGACTGGCCCTGGAAGCCGGTGACGAGATGGGGGACCTGCTCGATCTCGCCGCCGCCGACGTGACCTCCTCGAAAGTGGCCAGGCAGCGGTCCGCCGCCGCCCGCGTCCAGGGTCTCCGGGATCACCTGGCCCGGCTCGAAGCCGAACACGCGCTGGCCCAGTTGCAGAGCCCGCTCGATGGCGATGACCTGATGGCGATGTTCAACCGTCCGCCGGGCCGCTGGATCGCGACGGTGAAGAACCACCTGCGGGACATGGTGATCGACGGCACCCTCGACCCGGAAGACCAGGAGACCGCGACCCGGATCGCCGGCGAACTGGTCGCCGCCATGGGCGATGGCCGGTAGGCCCGTCACCCGTCCCACGTCGGCGCTGGATGTGTGGCGTGGCGAGCATCCAGCCTATACCCGCCAGCAACTCATCACCTGCATCGGGAACAAGCGATCCCTGCTGCCGTCGATCGCCCTCGCTGTCGACGACGTCCAACGGCAGTTGGGCGGCAGGAAGCTGCGGACCCTCGACGCCTTCTCCGGCTCGGGCGCGGTCTCGCGGCTCCTGAAGTCGCGTTCGGAAATCGTGTTCGCCAACGATATCGAGGACTACGCGCGGGCCATCAGCGCCTGTTACCTGCGGAATGCCAGCGACGTCGACTGGCAAGGTGTCAACGCGGCTCTCACCCACCTCCGCGACCTCGAAACTCACCTCGACGACGTCCAACCGGGGTTCATCGAACGGCTCTACGCCCCCGCTGACGAAGAACGCATCACGACGTCCGACCGGGTGTTCTACACGAAGCGGAACGCGCGCCGTCTCGACGTGTTCCGTCAGGCGCTGGATGCGTTCGGCCCGATCACCCGCACGATGTTGCTGGGGCCCCTGCTCGCCGAAGCCTCGATCCACGCCAACACGGCTGGCGTGTTCAAGGGGTTCTACAAGGATCGCCGGACGGGCATCGGGCGGTACGGCGGCACGGGTGAGGAGGCGCTGTCACGCATCACGGGGCCGATCGTGCCACGGTCGCCGATTCTGAGTGCATTCGAATCCGGTCACCAGGTGCTGCAAATGGACGCCAACGACCTACCCGAGCATGTCGGCGATCTCGATCTCGCCTACCTCGATCCCCCGTACAACCAGCACCCGTACGGATCGAACTACTTCATGCTGAACCTGCTCGTGAACTACCGGGAGCCGGACGCGGTGAGCCGTGTCTCGGGAATTCCCACCTGTTGGCAGCGCTCGGACTACAACGTAAGGGCGCGATCGGCTGCGAAGCTGGCCGACCTCGTCGAGCGGATCGATGCCCGCTACCTGATCGTCTCGTTCAGTGACGATGGATTCATCTCGCCGCCGGAGATACGCGACATCCTGCGCCAGGCCGGAGCGGTGCGCGAACTGGCGATTCCCTACAACACCTTCCGCGGCAGCCGGAACCTCGGGAGACGCGCCACGCATGTCACCGAGCACCTGTTCGTGGTGAAGAAGCACTGACAATTCACCGGCAATGCTTCCAGGGACTGACCAGGGCCATACAATGACCCGATGGCGGACGGTGTCCGACAGCCCACATGGGACAGGGAAGGCCTGTCTGGCGCAGGCGTTTTGTCATTCCGAGGCGAAGCCGAGGAATCCGAACATGACGGAATGGCCTTCCTCGCTCCATGCGCACGACCACTCAGACACGCTTCTCAAATCGAACGACGCCATCACCATCGGGAAAGGTCTCTGCAATCATGAGCGAGGATGCGAAGGACCGGGTGCGCCACCAGTACGGTGCGGTGGGCGACGCCTACGTGCGGAGCGTTGGCCATGCGACCGGTTCCGACCTCCTGCGCATGATCGACCTCGCGGCGCCGCAACCGCACGAACGGTTGCTCGACCTGGCGACCGGCGGTGGGCACGTCGCGCGGGTCTTCGCACCGCTGGTCGCCACCGTCGTCGCCTCGGACCTGACCCCGGAAATCCTCGGCCACGCCGGTACCTACCTGCACGGCCTGGGGTTGACCAACATCACGATGGCGATTGCCGACGCCGAGGCGATCCCCTTCCCGGATGCCTCGTTCGACCTCGTCACCTGCCGGATCGCGCCCCACCACTTCCCCGATCCCGCCGCCTTCGTGCGCGAATCGGCTCGCGTGTTGCGTCCGGGAGGCCGGTTCGTGCTGGTGGACAGCACCGTCCCCGATGGCGAGGCGGGCGCGTTCTTCAACAGTTTCGAAACGTTGCGCGACCCGTCCCACGTGCGGTCTCTGACGGTCGAGGAGTGGCTGGACCTGATCGCGGCGGCCGGGCTGGATCTCGTCCACGCCGAGACCTTCCAAAAGCGGCACGATTTCGCCGACTGGACGGGCCGATCGCGCATGAGCGAAGAAAACCGGACAACCCTTGAACGAATGATGCTCGACGCTGAAGACGGGATTCGCACCCAGTTCCAACCCGAAATCATCGACGGGCGTTTGGTCGCCTTCCAGGACACCAAGACGCTGTTCGTCGCCAGAAGCCCCTTTTCGTAGGGCGGACCCTGCATGGTCCGCCACGACAAGCGGAGACAGGTATGCGCTACTACCAGGCGGAGCATGAGTCGGCGTACCGGAAGATCGAGCAACTTGGGTATACCCAGTGGAACGACCTGTTCGATGAGGGGAGCACCTGGACCTACGACCATTTCCAGAACCGGGCATTCCTCGAACGCGTGATTCCGAAACTCGAGCTCCCAGCCGCCCTGGCGCCAAGCGCGTTCGAGTACGGTTGTGGCACCGGTCCCGCAGCCTGCTTCCTCGCCGCCCGTGGCTTCGAGGTCGAAGCAATCGATCTCATTCCTGAGGCAATCGCGATCGCGCGGCGAATGGCCAGCGAGCGGAAGGTGCAGGTAAATTTCAGCGTAGCGGATATCTGTACCCTGGCATCCGAACCGGTGACCAGAGGATACGATCTCGTCCTCGACAGCTTTTGTTTGCAATCCATCGTCACGGATGAAGACCGCGCAGCAGTCTTCGAGGCCGTCCGGGCACGCCTCAAGCCGGGCGGTGCCTACGTCATTTCCACGGCATTGCATGTGCCAGGACGCAATGACGAGCCCGGTTTCCATTACGACACCATGACCGGAGTGTATTGTCGCGAGGTGACTGACAGTTCTGTGTCGGATCAGGACATCGAACGGGATGACCGTCGGTATGTTCCCCATCGCCGGCATCTGTCTGCCGATGCGCTTTTGGCCGAACTGACCGCGTCCGGCTTCCATGTGCAAAGCCTGGAGGGAGCCGAATCCGCGGATGTCGTCTGTCGCCTCATCCCATGATCCGTCAGGACATGAGGATCGCACACCTCGCCGCCGCTCCTGGACTGACGCTCCAGGTGATCGACAGGTGAAGGTGCGTGCTGCCATCGCCACAGGCAGCGTGGCGATTGGCAGGGACCGGTGTCACCCAACCATTTGCTCATCCACGTAGCACCAGCGCCACGACTCCCCCGGTTTCATCGATTGCATGATCGGGTGGCCGGTGGCCTGGAAGTGCTTCGTCGCATGCTTGTTCTTCGAGGCGTCGCAGCACCCAACCTGGCCGCAGGCCAGGCAAACCCGCAGGTTGACCCAGGTGTCGCCCAGCGCCAGGCACTGCTCGCAACCGTCGCTGTTTGGGGAATCGACCAGAATCTGGTCCAGATGCGTGCAGGTCATCGGATTTTCCTCGTTCGGTGTCACGCGCGATCAGCCTGCCGCCCGAGCCTCCTGGCTGGCATGACGATCGTCAACCCGGATGATGATGGACCCAAGCGTGATGATGAGGCCAAGCACGGCGAATGTCCACGGCAGCGACCACTCCGCCAGCCAACCGAGGATGATCCCGCCGATGCCGATATAGACCGTGACCAGCGCGTTGATCAGGGAGAGCCCGGTGGCGCGGGCATCGTCCGGCAAATGGACGTTGTAGAGCCCGGAAAACAACGGACCCGCCAGGCTCATCGCTCCCCACTGGACGATGAACAGCACGACCGCCA
>CAZSUN010000058.1:21327-23606 GCA_964610045.1 uncultured Sphaerobacteraceae bacterium
CTGAGGACTGCGGCGGTCGTCACCGCCAGCGCTCCCATCACGATCGTGACCGTCATCCGGTCCAGCGTCAGATCGGCGCTAATGACACCGCCGATGCTGTAGGCAATCACGCTGCCCATTTGCGTCGCAGCCCCGGTCAGGCCCTTCGCCCTCTGCATGCCTTGCAGCCGGTTCGATTCCGGGAGGGCGTCGTAGATGATCGCATCGACGCTGCCGGAGCCGAATGCATACCCCATGCCGGTGATGAACTGGATCGCGAGGAAGGCGGGATAGTCGCGCGCGAACAGGAAGAGGAACTCCCCGGCGGCAAGCACGATCAGGCCAATCCGGTAACTCCAGACGTGCCCGAAGCGGTCGGCCAGGACCCCGGTCGGGATCTCCATCACCAGCATCGAGACCATCAGCATGGTCTGCAGCCCGGCGATCTCGGCGATCGTCAGGTGCCGCTGGAGCAGGTAGGGGGTCATGACCGGGACGAAGAAATAGAGTTGCCCGAAGAAGGAGATCAGGCAGACGAGGCGGATGGTGTCGAGATGCCGCAGGCGAAACGGGTACATGCATGCCTCGAAAACGTGTGGCGAGGCGGTCCCGTCGGATGCGGCCAGCTGAGTGGCAGGCAACAAAAAACGCCGTGGGAACGCCCCACGACGAAAGACCAGTCACTGCGTACGAACGTACGGACAAACCGAATCGACAATCGCTGCGGATTCGGCACCCTGGCCGGGTGGAGCACCGGTTATGTGCTCGTGTTGTCCGTTGCGCCCATCTGTCCACCTTGTCCGGTTCGGGCCAGTGCTGGCCCCGCTGCTTGCTGGCGCGAGTGTAGCACGAGGTGGAGGTGATGACGGCGACTCGAACCGGCGGTACCCTGCCGCCGTACCGTCCAGCCGCGCTCTATCACGGAGTTTCTGCCATGACCTTCAACGGACTCGGTGTCTATCTCGGCAACCTGGCCAGGGTGTCGTCTGCCCGGACCCGCTCGATCAGTGCCGAAAACCCGACCGGCGCCAGGGGCCAGGGCGGGATGGCCACCGAAGGCATCGCGAAGGAAGAGGCGCGGGAACTCGGCCAGGGCTGGAAGATCTCCCCCTGCCTCCACCTCGAAGGTTCGAGCGTTACCACCATCGCGGACATCGAGGGCCCTGGCGCAATCCAGCACATCTGGATCACGGTCAACCCGGCCTTCTGGCGTCGCCTCGTGCTGCGCATGTACTGGGACGGCGAGGAGACGCCCTCAGTCGAAGTGCCCCTCGGCGATTTCTTCGCCAATGGTTGGTGCGAGCGCTGCAATATCTCGTCGATCCCGGTGGCCGTGAACCCGGCCGGCGGCTTCAACTCCTACTGGGAGATGCCCTTCCGGAAATCCGCCCGCATTACGGTGGAGAATCTGGTCCCGGACCGCTGCGACGGCTTCTTCTACCAGGTCACCTGGACCGAAACCGACGTCCCGGACGACATGGCGTACCTGCACGCCCAGTGGCGGCGATCAAATCCCGTGCCATACATGGATGTCCACACCCTCCTCGATGGCGTGAAGGGCCAGGGGCAGTATGCCGGCACCTACATCGCCTGGGGGTCGAACAACGCCGGCTGGTGGGGTGAAGGCGAAATCAAGTTCTTCCTGGACGGCGACGGCGAGTGGCCGACGATCTGCGGCACCGGGACCGAGGATTACTTCGGCGGCGCCTGGTGCTTCGAGCAACCGAAAGGTGAGTACGGCATCTACTCAACACCGTACCTTGGGTTGCCCCAGGTGATCAAGCCGGACGGCCTCTATCGCTCGCAGACGCGTTTCGGTCTCTACCGCTGGCACGTCCAGGACCCGATCCGCTTCCAGGACGACCTGCGGGTGACCATCCAGGCGCTGGGCTGGCGCTCGTCGATCGGCGGCAAGGGCCGCTTCCTGCCGCTGCAGGATGACATCGCCTCGACGTCGTTCTGGTATCAGCTCGAACCGCACGCACCATTCCCGGAACTCGGGGACGCCAACCACCTTGAGGTGATCTAGCCAACCCCCTGCCCTCTTCCCGACCCGCTCACAGGGGTAGATAGAACTTGCGTGACGCTCGTCAGCCCATTTGTCCCGGTTGAGCAGTGCCACTTCCTTTGCCGACGTACGGGCGGACCCGCCGAGCCGCCAGGCGAGGTGGTCGTCCGCCCCGTCAGGCAGCGCCTAGGGGGCGGACAACCCTTCGCTGGCGCTCAGGGGTCCGCCCGTACGGGAGCCGTCACCCGAACGGTTTCGAACGCGCCAATCAGTCGCCCCATCATGGGTTCTT
>CAZSUN010000059.1:0-23072 GCA_964610045.1 uncultured Sphaerobacteraceae bacterium
CGCGTTCGAGGCTTCACGCAGGACGATTCGCACATTTTCTGCACGCATGACCAGGTGGTTGAAGAGGTCGGCGGCGTGATCGACCTTGCGATCCATATGGCCGACATCTTCGGCTACCGGTTCGAAGCCTATCTTGGCACGAGACCAGACAAGGCGATCGGGGCCGACGAGATCTGGGAAGAGGCGATCGACAAGCTCAAGCAGGCGCTGGAGGAACGCAGCCTGCCGTACAAGCTGGACGAAGGCGAAGGTGCGTTCTACGGTCCCAAGATCGACATCAAGTGGCTCGACGCGCTGGGCCGGGCATGGACCGGACCGACGATCCAGGTCGATTTCAACCTCCCTGAACGCTTCGACGTCAACTACGTGGCGGAGGACGGTGGACGCCACCGGGTCGCGATGATCCACCGCACCCTGCTCGGTTCGATGGAGCGATTCGTCGGTGGGTTGATCGAGCACTACGCCGGTGCGTTCCCGGCGTGGCTGGCGCCGCAGCAGGTTTCAGTGATTCCGATCACGGACGACCAGTTCGAGGTTGGCCGCGAGATCGCCGAAACGCTCAAGGATGCCGGGCTCAGGGTTGACGTCGACACGTCGAGCGGCCGGATGCAGGCGAAGATCCGCAACGCGCAGTTGCAGAAGATCCCATACATGCTGGTGCTCGGGAAGCGTGAAGCGGAGGCGGGTACGGTCGCCGTCCGCCTCCGCTCGGGCGAGGATTTGGGCGCGATGCCAGTTCAGCAGTTCCTCGACCTCGTGTTGCCGGTGGTGGAGACAAAGTCGCTCAGCCTGACCGAACCGCGGGACGCGGTTGTGTAGCCGGCAAGGGCGGCGGGAGTATTGCGGACGGCCCAGAAACGGACCGGGTGCGTACGACGCGAGGTGTCCAGGGACGGGAGGATTGTCCAGCGAGCGTATGGTTGTCCCGACGGAGTGTCGAAGGGACGGTGAATGCGAAAACAGGACAGCCACACGGCGCTGCGCGCCTGGGCTGTCCCTACAAACGACCGAACACCGTTTCGGCTCACCGCAACGGGCGGTAGGACCGACCGAACACCGATCAGCCTCAGTGCGGGAGTAAGGAAGGCCATTGTCCGGCGCAGCGCACATCCAATCGGGGTGAATGCCTGAGCGCCGGACGGGCCTCCCTATCACCGTGAATGCATCCCTAAAGGGTCAGGATGGACGCAGGAGTTTGTCGGGCAACCTGAATTCCGCGATCGGTACGACGCGTTGACCGCCTCCCATCCAGACTTCCGACACCGTACCGTCATCCCGGAACACATAGCGCATGGTTTCTGCGTACCCGCCCCAGCCATCGTCGCCCACGATGCGGAAATCCGTGTCATTGAGCATTTCGATCTCGGTTGCCAGTGACGCCGGGTTCTGGACCGACGGTGTCAGGATGTAGAGCCTGCCGCCGATGTCGGCGACATCGGCGACACGCCACAGGGCGGCGAAGCGGCCAATGAATGGTGCGAACACGGAAGAGTCGCGGCGTTCCGTTTTGGCCTTGTCCGTCAGCGCCAGGTCGATCAGTTTCAGGATGCCTTCCGCCAGGGTGGCGGCGGGACCGTCGTTGGTGTTGGTGAGGACCGAGAGGCTCAACCGGCGCTCGAGATCCAGCTTCGAGATCGTGATGTGACCGGGGTAGCCGCCACTGTGGCCGTAATACGTCCGGTCGCCGATTTTCGTGATGATGTAGCCGAGGCCATAGGATGCGTCGGGATCGACCGCCCACTGGACCTGGCGCATCTGGCGCTTCGAGGCGTCGGACAGGATGCGATCGTCGCCATCGAGATGAGCCTGGAAAAACGCGGTGAGATCGGCTGCAGTGGCGTAGAACCCGGTGGCAGCACTCTCGGCGAAGGTATCGATGTGCTCGATCTCACGCCGGTGGTGGCCGTGGATCTTGCTCGTGTATCCCCTGGCGTATTCGTCGATCCGGCCGAAGTCCAGGTCCGGGCCCGTGTCGGCAAGTCCGAGCGCGTCGACGATGTGCGCCTGCACGTAGTCCCGGTAGGACTGGCCTGACGCGGACTCAACCATCAGCCCAAGCAATGAGAACCCGATGTTGGAGTACTTGAAGTGCTCCATTGGTTCGAGGATTTTGGCCTCGGTCCGGATCGTCTCGATCAACCGGTCGCGATCAGGAAATGGCTTTTCCAATCCCCAGAACGTCGCATCCTCGCCGTCCCGGATGAATCCGGAGCCGTGTCCGAGCAGTTCGCGAACGGTGACGCCCTCAACCGGCGAGCCTGCGAGGTCAGTCACGATGTCCCCGGCCCGATCATCCAACCGCAATTTGCCGCTCTCGACGAGCTGCATACAGGCAACCGCCGTAAACGTCTTGGAGTGGGAGGCAATCCGGAACAAATGGCTGGTGGTCAGTGGCTCCTGATTGTCGAGGTCGGCAAACCCGACTGCGTGATTGAACACGAGTTCGCCGTCGATCCTGATAGCCACCTGGGCGCCAACGAACGGCTGATACTCCTGCTGGAACTGCAGGAAGCCGGGCAGGTATTCGAGCGTCGATTTCAGGGATTCCTTGAGTTCTGTCACCTGGTTGTCCTCTTTGATGTCCACGAATCCAGAAAACGAGAAGCGAGTACATGATGGCTATGTCAGGAGCGCCAAAGCCGCCAGCGTGTAGGCGCGGGTCGCGTGCAAAAGCTCGTCGATTCCGATCCATTCATCGGGCACATGGGCCAGGCTGGGATCGCCTGGGCCGTAGATGATCGTGGGAATTCCTTGCCGCGAGAAGTACCGTCCATCGGTTGCCATGCTGAACCCGCGCAACGTCTCCGGCAATCCTAGCCGGCGATTGGCTCCCAGCATCGCGTGAACGACGGGACTGTCTTCCCCGGTCAACACCGCTCCGGCGCCTGGCCAGACCTCATCGACCTCGACCGTGATGCCGTTCATGCCGGCAACCGCCCGCTCGGCGATCACCCGCAACTCCTCCAGCACCACTTCGGGCGATTCTCCGGGCACCAGCCGGCGGTCGACCTGCGCAATGGCGATATCGGGCACCACGTTGGATTTCACACCGCCTTCGATGATGTTGACCGAAGCCGACGACGGATGGAAGAGCGGATGCGTACGTGTAGCCAGCACTGGCCAATATTCGCGGCGCAGGGCCACGATCACTTCGGCCATCCCTTCGACCGCATTGGCGCCTTCCCACGGCAGCGCGCCATGCGCGGTCCGGCCACGAACCGTGATCCTGGTCGGCGAGCCACCCTTCTCGCCCAGCGCGACCGTATTGAAGGTCTGCTCGCCGACGATGACGTAGTCCGGCTCGAAGAATCGTTCGGCGGCGACGTAGCCGGTTCCGCTGAAACCGCCGGATTCCTCATCAGCGACTTCGTTGACGATGAGTTGGCCCTTGAGAGACACGCCGGAACGGGCAATCGCGATGCCAGCCATGACCTGGGCGGTGACGCTGGCCTTGTCGTCGCCGGCCCCACGTCCGTAGATCCGGCCCCCGGCGATCTCGGCGCCGAATGGATCGTGCGTCCATGCCGAACGCTCACCGATGGGCACGACATCGACATGCGCGTTGAACGCGAGGACGGGACCGGATCTCTCACCGAACCGGGCGATCAGGCTGGGCATCGTCTCGTCCTGCGCCACCACCTCGATCGCGAATCCCTCGCGTCCCAGCGGTTCCGCGCAGTAAGCGATCGCTGCGCGCACATCGCCGGGAGGATTGACCGATGGAATCCGGACCAGGTTCCGGTGGAATTCGATGATCTCCTCGTCATCGAGCAGACCGAGGATCTCGCGTTCCACATCACCGAGATCCGGCAGTTCCGACAGTTCAGGTACCCACGTTCCCATGCCTCGCTTGTCTCCTGCACGTATGCTTGTTTCCTGAGAAACCATCGCCGCCAACTGGGGCGATTATCGGCCATCCTGGTCGAGAAGGAGTGACCTGCACATGGGTACGGGAGCGAAACGGGTGGCGGTCGCGCTGGCGCGAAACTTCGAGGACATCGAAGCGACATCGCCGATCGAGGCGCTTGAGGCTGCGGGCGCCAAAATCACCATCATCGGGGTCGAACGCGGCCCGATCGAAGGCAAGAAGGGTGCGGTGATTGACGCATCGGCCACATTCGGCGACGTTTCCCCGGACGACTTCGATCTGCTGCTGATTCCGGGTGGCGGCGCGCCGGAGAACCTCCGCATCGACGATGGCGCCGTAACCTGGACCCGGACCTTCACCGAGTCGGGCAGACCGGTTGGCGCCATCTGCCATGGCGCGCAGTTGCTGATCTCGGCGGAGGTCGTGCAGGGCAGGACCCTGACCGCTGTCAACAAGATCCGCGACGATGTTCGGAATGCCGGCGGCAATTATGTCGACGAAGCGCTGGTTGTCGACGGGAACCTGATCACGTCGCGGGTTCCGGGCGATTTGCCGGTGTTCAACGATGCGCTTGTTGCCGCGCTCGGCAACTGAGAGCACGAGCTCCCGTGGAAGGAGGAAACAATGACCGAGGTGGCGGCCGATGCCGTGACCGGGCCAACATCGTCGATCGCCAGCGCGCGCGGGTTCATTTTCGACATGGACGGCGTGCTCTACCGGGGAACACTGGCGCTGCCGGGTGTTGTTGACCTGTTCAATGCATTGACCCTGCGTGGCATCCCGTTCCTGCTGGCGACGAACAACTCGATGGCGACGCAGGCGGCGTACGTCCAACGCATGGCCGGCATGGGCGTGACCGTCACCGAGAACCAGATCCAGACATCGGCCACCGTTACCCGCGATTACCTGCGGGATGAACTACCGGGGAACGCGGTGATCCTGCCGGTTGGCATGCCACCGCTCTTCGAGACGCTCACGACCGGGACGACCTTCAGGATCGCCGATGATGTGTCGAATGAACCGGTAGATGCCGTGGTCGTCGGGCTCGACTTGCAGTTCACCTATGACAAGTTGCGGCGGGCCAGCGATACCGTCCGGCAGGGAGCAGCCTACGTCGCGACCAACGCCGACGCCACCTTGCCGCATGAGACGGGCGAGCAGCCGGGCGCAGGCAGTATCGTGGCGGCCATCTCGACGGCCTCCGGGAAGACTCCGGTGGTGATCGGCAAACCCCAAACCATGATGATGACGCGGGGCGTCGCCCAGATGGGTCTGACCCCGCCGGAGGTCGTAATGGTCGGAGACCGCCTGGATACGGATGTCCTTTCCGGCAGCCGGGCTGGACTCCAGACGGCTCTGGTATTGACCGGGGTGTCCCAACGCTCGGACTTCGCAGCGGCGGAAGTGCTTCCAGATTTCATCTTCGACGATCTGCCGGCGCTGACCCAGGCGATTGTGGGACATGGATAACCGGATGACTGGACTGGACATCCCTGACCGGCATTCGCTGCGGATCGGTACCGCGCCGGTCAACTGGAACAACTTCGATCTCACTGATTGGCGACCGGTCGTTCCCTACCCCGCGATCCTCGACGAGATGAAAGCGGCTGGTTACGCGGGAACGGAATGGGACGCCAGCTTCGGCGCGGAGTTTGAGACACTTTGGGATGAGATATCCAAAAGGGATATGTCGTATACAGGCGCCTATCGCTGGCTCGACTTCCTCAACGACGATGCCTTCGCAGCAGACATGGTCGAACTCGAGACGTTCACGGGGTTGCTCGCTGCCATCGGCGCCAGCCACCTGATCGTTGCCGACCGGATGCGCCCGCACCGTATCGCCTGCGCCGGCGCCGTGCCCACCGATGGGTCGCAATCGCTCGATGATGCCGGCTACGCCGCGCTTTCCCAAAATCTGACCCGCCTTGCGGAACGCGTCTCCCCCATTGGCATCCAGGTCCACTATCACAACCATGTTGGCAGCTACATCGAATCACCCCGGGAAGTGGAGGGGTTGGTCCGCCATCTCCAGGGCGGACCTGTCGATCTGTGCTTCGACACCGGCCACTATGCCTACGGCGGCGGCGATGCCCTTGCATTCCTGAACGACCATCTGGACAGCATCGGCTACCTGCACCTGAAGGATGTCGACGGTACCATCCTTGCCGACGCACGAAGACACGGTTGGAGCTTTCTCGACGCCCTCCGGCACATCATCTTTTGCCCGTTGGGCGACGGCGACGTGGAGATTCCGGCCATTGTCGAAACCCTCGTCCTGTCGTGCTTCGATGGCTGGCTCATCGTGGAGCAGGACACCTGCAATGGCGACGCAACACTGAACGCGCGGAACAACCTGCGAACGCTCCTCGCGCTGGCGGACGATGGAAAGGACCCGGAACCATGACCCTGCTGGCGGCTCCCGACGCCGCACCCGATCTCGACGAACTCGCGCGCCTCTCGACGAAAACACGCAAGTTGATCCTCCAGACAGTCCATCACGCCGGCGCCGGGCATATCGGCGGTCCGCTGTCTGTCACCGACATCCTGGTCAACCTGTACTTCAGGCGCCTCCGGATCGATCCCGACCATCCTGACGATCCCGACCGCGACCGGCTTATCCTCAGCAAGGGTCACTCCTCGATCGCCCTGTACACGGTGCTGGCGCTGCGTGGGTACTTGCCGGTCGAGGAACTCGCAACGTTCGACCAGATCGACTCACGACTCCAGGGGCATCCCGACCTCACCGCCCTGCCTGGTCTCGACATGTCGACCGGTTCGCTCGGCCAGGGACTCTCCCCTGGTATCGGCATGGCACTCGGGGCGCGGCTTTCCGGCAAAGACTTCCATACCTGGGTGATTCTTGGCGACGGCGAGATCCAGGAAGGACAGGTCTGGGAAGCGGCATTCGTCGCCAGCCGCTACCGGCTCGACAACCTGACCGCCATCATCGACTACAACCGGCTGCCGCAGTTCGGGTGGCCCGATGAGGGCGGCTACACCCGCGACGAACCGATCGACGATCCGGGCGGCAAGTTCCGGGCGTTTGGCTGGAACGTCATCGAGGCCAATGGCCACGACCACGCGGCCCTTGCCGGCGCATTCGACCAAGCGATGGCGCACAAGCGGCAGCCAACCGTGATTGTGGCCAACACGGTGAAGGGCAAGGGAGTGTCATTCATGGAAGGCGACTTCTACTGGCACGCGACCCCGCCGAACGCCGACCAACTGGCAGCCGCGTTCGACGAACTCGATCAGGAGGCGTCATGACCGTCTCACCCTACGTCCTCGCATCGCCGGCTGCCCCATACGGTGTGCGTGAAGCCTGGGGCGAGCAACTCGTCGCGCTGGGAACCAGCCATCCCAACCTCGTGGTGCTCGACGGCGATCTCGCGAATTCGACCAAAGCCGACCTGTTCGCGGCCGCGCATCCCGATCGCTTCTTCGAAATGGGCATCGCCGAACAGAACATGCTCGGCGTTGCCGCCGGTCTCGCCACGACCGGGTATGTCCCGTGGATCAGCACGTTTGCCGCGTTCATCGCGAAACGCGCGCTCGACCAGATCCGGGTGGTCATCGCCCAGCCGTCGCTGAACGTGAAAATGTGCGGCGCCTACAGTGGCCTGCTGACCAGCAAGACTGGCAAGACCCACCAGTCGGTCGAGGATCTCGCCGTGTTCCGGGCGATGCCGCACGTCGTCACGATCGCCCCTGCCGATGCGGTTGAGATGAAGGCGGCGATGGCCGCCATGATGGACGATGACCGCCCGACCTATCTACGCGTAACCCGTGACGCGAGCCCGGTGATCCTCTCACCAGAGTACCGGTTCGACTTCGGCAAGGCGCTCCTGCTCCGGGACGGAACCGATGTTGGTATCATCAGCACCGGAATCCAGACGGTTCGAGCCTTGGAGGCCGCAATCACCCTGGCTGAACGAGGGGTGTCGGCGGCGGTCCTCCATGTTCCGACATTGAAGCCGCTCGACACCGACGCCATCTGCGAACTGGCAGCCCAAACCGGCGCGATCATTACGGCTGAGGACCACTCGATTATCGGTGGACTCGGCGGCGCGGTCGCCGAAACCCTGTCGGAACATCAGCCGACCCGGATGATCCGGGTGGGCATCCAGGACACTTACGGGGAATCCGGCCCGAACGACGCCATCCTGCTCAAGTACGGATTGACACCGGGACAGGTGGCGCAGGCTGCGATCAACCTGCTGGCCCTGACGGAAACGGTTGGTGTCGCGTGATCGCGCCAATTCGTCTCGCCCTGATCGGTGCTGGCCGTATCGGCCAGGTTCACCTGCGAACCATCCTGTCGCACCCCGAGTCGTGCGAACTGGCGGTGGTCGTCGATCCGTTGCAGCCTGCGCTCGACCGCATTCACGATACGTTCGGTGTCGAACGCCTTTCGACCGACCTCGCGGCAGCCTTTGACGATCCATCCATCGAGGCGGTGATCATTGCGGCATCAACGGAGACCCACGCCGCCGGCATCGTCGAGGCAGCCCGCTCCGGCAAGGCCGCCTTCTGTGAAAAGCCGATCGCGCTGGATCTCGAAACGACAGATGCTGCGCTCGCGGCAGTCGATGCCGCCGGTACGATGCTGCAAATCGGCTTCCAGCGACGCTTCGACACCGGCTATGCTCGTGCCAGGGCGGATATCGCGGAGGGCAAGCTCGGCACGATCGAGATGATCCGCGACGCCATGCGCGATCCCGCGCCGCCGCCCCAGGCCTATCTGACGCGTTCCGGCGGGTTGTTTCGGGACATGACCATCCACAACTTCGACTGCGTCCGCTGGCTGAAAGGCAGCGATCCAGTCGAGGTGTTCGCGATGGCGACCACACTCACGAGCGAAGATGTTCGCGGCGCAGGTGATGTCGACACCAGCATCGTGTCCATGCGGTTCGCCGACGGTTCGCTGGCGTCGATCGAGAACAGTCGCCGCTCGGGATTCGGCTACGATGTCCGGACCGAAGTCTTTGGGTCGGAAGGCGCCATGCTCATCGGCGAGTCGCGGCAGACCTCGATTCGCTGGCTCGATGGCAACGGCGTGCACGAGGATCACCGGTATTTCTTCCTCGAACGCTTTGCCGATGCGTACGAACGGGAAATCCTCTCCTTTGTGGCCAACGTGCGGAGCGGGAGTGCGCCACTTGTAACAGGTGCCGATGGCCGCGCGGCAATGGTCCTGGCATTCGCGGCGGAGCAGTCGCGACAGTTGCAGAGGCCGGTCAACCCGAAAGACATCAGCGCTGATGTCTCCGCAGAGCACGTGAAGGAGGTGGCCAATGCGCCAGCCGGATGACCTGCTGTTGACATCCGCGCCAATCGACTATCCGAGCACCGGTATCGAGGTAACACCGGAGTCCGCTGGATGGACCTATGTCGGACTTCAGGTGGAGCGCATTGCCGCCGGAGGGACATATGCAGCCGGTACGGGCGACGATGAGATCTGCCTCGTGCCACTGTCGGGCCAGGCAACTGTACGATCCGGCTCGGACGAATGGACGATCAGCCGGCCCGGCACGGTCTTCGATGGGAAACCGACCGCGCTGTATCTTCCACGAGACACCGGGTACCTGATCGTTGCAGACACGGACAGTGAGATCGCGATCACGCGCTCGAGGGCGACGCGGTCATTCCCGCCGCGCCTGATCGAACCGGATGACGTTGACGTCGAAATCCGCGGCGCCGGGAATGCGGCGCGGCAGATCAATCACATCATCAAGCCGGAATTCCCCGCCGACACCCTGTTGGTGGTCGAGGTATTCACCCCAAGCGGCAATTGGTCGAGCTTTCCGCCGCACAAACACGATGTCAGCCAGATGCCGGCGGAATCCGACCTCGAGGAGATCTACTACTACCGGATCGACCCACCGGCGGGATTCGGCCTGCAGCGCCTCTATACCGCCAATGGCTCATTCGATCATGCCTGGGTGATCAAGGATGGCGACCTGCTCCTCGTTCCCGAGGGGTACCACGCATTCGCGGTCGCCCACGGCTACACCGGGTACTACTTGAACATCCTTGCCGGTGATGAGCCAGTACGCACCATGCAACCGGCGGACGATCCGGCCCATGCCTGGGTGCGCGGTACCTGGTCTGAAGAGCAGAATCAGGGTGCGAGATCATGGCAGGACATCGACGCCAGGGTCAATCGTGGAGCAGGCAGACCATCGATCTAGCCTGGCGGCGCCAGGTCGAAAGGACGCAGACACGATGTCAACCATTCGCCTGACGGTGGCCCAGGCAATCGTGAAATATCTCTCGGTGCAGTTCACGGCTCGCGACGGGAACGAGCAACGATTGATTGCCGGCATGTTCGGCATCTTTGGACACGGCAACGTGACCGGAATCGGGCAGGCGCTGGAAGAGTACGGAGACGACCTGACCTATTACCGCCCCCAGAACGAGCAGGCGATGGTTCATACCGCCGCCGCATACGCGCGCATGACAAACCGCCTTTCGACCCTCGCCTGCACGTCGTCGGTTGGTCCCGGCGCGACGAACATGATCACCGGGGCGGCGCTGGCAACGGTCAACCGGCTGCCGGTGTTGCTCCTGCCGGGGGATATCTTCGCCAACCGGATACCGCACCCGGTCCTGCAGCAGTTGGAGTATCCGCTCAGCCAGGACATGAGCGTCAACGACGCATTCCGTCCAGTATCGAAATACTGGGACCGGATCTCCCGGCCGGAGCAACTCATCGGTTCGCTCCCCGAAGCGATGCGGGTGCTGACCGATCCTGCCGAAACGGGCGCCGTCACGATTTGCCTGCCAGAAGACGTGCAGACCGAGGCGTTCGATTTCCCGGCGTCGATGTTCGAGCGCCGCGTCTGGAAGGTACGTCGAACGTTGCCACCGACCGACGATCTCGATGCCGCCGTCGAGGCAATCCGGCAGGCGCAGCATCCCGTCATCGTCGCTGGCGGCGGGGTGATCTATTCCGAAGCGACTGCCGAGCTGGACGAATTCGTATCGAGCTTCGGTATCCCGGTGGTGGAGACGCAGGCTGGCAAGGGCGTGCTCCCGTGGAACCATCCATGGAACGCCGGTCCAGTCGGCTCGGCTGGCGGCTCGGCGGCGAATGCGCTGGCTGCCGAAGCCGATCTCGTGATCGCGGTCGGCACTCGGCTGGCCGACTTCACGACGGCATCCAAAACCGCCTTCCAGAACGCGGATGTTTCCCTGATCGGGTTGAACGTCGGCTCGATGGACGCTCACAAGATGGGCGCCATGCCGCTAATCGGTGACGCTCGTGTCACGCTGTGTGAGTTGACCAGTCGCCTGCACGCAGCCGATGCTCCTGCACGTTCAAGGGAACAAGTGTCGTCTCTCAAGGGTGAATGGGACGCGGCTGTCGACTCCCTGATCGATCCCAACACAGGGGGACCATTCTCACAACCGCAGGTGATCGGAATGGTCAATGCGGCAGCCGGTCCGCAGGATGTCGTGGTCTGCGCGGCGGGCGGCATGCCTGGCGACCTGCTCAAGCTTTGGCGTCCGGAGTCGCCGAAGGGGTACCACGTCGAATACGGATACTCGTGCATGGGGTACGAGATTGCCGGCGGGCTCGGTGTGAAGATGGCCGCACCCGACCGTAACGTCTACGTGATGGTCGGCGATGGAAGCTACCTGATGATGCACACTGAGATCGTGACCTCGATCCAGGAAGGCATCAAGCTGATCATCGTCCTCGTCGACAACAGCGGTTTCCGGTGCATTCGCGAACTCCAGACCCAGTCGGGCACCGAGTCGTTCGGGAACGACCTCCTGTTTCGCGATCCAGCCACCGATCGCCTGACTGGCGCGCTGGTTCCGATCGATTTCACCGCCAATGCCCGAAGTCTCGGCGCGGTCAACTTCACCGCCAGCACTCCGCAGGAGCTTGCGAGTGCACTTGAGTGCGCGAAAGCGGAGACGACGACGACACTGATCGCCTGTACAGTGCAGTCGCAGGAGCGCATGCGTGGGTTCGGCAGCTGGTGGGATGTCCCGGTCGCCGAGGTGAGTCACCAGGAGGGCGTCAAGGCCGCACGCCGGGAGTATGAAGAGAGCCGCGCCCGCCAGCGATGGTTCGTGTAGATTCGATCGGTAGCGGACCCCAGCGAGCAGGGCGGCCCAGCTTCCTTCAACGACCGGACCGGTTCAAGACAGGACATTGATACAGCCGCTCCGGGTGTATCCAGGCACGCCAGTGATGGACTCGCCGTCCCCTTGGGACAGCGGGCCGCGTGACCGGTTACCCATCAGGGCATGCACTGGTTCAGGAGCCAGAGAGGAAAGTGAAATGACACCCGCAACCTGGTTCCGGTTTCCTGGTAGCCCTTGCAATCCCTCGTCTTTCCTGACTACACTTTTGCACCTTCACTCAAAAGGCATCACGCGCCATGTTGGCGCGGATTGGGACGGGTTCGGTGAGAGAACCGGGAAGGAACCTGCGCGACATGGTGGGCGAAAAATCAGCCGAGGGGTCCGGGAGAGCAACCGGAGAGAGGAATCGGGACAGCGTGTGGAGCGCCGATCCCAGTACCGTAACGAGCCAGCACCGAGTTGGCGCTAAGCGACGATTCATCGCGATGCTCGTTGCCGCAGTACTCGTCGGCAGCATGGCTGGCTGGGCGTCACCGGTGGCGGCCTCGAATCTGTCCCAGGCCTCCGTATCGAGTCCATTGGCCTGGCTTTGGGCCAATGAGCCGACGACGGACTCCTACTCCCCGGATGCACGCTACTCGTTCAACTCCACCGGTGCCGAGAACACGGTCACGCGGAACGGCGCTGGTGACTACACCGCCAACTTCCCTGGTGTCGGTCAGGAAGCCGGTACCTTCCTGGTAACCGGCCAGGGCGACGCCGCTTCGTGCACGATTGCCAACTGGGTCCTCACCGACGCGGACATGGCGGTCAATGTGCTGTGCTTCGACGCCACCGGTGCAGCGGTCGATTCCGGGTTCTCCGCGTTCTACAACATCCCGACCGGCGACCGGACCGGAGCCTATCTCTGGGCCAATGAGCCGACGACGGACTCCTACTCCCCGGATGCACGCTACTCGTTCAACTCCACCGGTGCCGAGAACACGGTCACGCGGACCGCTGTCGGCGAGTACACCGCAACGCTTCCTGGCGTCGGTGTGGAAGCTGGCGGCTTCCAGGTGACCGGCCAGGGTGACGCCACCTCCTGCACCATCGCGAACTGGGTCCTCAACGGGGCGGATATGGATGTCAACGTCCGCTGCTTCGGCGCTGGTGGCGCAGCCATCGATTCCGGGTTCCTGGTCACCTATGGAACCGCCATCTTCGAGACTCCGGGTGCGTACCTCTGGGCCAACGAGCCGACGAGCGACTCGTACACACCAGACACCCGCTACCAGGGTAGTGCCTTCACGACGGAAAACACCGTGACCCGCACGGCGGTCGGCGAATACACCGCGACGCTCCTTGGCGTCGGCGAGGAAACCGGCCATTTCCAGGTGACCGGCCAGGGTGACGCTGTCTCGTGCACGATCACCAACTGGGTCCTCAACGGGGCGGATATGGACGTCAACGTGCGCTGCTACGGCGCCGATGGCGCAGCCATCGATTCCGGGTTCCTGGTGTCCTACAACAAGGCCGCATAGGCTGAGGTAGACAACTCGCCATCCGGCACAAGAAGCACGAGAACAGCGCCGGCCCGCCATGGGCCGGCGTTGTTCATTCCGCCAGATGTCCCGCAAGGCAAGCTGGCCAGGGACCACGTGCGATCGCGCCCGCTACTCCATCAGGTAGATGCTGATATCGATCTTGTGCCAGGTGCGGATCTGCTGCTTCCGGTCGACGATTGCGTGGATCGGCTTCTCGGCGTCCAGCAACCGGGCCAGCACGGCGTTGTCCTTGCGGGGCACGTACCCCATCTTGACCCCGGCTCGCGTGCGGACCAGAATCGCCAGGTCGTCGAACGGGTTCGCCGGCTCCCTGAGCAACTCCAATCGCTCGCCAGCGCCAATGCTCGCTGCCAACCGGTCGATGCCCTGGACGTAGGTTGTACCGGCGATGTGCGTTGCAATCAGGAACACCGGCCCGGCAGCAGGAGCCTCCGGCACGACGGGCGCTGCCGAGGCCGTCGCAACGACACTGCCGCCCCTGGTGCCGAGCACCAGGCCAGCCAGCTTGATGAAATCTCTTCTCTTCAGTCCAACCACTTCATCTACCGCCAAATCATACGCAGCAACAAGGAGCGGCCCCACTCCGCAACCAGATGTGCGCTCGTCAACAACTCCGGGCACATGTCGAGACAGGCGCAACAGAAGACACCCAGCCTCTTTCGCGAAAATGCTTCCCAGACGAGATCATACACTGGAACTGTCGTGAGTCAATGTGCAGACGAGGTCGTAGGCGACGACCATCCATGCGGCCTTCACACGATCCGGGTGTGGCATCCATTGGACAGGGGGCTGAGTGAACCCATCCTGCAAGCGATTTGGCATCCGTGTGACTGTGCACAGCGCGGACTATCCGCAAGGTGGGTGACACAATGCGTGATTGACGAGCGGCAAAACGGGCCGTGGAGCAAGCCCCACGGCCCATTACCTTCAACACCTCTGGCGGAAGCGACGGGATTCGAACCCGCGGTCTCAGCCTTGACAGGGCTGCATGTTAGGCCACTACACCACGCCTCCGTGTGCGCCGTGCGGTAGTCTACTCTCCCAGCGCTTTCCCCGTCAACCAAAATCCTGGCGATTCCCGCCGACACTATGGGAGTGTTCGCCTCTCTAGAAACCAGTATCGGGAACAGCCTCCAGAAGGCGATTGACGATGGCGTCAGCCGAGACATCGTTGGCTTCCGCGTCGAAGTTGAGCACGATCCGATGCCGTAATGCGGGCAGCGTGACGGACCGCACATCATCGTACGAAACGTTCAGCCTGCCATCGAGCAGGGCATTGATCTTCGCCGCCAGGGCGATCGTTTGCGCACCACGCGGACTGGCGCCATAACGGACGAACTGCCTGACCAGGCCCGGAGCGCCCTCGTTGTCCGGGTGGGTGGCCATCACGAGCCGGATCGCGTAATCGAGCACCGAATGTGCCAGCGGTACCTGACGGACGGTATGGGCCATCCGGCCAATGGTGTCGCCGTCGGCCACCGGCATGGGCGATGGTTCATCACTGCCAACGGTTCGCTTCACGATTTCGGCGAGGTGCGTTGCGGATGGAAATGGCATCAGGATTTTGAAGAAGAAGCGGTCGAGTTGCGCTTCCGGCAGGGGGTAGGTGCCTTCCATTTCCACAGGGTTCTGAGTGGCAAGGACGAAAAAGGGCTTTGGTAACCCGTGGACCTGATTGGCAACGGTGACCGTGCCTTCCTGCATCGCCTCCAGCAAGGCAGACTGTGTTTTCGGCGTCGCCCGGTTGATCTCGTCGGCAAGCACGACGTTGGCAAACAACGGACCTGGCGAAAACGTGAAAAGTCGCCGGCCGTCGTCGGTTTCCTGCAAGATATTCGTCCCGGTGATATCGGCGGGCATGAGATCCGGGGTGAACTGGACCCGGCTGAACCTGAGGTCGAGGACATCGCCGATGGTGCGGACGAGCCGCGTCTTGCCGAGTCCAGGAACCCCCTCCAACAGCACATGACCACCGCCAAGCAGGGCAACAACGACTTCCCGAACAACGCCGGCCTGGCCGACGATGACTCGCTCCACCTGTGACTGGAGCGCGGCGGCGGTTTCGCGAAACTCGACAGGAGAGATGTTGGCTGCCGCGTCGGACATCGGAGCGCCTTTCAGTTGGAGAACCCGCAGGCCACGGGACCTAGCCGAACTCCCGAATCATCACCCATGCCCAAATACCCAGCAGCATGCAGTTGAAGAGGCCGAAGGCGATCGCGATCAGGACGATCTGCATTTTGGGCGACGGGGGCCAGAGTCTCCAATCCGGGAGCGAGTTGACAGCCGAGTCTTCCGCGTTCTCGGGTTGGTCCTCGGTCACCGTCGGGAGATCGGCATCATCCGGTTTGTCGAGCATGGTTCAGGATACCCCGCCCGAGCCAACGATCTCCGGTTGGGGCGCTTCCTGAACGATCGGAGCACTGATGTCGCGCCGGAGATTCAGCAGGTAGAGCGGCAGCCCGATCACGATCAGGCTCCAGTAGGTGATCACCCGATCAAGGATTGCGATCGCCGCTGCGGTGTCGTGGGGTACCCCAACCTGCGGCAGCATCCAGATCATGAAGCCTTCGACCACACCGATACCTGCCGGAGTGATCGGAATCACGGTCACCAGTGCGCTCAGCAATGAGACGACCAGTGCTTCGGGCAACGTGAGGTGCGCACCGAGCGACCAGGCAACCAGGTAGAGACGCAGGCCATCGCCCAGCCAGATAAACAGGCTCTCCACCGCGAATGGAGCTGGACGGCGGAGAATGTCGAAAATGCCTCGGTTGAGCCGGACGAAATGGGCGGAGAATCGATCGGGAAGGCGCTCTTCGAGATGATCGCGGTACCGGTGCAACAGGACCGAACCAACCACACCCAGGACCACGACGATCAATCCAAACAGGAATGCTTGTTCGGCGCGCCCCGGTGCATGGGTTCCAAACACGATGACACCGGAACTGAGCACAACGAACACCAGTACAACCAGGTCGATCAGCCGTTCGGCAAGGATGACGCCCAACCCGAGTCCAAACGATGCGCCCGTGCGGTCCTTCATCAGGAAGCTACGATAGGCGTCCCCGAGCCGAGCTGGCACCAGGCAGTTGGCAAACCACGAGAGGATCAGAATGGCGTAGGCGCCAGGCACGCCTGGCAGCTGGTACCCGTGCTCCTCGTTGACACCGGCTTGGCGGAGCATTTGAAGCCACCGGACCGCCCGGATGATGAATGTCGAGTAGAACACGAGAAACGCGGCGCACACCAGCCACCAGTTGGCACCCTTGATCTGGCGCCATACTTCAGCGGGATCGTCGAGTCGTCGAAACACGAAATAGACGATGAAAGCCGCGATCGCGAATGAGACGAGCGTGCGCGGCTGGAGAACCCTGCGGCCTAGCGAATCTGGTGGTCGGGTCGGAGTTTCCGGCTGCCCCGCCTTACCGGATTCGACTACAGCAGCCGGTTCATGCTGGATGGGAGCAACGTCGCTCACAGGTATGCTCGAAATCCTCGATCGTTAGCGAATGCAGTTTCTCCGGAAGACTCTCCGGATCGAAATGGTCATGTGCAGAACAAGAATCACGCCTGCCTCAGCGGCGCCACTGGAAGTGTACTCGCGCCGGCCAGTTCGGCTCCCGGTAGCTAGGTCACATGCTTGCGCGGCGCAACCGACCTGACCTGCCGCAACGGTGGATCGACCAGCGCCCAGGATCGCCGGCGCAGGTGTCCCGATCGCACCGCCACCAGCGATGCCAGGGAACGCAATCCCACAAACAGTGAAATGATTGACGCCACGGTCATCAGGACGATCGGCCAGACGAACGGTGCGTCCCGCGTTACCTGGATTCCGCCAAGCGTCAACTCACCTTCGCTCGCCAGGGTGATCGTGATCGTATGCGTGGAATCGTCGAGACCGTCAACGAGCGTCCGGGGGTAGTCCTGGGTATCGCCGTAGAGCGAGAGATCCCACTGCGTACCATCAGCGCCACCACCACCTGGAACGATCTCGCCATCGAGTTCGATGGTGAAATTCCCAACCTGCGGCCCGGAACGCACGTAGGCAATCAAGCCGGTACCCCGGAAATCGAAGGTGACGGAAGCTCCTACCTGTTGCGTCGTGCGGAATGTCCGGCCTTCGAGATGCTGATCGCGCCAACCGCTCGAATACAGGAGTCCATCGAAATCCATGGGCATGAATCCGATGTTCGCCACGTTCGAACTGGCCTGCATCTCCTCGGAGGTAAGCGTGCGAAACAGCGGTGTCGGCATGCCATCCGGCAACAGGACCATCGCCCACGGCGCGCTGGCACTGCCGTCGCTGGCGAGAAACGTCCACTGGATCATCAGCCCCATCCACGGCCACTCGGTCCAACTGCGTTCGAGTCCTCGGGCCACAAACTCGGCCTGCTCCTCACGGGATATCGAGTCGTTCGCCGCCCAACCGAACGATGTCGCCCAGATCGGGGTCGCACTGTCGCTGCGGCGAACCATCAACTCCCGGTAGAGGATCGCTCGCGACATGTTCAGGTGGGTATCAGACACGCGGCGGTCATCGGGAGAAAACACTCCCCCGTCCAGGGTGATACCGACGATGTCGAAGTAGTTGCTCGATCCCGCAACATACAACGCATCGAGAAACACCAGGTCACTCTGACCACCAGGTGAATCGGCGAAAGGCGCAAGCTCCGGTGTGACAATTCGGACTGACGGTTCACCCGCCCTGGCTCCTTGCCAAAACGCCTCCAGGTACGGTGCGAAATCCGCGCCGGTTGCGGCTTCTCCACCCCATCCGGCGGAGGTGTTCGGATCGTCCCAGAGTTGCACGAAGCCGATCGCATCACCGTAGCGAGAGGTCAATGCCTGGATGAACGTTTCCAGCATCGCGGGATCGCGTGGTGGTGCATTGGTCTCTGACGCCATACCGATGGAACGCGCCCAGGGCGGGGTGCGAGAGACGACCGCGATGATGGACAAGCCACGGCGAGACAGATCGGCAACGATGTTGTCGTACTGACTCCAGTCGAAGGACCCGCGCTGGGCTTCAATATCCGACCAGGCGAACTCCTGACGCACCACCTGAAAGCCCGCATCGACCAGGGGCGCCGTCACAATCGATGGGTTGTCCGAGAACGGACGCACGTCAACATTGGTGGCGAGGGTTTTCGCCAATGGTTGAACGACATACGGTTGCTGCTCGCCAGATTCCACACCACGATGGAGGTAGCTGTCCGTGATCGCGGCTCCAGCTCCGAGCGCAAGCCCGAGGATGAGGAAGGTCACACCAATCAGTGCCTGGCTGAGGTCCGCGTGCCGCCGCTTCCAGTCGCCGATGTCGAGCAGGAGTTGTGCTGTGGAAGCTGCGAGCCGAAGTCCCCAGGAATCCACTTCCGGTTTCCCGCCGTCATCTGGTGGTTCGATCGAATCGAGGGGATACCGGCGGGACACAGCCGAGGGACACTCCAGTCAAGCCAGCCATTGGCTCGCGCCTACATCATGCCGGCACCCGGCCAACCAGCCTGCAGGCAGGCAACGGCGCACGCGGTAGTATAGGCGACGGTATCCTAGGAACCGGCCGGCAAGGTTGGGCCAGTTCACCTCAAGGAGCACTTCGTGGGCATTGTCTCATCGCAAACCGTTCGAGCCATCACGGCGGATGACCTGTATGAAATCGTCGTCACCAGCGATCCACAGGTATCGCCGGACGGCACCCACATTCTCTGGGTTCAAAATCGACCCGACAGGGATGACGACGGGTACCGCAGCGCAATCTGGATCGCGCGAAGCGATGGCAGCACACCACACCAATTGACATCGGGGCGCCATCGTGACCAGGCCCCACGGTGGGCTCCGGATTCCAGCACCGTAGCGTTCGTTTCCAACCGGCCGTCAGCCACCAGCGTCGAAGGCGATTCACCGGAGAAGCCGGTCAACCAGATTTGGACCATTCGGATCGACGGGGGTGAGGCGATTCAGCGAACGAGCCACCCCGGTGGTGCCGCCTCTCCCAGCTGGTCACCAGCAGGCGATGCGATCGCCTTCGTCGGAAACGACGAACCGGGCGATGGCGATACCGACGCTCCAACCGGGAAAGGCAGTATCGCGGACGAGCGAATCGTTCGGCGGATCAACTACCGCGGGGACGGGCGAGGGTACATCGAGAAGTACAGCCACATCTGGATTGCCGACCTCGTAAACGAAGACTCGCGACAGTTGACAACCGGGGACGCGTTCGACCGGGATCCCGCCTGGTCACCCGACGGCGCAAGGATCGCTTTCACCAGCAATCGCACCGACGACCGGGATGCAGCCTGGAGCCGCGCCGGGATCTCCATCGTCGATGTCACCGGAGGAGAGCCCATCGCCCTTACACCGGACGATTCCCGATTTGGATCGGCGGCCTGGTCGCCGGATGGTGCCAGGATCGCGTTTTCCGGACACCTGGGCATCAACTCGGCGACCCATGCCCACATCTGGACCGTTCAGTCTGATGGAAGCCAACTTGTCGACCACACCGCCAGCCACGACATCGGGTTCGGCGACTCCGGCATGGGCGACCTTGCGAACGGGAGCCCGGAAGGCCCGCTCTGGCGTGACGCCACGACCATCCTGGCACTGGCGTCAGCGCATGGAGAGACCCAGGTCCATGCCGTCAACGTCGAATCCGGCAGCGTCGACGCCCTGACCACCGGCTCACACCGAATCTCCGGATTTTCACCCCTGGGCGACGACCTCGTTGTGATTCGGGGCGCGATCAACCGGCCGTTCGCCGTGGATCGGATTGACTTGGAGGGCGGATTCACAACGGTTTCCACTGTCAACGACGACATCCTCGCGGAAATCGCGCTGGTCGACGCGATTCCTCTCGAGGTCACGTCGGCGGACGGCACCCCGATTCAGGCGTGGATTCTGCCTCCAGTGGGATTCGATCCTTCCTCGGCGGCGAAGCATCCGATGATCCTCCAAATCCACGGCGGTCCGCACGCGATGTACGGCTACGCCCTGTTTCACGAGATGCAGCTGATGGCGGCGAAAGGCTACGCCGTCCTGTTCTCCAATCCTCGCGGGTCGGCAGGATACGGCGAGACGTTCATGTCGTGTACCCGCGGCACCTGGGGAGAATCGGACATGCCGGATGTGATCGCCGCGGTGGAAGCTGCAACAGCTCTTCCCTGGATCGATGCGGACCGGCTTGGTATCACGGGCGGATCGTATGGTGGGTACCTTACCAACTGGATCATCGGACACGACCAGCGTTTCCGGGCGGCCGTGACCCAGCGTTGCGTTGCGAACTTCCACTCGTTCGTCGGCACCAGTGATATTGGCACTACCTTCGGAATATTCGAATTTGACGGAACTCCGTGGGCGGACGCATCCAAACTCCTTCATCACTCACCGATCAGTTATGTCGCCTCGATGGATACGCCCTTGTTGATCCTGCACAGCGAGCAGGATCTTCGATGTCCGATCGAGCAGGCAGAGCAACTCTTCGCATCGCTGAAGCACCTTGGCAAGGAGGTCGAATTCGTGCGGTTTCCTGAAGAAGGGCACGAACTCTCCCGCTCGGGAAAGCCGACGCGGCGACTCGCTCGCCTGCACTACCTGATCGCCTGGTTCGACCAGCATCTCTAGAGGAAGTAACTCCATGACCCGCCGGCTCCACGCCGTCAAGCCGATTGTCGCGGTGCTCGATCGCGAGATCCGGGAGGCCTATCCTCATGGAACCAGCCCATCTCCGGATGGCGGCGATCCGCTGGTCCGGGCGTTCGAGCGGTACGGCCAGGAGACGGCTGCCGCCGGGATCAGCCTCGAAGACACGATGGGCGCGGGTCTCGAGGTGTTGCAGGCGTTGTTCGAACGTTCCGGCGGTCCCGGCAACGATGCCACGACGATGCGAGCAGCCGGGATCGCCCTGGCAGCGGCCGCTCGTGCGCACGAGGCTGGCGTTGATGAAACGCAATCACCGACAGGGGATTCGCCCCGGCCCGTGCCGCGCCAACTGGCCCGGCTCGCCGCCCTCCACCAGATCAATCGTGCCGCGACCGCCAATCTGGAGCTGGGCCAGATGCTCGACACCGTCGTCGATGTGGTGGCCGGTACGACTGGCAGCGATGCGTGCGAGGTATTCCTGCACGATGACGCGACCGGACTGCTGATCCTGCGGGCGGCAGTTGGACTCAATCCGGCCAGCGTCAACGCAGTGACGATCAGGATCGGAACCGGGATCACCGGGCTGGCGGCAAAGGAGTCGCGGCTCATTTCGGTGCCGGACGCTCATCGCCATGCTGCGTTCCTCGCCCACCCGGGAATTGGCGACGAGGTCTATACCTCTCAGGTCTCTGTCCCAATCCTGCTCCAAAGCCCCCGCCGGCTTGTCGGCGTCCTGAACATCCACTCCGTCCGGCGTCGCGAATACGAGCAGGATGAGTTGGACTTCCTCCAGACCGTAGCGGGCGAGCTTGCCATCAGCATCGAGAACGCCCGGCAATACAGCAGTACCGACGAGCGCCTGCGTCAGAAGGTCGCCCAACTCGGGACCCTCCAGCGCGTCTCGCGGATGCTGGCATCGACGCTCGATCTCCAGGATGTGTTGCGCCTGATCAGCGAACAGGCGATCGAGCTGCTCCATGCCGAGGCTGCCGCGATCTTCCGTCTCAATCGGATCCGCTGGTCGCGATACGAGACCCCCGCACCGATCATCGAGCATCGGGTTGGCCCCATCCGTGACCTCGTCGATGTCACCGAGCGCGACGGCCTGGTTCTGGATGTCATCCGGACGGGGACAACTCTTGGCCGGACGATTCACTTCGTGGATGGCGAGGCCAACCTCTTCTGTCTGCCGCTCCGGACTGCTCGCGAGACGGTTGGCGCGCTCTGCTTCCGCCTCGTCGGAGACGTGACCCCCGACGACGACACGCTCGGTATCCTGCAAGCGTTTTCCGATTCGGCCGCGATGGCGATTGAGAACGCCCAGCTGTACCAGAACGCCGTGCAGAGTGTGCAGACCCAATCGACCCTGGTGCAGGAAATGCACCACCGGGTCCGCAACAACCTCCAGACGGTTGCAGCCCTGTTGTCCCTGCAACTGCGCACGTCGGCTGATGCGCCATGGGCGACCGAGATTCGTGAAGCCATCAGCAGGATCCAGTCGATCGCCGCCGTCCACGACCTGCTCTCGGACGAGCGCCGGCTTGGAGGGACGACGGTTGACGAGATTGCCCGCCTGGTCGCCGAGGACGCCCACAGCACGCTGATCCCGGCGGGGTTGAGGGTGAACTTCGCGATCGAGAAGTCGACGCTGCGTATTCCCACCCGGCAGGCGACGATCATCTCGCTGCTGATCAATGAGTTGACCGCCAACGCGATCAGTCACGGCTTCCAGGACAAGGCCACCGGCGACATCCGGATCCGAGGATGGGAGGATGGGGACTGGGCGAACATCGAGGTGTCGAACGACGGACACGGCGTGCCGGAAGGGTTCGATCCGTCCCGAAGTACGGGACTTGGCATGCGGATCACGCAGCGGTTGGTGACCTCCGACCTGAAAGGCAGGTTCTCAATCCGCTCCGATA
>CAZSUN010000060.1:0-2413 GCA_964610045.1 uncultured Sphaerobacteraceae bacterium
GCGCCGGCATCGGCCCGGATCGTGACAGCACCGGACCATGCGGTACAGTAGCCGCCAGGACGAGCGCCGTCCGGACTCGCACGCCATTCCGGCCAGGCGCGGATGTGATGAAATGTTCCCCCGGCGCACTGCGGTCCGGCGGGAACACGGGAAGAGGGAACACGGTTGGAATCGATCGAACGCAAAATTCTCGGCGCCCTCCAGGCCAATGCGCGCCTCTCGGTCTCACAGCTGGCCATCGCCGCCGGCACGACCGAGGACCTGGTCCAGGATGTGATCGACCGCTGCGAACGTGATGGCACGATCAGGGGCTACAAGACCATCGTCAATTGGGAACACGCCACCGAGGAGCGCGTAGTCGCCTTCATCGACGTCAGCGTCTCGCCCCAGCGCGACCATGGATTCGATCAGGTGGCCGCCCACATTTACCGTTACCCGGAAGTGCGCAGCGTCCACCTCGTGTCGGGCACGAGCGACCTCCGGGTGGTGGTCGAGGGGCCGAGCATCCGCTATGTGGCGGCCTTCGTCGGTGAGAAGCTCGCCTCGATCGACCGCGTCACCGCCACCAACACCCACTTCCTCCTGAAGACGTACAAGGAAGACGGCGTGATCATGGCCGAGGGACCGACAAGCGACGAGCGATTGGCGGTGACCCCGTGAAGCTCTCCCGCGTGGTCGAATCCATCCCACCGTCAGGCATCCGCAAGTTCTTCGACGCGGTATCCCAGATCGAGGGTGTGATCTCCCTCGGCGTCGGCGAACCCGACTTCGCGACGCCCTGGTCGGTCCGCGAGTCCGCGATGTACCGGCTCGAACGCGGCAACACGACCTACACCTCGAACCAGGGGCTGATCGAGCTGCGCGAGGCGATCGCCGATCACATCGACGAACGCCAGGGAGTCAGGTACCGCGCCACCGACCAGATCCTGGTCACGGTTGGCGTCAGCGAAGCGCTCGACCTCGCCCTGCGGGCCCTGCTCAACCCGGGCGACGAGGTGATCATCCCGGAGCCGAGCTACGTTTCCTATTCGCCCTGCGTCCAGTTCGCCGGCGGGGTGCCGGTGATCCTCACCACGCGGCTGGAGGACGGGTTCGTCCCGACTTCCGAGGATGTGGAACGCCTCGTCACCCCAAGGACGCGCGCCATCCTCCTCAACTACCCGAACAATCCGACCGGGGCCGTGCTCGACCGCCACCAGATGGACGGCCTGGCCGAGGTCGCGAACCGCCACGACCTGGTCGTGATCAGCGACGAGATCTACGGACGGCTCACCTACGCCGGTACCCACCAGTCGTTCGTCGGCTCGCCGGGGATGGTCGAGCGGACGCTGCTGCTCGACGGCTTCAGCAAGACCTACGCCATGACGGGCTGGCGGATCGGCTACGCGGTGGGTCCGGCGCCGCTGATCGCGGCGATGACGAAGATCCACCAGTACACCGCCCTCTGCGCCAGCCGCACCGCCCAGGAAGCGGCGATCGAGGCCCTGCAGGTGTCGGATCACCTCGTCCAGGAGATGGTGGACGAGTACGACCGGCGGCGACGCACGATCGTCGCGGGCCTCAACCGGATCGGGCTCGATTGCCATCTGCCCGGTGGCGCCTTCTACGCCTTCCCGTCGATCGCGGCAACCGGATTGGCCTCCGAGGAGTTCGCCCAGCGGCTGCTGCGCGAGTCGCGGGTCGCGGTGGTGCCCGGTGACGCCTTCGGACAGGCCGGAACGGGACACATCCGCTGCTCGTACGCGACCTCGCTCCCGCAGATCGAGGAAGCCCTCGACCGAATCGAGGCGTTCGTGCAGGGGCTGCGCGCCACTCCGTTGCGCCGTGCTTCGCCGGTCGCGGCCTCGTCAATCCCTGCCCTCAGTACCGCCGGAAAGTGACGCCCGCGGCCGATCCAACACCGCCGCGCCATCTGGTAGGATGAAGGTGTCGCCGGGCCGGAGGGGATCCTCTCTTCACTGCCTCGGAAGGTCAGCAATCAGCGGGCCGAGACAAGCTTGGCAGTCCTCCAGGAAGACGTCGGCAGCACGACAGTGCCCGCGCCGCCACGGGAAACGGAACGCATGAAACCGTACACGCCAGTCCTTGGATAGCGCTTCTCGGACGACAGGCGAACCTCACGCCCCTCGCGTGACTTCCGTTCGCCCTGGCCGGGAAGCCAACCCAGGACACAACCCATGGGTGGTCGTCCGAGTGCCGCTTCGTCTGGCGCACCCGGAACCCCTTCACCCGAATCGCATGTGAACCGTGGTGCGCCTTCGCCTCAATGGCCAAGGACGCATTGTCGTGACCGTCAACAACCCGAACCTATCGCTTCGCGAGTGCCGCCGCTTGCACTCCCGCAAGGAACGCCGCGAGACCGGCCGTTTCCTCGTCGAAGGCATCCGCCCGGTCCGGGCGGCACTTGCATCGA
>CAZSUN010000060.1:2513-22368 GCA_964610045.1 uncultured Sphaerobacteraceae bacterium
CGGTCGTTCGTGCTGCTGATGGGCAGCGAGCGACAAGGGTTGCCGCCGGACCTGGAGGAGATCGCGACCGTCATGCTGCGGATCCCGATGGCGGGTCAGGCCGATTCGCTCAATCTCGCGATCGCCACCAGCCTGGTGCTCTACGAGGCACGAAACCAACACCTGCGCGCGGTTGCGCCGGGAGACCATACACTCACGCTGCAATGAAGCCGACCCGCCCGGAGTCCACGTATACGGGTGGCGCATCCGTGGTGGTTCGAGAGGATGCCATGCCGCGACAAATGAGCGTCCGGGGCACGTCCGGTTCCGGAAAATCGACACTCTGCTCGGAGCTGGCGCGGCGTCTCGGCCTGACATGGATCGAGCTGGATGCACTGCATCACGGGCCGAACTGGAGCGCCCCAACGCCGGAGGAGTTCCAGGACCGGGTTCGCGCGGCGATGGCGGCCGCCCCGGACGGCTGGGTGATCGATGGCAACTACGACAGCAAGCTCGGTGACCTGGTCGTCGCGGCGGCGGACACCATCGTCTGGCTCGACCCGCCCTTCCGGGTGTTCTACCCCCGGCTGGTACGGCGAACGCTGTACCGAATCCGGCATGGCGTCGAACTCTGGAATGGGAACCGGGAGACCTGGCGCGACCAGTTCGCCAGCCGGGAGTCGATTTTCTACTGGACGATCCGGGCGCATGTCCGGCACCAGCGATCGTGGCCCGAACGGTTCAGAGACGATCCCCGACTGGTGCGGCTGCGCTCAGATGCCGAAGCCCGGAGCTGGCTGGAGGCACAGGAGTCCGGTTGATGACCGGTCCCAGCGGGCCATCTACCTCCAGCTGATGCGCGACAAACCGACTACACAGCTGTTTGCCGTCAATGCCCGGGGAGCGATTGCGCGATTTCCCAGACATGGCCAGCGGGATCGCCGAAGGCAGCGGTGCGCACACCCCATGGTCGATCCATCGGTCCGTTGATGAACGTCACGCCGCGATTGCGCAGATCGGCGGCGGTGGCATCGGCATCGTCGACCCAGATCGTGAGCTGGAATCGCGATCCAGCCTCTGGTCCCGCAACCGCTGCCGGTCCGATCAGACCGGACGCCTCGCTCACCTGCAGGAGGTTGATAATGGTGTCACCGAACGAAAAGACACAGGACACCTCATCCTCGAAGACCGGTTCGCGCGAGAACACGGTGCGGTAGAACCCGCGCGTTGCCTCCAAATCCTCAACGAACAGCGTGATTGCGCCAATGGTTTTGCCGTCAAGCGAAGCCGCCACGCATCCCATCCTTCCAACACGTGCGTATATCTCGCGACGAGGGCGAGCGCCTTGATCATCGTCGACCAAGCCCCACGGCGCTTCTTCCAGGTTGCGGCACCTGCCGGACCACCCGGCCGCGCGCTGTGCACGATGCACAGTGACCTCTCTGGACGGGATGTGGTGCAATGGAGATACCCGGGCGATCGGCACAATGCCTCCAAACGCGCCGGGCGGGTCCGATACACTCCCAGGCAATGCCCCATGTCGATTGCGACGAACGCCACCACACCCCGATCGCGAACACGGATTCGCGTGGGATCGCGCAGCCTGCCGTCCGCTTCTGCCCTTGTCGCCCTGTTCGTGACAGGAGCGGCCATCGTCAGCATGGTCCTCTGGTGGCGGCTGTGGGAGTGGTACGGGCTGTACGAGAACCTGCCGAAAACCCACTATTCATTCGAAAAGGCGAAAGACTGGTTCGACTCCCCCGCCTTGCGGCAGGCGTTCCTGATCTTCCTCGTGCTCGGTGCGATGTACGCCGCGACGATCGTCCTGGTTCAGACGGGAGCCAGGCTCAACGTCGTCACCAAGGCCGGAATCGTGGCACTGGCGCTCGGGCCGGCCGTTTTCAACGTCTTCCTCTATCCGGTCGGCGCACTCGACGTGTTCAATTACATGATCGAGTTGAAACTGGCGTTCCACTACGACAAGAACCCATACCTGGTGACCTTTCATGACTATGTCAGGGACTCGTACGCGCAATCGGCATTCCTGACGAACGTCTACCTGTTCTACGGTCCTGCCTGGTTGATTCTGACCGGGGCAGCCGCGCTCATCGCCGGGTTCCACGACATCGCCCACACCCTGATCGCCCTCAAAGTGTTCAACCTGCTGCTGATCGCCGCCACGGCCGCCGTCATTGCCTGGCACCATCGCGACACCCGAACGCGCTGGCTGTCGGTGGTGCTCTTCGCCGCCAATCCGCTCGTGCTGTTCGAGGGCATCGCCAACAGCCACAACGACGTGCTGCTCACCGCGTTCGTGGCTTCGGCGATGGTGGCGTTGCAACGCAAGTCGCCACTCGCGGGTCCGCTTTTGGCGCTCTCGGCGCTCGTCAAGCTCTATACCGTGGCACTGTTGCCGATCTTCGTGATCGTCGCGCTCAAGGGAAAATGGGGCTGGCGAAAAATCGCGATGACCGTGGCGATGACGGTGGTGGCGGTGGTCGTTACCTGCACGCCGTACTGGGGGGAGGGACGGCTGGTGGATGGGCTGCGCGCAGGCCTCGAGGAATCGCAGGAGATGGACCACGTTTCCCCGCTCTCGCTGGTGCGGCAGTACGCGCAGAATGTGGAAGCGCACGCGCGTCCAGACACGGAATTCGCCCTGAGCCGGCCGAGCTTCGAGATCGTGCCACTGGCGACCCAGGACACGATCGACCTCTGGTTCACCATCGCGTTCGGGATCGGGGCCCTGCTCATCGCCGCATCGGTGTGGCGGGGCCGTTCACCCGAACTGGCGGCAGCCGAAACGCTGCTCCTGCTGTTCCTGTGCCTGACGAACCTGTATGCATGGTACCTGATCCCGGTGTTCGCACTGCTGGCCCTGCATCCCGACCGGCTGGCCCGGGTCTATGTGGTGGTCGCGACCATCCTCGGCCTCGCCTACTACCCGATGTTCATCTACGGCCACTACAACTCGGGCTGGAGCCGGTTCCGGATTCACCAGTTCCTGGCGCTGTTCCTGACGTTGCCAATCGTGCTCTACCTGTTCGCCCGCCTCGTCCCCCGGGGCCGCATCCAGTCCTGGCTGGACAGCCACCCGGCGGCGGAGCCCAGCCAGCCGGTATGATCCACGAGTCGATGATGGCGTGACGCCCAAAGGGACCCGCGACAATGAGAGCAGCGATTGTCACACGCTACGGACCGCCAGGCGTCGTTCGGATCGAAGAGCGGGCGAAGCCCGTTCCCAACGACGGCGAGATCCTCGTACGCGTCCACGCCGCCACAGTAAGCCGGTCGGACTGCGGCATCAGGTCCGCGCACCCATTCTTTCTTCGCGCATTCATGGGATTCCGCCGTCCGCGTCGTGCTGTCCTCGGCAACGATTTTGCTGGTGTCGTCGAAGAGATCGGAGCAAACGTCACGCGGTTCCAGCCCGGCGACCGGGTGTTCGGCCTCACGGGCGGAATCCTGGGAACTCACGCCGAGTACGTCGCGATTCCCGCTGAGGGAACCATCGCCCCAATGCCGGCGAACCTCGGGTTCCGCGAAACCGCCTCCATTCCTGACGGAGCGCATCTCGCCCTGACCTGCCTGCGCGCCGCCAACCTGCAACGCGGGCAACGCATCCTCATCAACGGCGCGTCGGGGTCGATGGGCAGCGCAGGCGTCCAGCTCGCACGTTATCTCGGAGCCGAGGTCACCGCCGTCTGCGGCACGAGGAATCTCGAACTGGCCCGGTCACTGGGCGCCAGCCAGGTCATCGACTACGAACGTGAGAACTTCACGACGCTCGATGCGACGTTCGACGTGGTTTTCGATGCGGTGGGGAAAAGCTCGTATCGCACATGCCGGCGACTGTTGACGGAACGGGGCACGTTCATCGGCACTGACCTCGGGTTTCTCTGGCACGCACCCTTCGTGGTGCTCTGGACCTCCCTGTTCGGGTCGAGGAAGGCCTGCCTCCCCGTGCCACGCCAGCGCCAAGAGGACATCGAATGGTTTCGATCGCTGGCCGAGACCGGGCAGTACCGTCCGGTCATCGACCGCTCCTGGCCGCTGGGCGAAATCGTCGATGCGTATGCGTACGTCGATCGCGGCCAGAAGACCGGCAACGTCGTGCTCACTGTAACCGGTCGGCCGTGACCCCACCGCCGTGGCGCCTGTCGAGGCGTGCCGGATGCCGGGGCGTACCCCGGAACCCGGCAAGGTGCCGCGGCACGCCAACGCCCGTCAGGACTGGAGTTGCCGCCTCCATCTCGTCAAGGATGGCATCGAGACCGTCGATCTCCGCCCGCTGGACTTCGATCACGCCCGTGGTGAATTCGACCAACTCCGGATGCACCAGCCGGTCGAGAACGCTTTCCGACGCGTCGACCGCCATCTGGTGGCGACGAACGGACTGCTCGATGAACGTGATGTCGGGGTCAGCGGCCGCGTAGAAGGTCGCCACCTGCCAGGCGGGGTCCATTTCGCGCCTCATTTCGTCCATGGTGCCGATCGGCATCGAACCAAGCATCACCGTCATCCAGCCGCCGGAGGTGAGGGGATCGGGACTGACGTACCAGGCCTCGTGCCAGGCCGCAACCTCCCCGTGGCCCAACAACGCCATCGTCAGTTCATGCGCCAGGAGGACGGCAAGCGCAAATGCGATCGTCATGGCCATTCGCCCGCGCACGGTCAGGACACCGCCTCAGGCCGCAGGTCGACCCGGCGCAGTAACTGGGCGTTCAAGGCAACAACGATCGTCGAAAGCGACATCATCAGCGCGCCGACCGCAGGGGGCAGCACGAATCCGACCGGGGCCAGCACGCCCGCCGCCAGCGGAATGGCAACCACGTTGTAGCCGACCGCCCAGGCGAGATTCTGGATCATCTTGCGGTAACTGGCCTGCGAGAGCTTCCGGACACTCACCACCGCCCGGGGGTCGCTCGACGCCAGGACGACGCCCGCCGAGGCGATCGCGACATCGGTCCCGGCCCCGATCGCGATTCCGACATCGGCCTGCGCCAGCGCCGGAGCATCGTTCACACCGTCCCCCACCATCGCCACCGAGGCGCCGCCGCCCTGGAGATCCTTCACCTCGTCCTGTTTGCCCTCCGGCAACACCTCCGCCCGCACCTCGTCGACGCCGAGCGCCGAACCAACCGATTCCGCCACCGGCCGTGCATCGCCGGTGATCATCACCACCCGCACGTCGTCCCGGTGGAGGGCGGCGACCGCGTCCCGCGATTCCGGCCGCACCTCGTCCTCCAATGCGAGCGCCCCAATCACCGCGCCGTCGCGGACGACGTGCAGGGTGGCCGCTCCCCTGTCTGCCCAATCTCCTGTGACGCTCCCCAGGTCGCTGGGCACCTCCAGGTGGCGCTCCCGCAGCATGGCAGGACCACCGACCGCAACCGGCGCCCCGTCGACAGTCGCCTCGACCCCGCGTCCGGCGTTCGACCGGAATCCGGTGGCCGTCTGCGCCACGACGCCGTCATCCCGCGCCTTCGCGACGATCGCGCGGGCAAGCGGATGCTCGCTGTCGGCTTCGACCGCTGCCGCGAGGGCGAGCAGATCGCGCTCTTCCACGCCGGGGACCGCCGCAACGCCGGTCACGACATGCTCGCCCCTGGTCAGGGTGCCGGTCTTGTCGAACAGCACGGTGTTGACCAGCCGCATCCGCTCCAGCGCGAGGCGGTCCTTGACGAGGATGCCGTTACGGGCGGAGATGGCGGTCGAGATCGCGATCACGAGTGGGATGGCGAGACCAAGCGCGTGCGGGCAGGAGATGACGAGGACGGTCACCGCCCGGGTGATCGCCTCGTTGATGTCGCCGACGACCGCCCAGACCACGAAGGTAACGACCCCGGCGCCGAGTGCGACGTAGAAGAGGATCGCCGCGAACCTGTCCGCCAGCGCCTGCGCGTTCGACCGCGACGACTGCGCGTCGGCGACCATCCGCTGGATGCCGGCGAGCGCGGTCTCCTCCCCGATCGCTGTGACCCGAACCCGGATCGACGATCCTGCGACGACAGAACCAGCCACCACCCGGTCACCCACCGCCTTGTCGACCGGGCGCGACTCTCCGGTAATCATCGACTCGTCGATGCCGGCCGCGCCGTCAACGATCTCGCCGTCCGCCGGGATACGCGCGCCGGGGCGAACCAGCACGGTGTCACCAGACACCAGCGCCGACACCGGCACAGTGTCGGTCGACCCGTCGTCCAGCACCCGTTCCGCCTCGTCCGGCAGGAGCGCGGCGAGGGCAGAGAGCGCGCCCTGCGCCTGACCGATCGCCCGCATTTCGAGCCAGTGCCCGAGCAGCATGATCGTCACCAGCAGCGCGAGTTCCCACCAGAATTCGAGGTCGAGCCAGCCGAAGGTGGTGGCAAGGCTGGCGACGAACGCCACCACGATCGCCAGCGAGATGAGGAGCATCATGCCCGGCTGGCGAACGCGCAGTTCGTCCCATCCGCCCTTGAGGAAGACCCAGCCACCATAGAAGAAGATGACCGTGCCGAGCACCGGCGCGATCAGGTCGCTGCCGGGAAAATCCGGCATGGAGAAGCGCAGCCACTCCTGGACCATCTCGCTATAGAGCACCACCGGGATCGTCAGGACCAGCGAGAGCCAGAATTTCCGGCGAAAGGCCTCCGGGTCGTGCCCGGCGTGCTTGTCGTGCCCCATGTGGCCATGCTGGCCATCGGGCATTCCGTGGCCTCCGGACCCATCGTGTCCCATCGACGCGTGGTCGTGATTCGCCTCGTTGCGCTGCTCGTGGTCCTGCACGTGCTCGCGGTGTTCGTGTTCGGAGTGGTCGCTGTGGTTCGGATGATGTGCCATGACCGCTTCCTCGTCGATCCGGCACAGAATACTCGTGCCAGACCCCAATATACCCTATAGGGGTATATTGGGGTGCCAGGGGTGACTCGTTCGGACCAGGTCAAAGGCGCATTTCAACCGGTCGACACGATCCACGATATCGACCAGCTTCGCGCCAGGCATCGGCCATCCGCGAACGGCCCCGTAGCGACACGAAGGGCCGCCTGGCAGATCGCCAGGCGGCCCTCCTTCTCGTGTGGTGCGTCGATGTGATTACCAGCGCAGCGCGAACACGCCCGTCGGATCGTAGTGATCGCGAACCAGGTCGAGCCGGGCCTGCGTCTCCGGGGTCCACGGCCGGACGAGCGGGTTCTCGCCCATGAGGTTGACGTTGGCGACCGGCAGCATCCACTCGCGGAAGGCACGGAACGCTTCGCCCGCCGCCCGGGGTGCGATCGACTCGAAGAGCGGCGGAAAGAATGCCGCCAGGAAGGTCGTGTATTCCGCGTCGCGGCCGGTGACGGCGTCCGGGCTCGTCGCGACCATCGCCGCAGTGCCACCGCTGTGGCGCATCTCCGCCATCACGAATGGGCTTTCGGTGCCAGCGCCGAAGCGATCGAGCCAGCGAGTCGCGAATTCCTGGTCGGCGTGCGAGAGCTGGGCGCCGCTGATCCAGGCCGGGGCCGGATCGGTCGGGTCCATGTGGATGCGGTCGAACTGGCTGGCCGGCATTTCGCCGAGCATGTCCATGAAGACCGGCGCGAGCGAGCGCAGCGGGGCGGCCAGCTGGGCGCCGAGTTCGGCATCGCCCGGGAAAGCGAATCGCAAGAAGAGGACGCGCTTGCCGCGGAATGGCGGCGGAACGAGGTCCATGTCCGGCATGTTCATGATCGCGGTGCTGGTGGTGACCTGCGGATGGGCGGTCCGGGTCCAGTCGAGCCAGCCACGGAAGACAGTGTCGATGTGATCTTCCTCGAAGGCGAGGGCGCCGGCGTAGATCGTGTTCATCTCGACCAGGCGCACACGAGCCTCCGTGACGATGCCGAAGCCAGCCTTGCCGCCCTTCAACGCCCAGAACAGGTCCGGACGGGCAACCGGGGTGGCTTCCACCACTTCACCGGCGGCAGTGACCATGGTGAACGCTTCGACGTAGTCGCTGCTGAAACCGTGGCTGCGGGCGATTGGGCTGACGCCGCCACCGAGCAGGTAGCCGACCGCGCCAACATCCGAGGTCGAACCAATGACCGGCATCAGGCCGAGCGGGGCGGTGGCCACGATGACATCGCTCCACTTGGCGCCACCACCGATGCGGGCGACGCGGGTTTCGGGGTCGACAAAGACATGGTTGATGCGGTTGGTATTGATGAGCATGCCATCCAGGACCGGACCCATGCCGTGCCGTCCACCCTGGACCGAGATGCGCATCCCGTGGTTGCGGGCGTAGGCGATGGCCATCGCCACATCCTCAGTGGAGCGGGCGGCGATCACGATTTCGGGGGTGTGCTCGACGTTGGTGTGGAAGGCGGCAACGTCGGCGGCGTAGTCGATATCGCCGGGAACGAAGACCGGGCATTCGGGAAGGCGGACGGCCGGGAACGCGGTGGTGACCATGGTGAAACTCCTTCGACATCGTTGTCGCCGGTGCGGCCAGTCGGGAGGGCGCACGAAACCAGGCCTGCGTGTCCTGCACGCCGGTTCGAGTTGCCCAACGGCGACCTGCCGTTACCGATATTGGTGTGGACGAATCTGTGTCCCAGTTCGAGTTCCGGGTGCGTCCCCGGCACTCACAGAGAGAGAAACGCTGGCCACGCGAAAAGGTTCCCGATTGCTGGCATTGACGTTTCGCGGGGATTCTGGCGATCACTACCACCCGCGCTTCGAAGCGGGCCGACACGAGTCGGCCCCTACAAACGATCGACTGCCGTCACGGGCTGGCCTTGAGTCTGTCGTGCCTGGTAGCCGGGTCCAGTGGCCTACCACCGCAAGGCGAACACCCCGTCGGGGTCCCAGGTTCGTCGAAGGTGATCGAGACGGGCCTGGGTGGCGGCATCCCACGGATCGTGGCGGGTGTTGTCGCAAATGTTGTTGACGTTTGACGTCGGCAGCGTCCACGGCGCGAACGCATCCATCGCCGCGGCTGCGGCTGCCGGAGCCGCCGGAAACAGGGCGGAATCCGTCGCTTCCAGCAGCGCGAAGTACGTGCCGTCGCGACTGCCGACCGCGTCATCGCGGGGCCCGGCCACGGTTGCCGAACTTCCGTAATGCCGGAGTTCGGCCAGCGAGAACGGGCTGGCAGTCCCTGCACCGAAGCGATCCAGCCAGCGGGAGGCGAATTCCTCGTCGAGCGGTCCGTGGTGGGTGCCATTGATCCAGGCGGTGGTGGGCGTCGTGGGGTCGCTGTGGACCTCGTCGTAGCGATGAACGGGCAGCACGCCGATCGTGTCGACCATCACCGGTGCGAGTGACCGCAGTGGGCCGGCGATGGCAGCGCCGGCAACTTCGTCGCCAGGCCAGGCGAACCGCAGCATCAACACGCGTTTACCCCGGTAGCGCTCCGGCACGTCCGCGCGATCGGGGAAAGCAATGATTGCCGTGCTGGTCGTGACCAGGGGATGGGCGGATCGCGTCCAGGCGAGCCAGCCGCGAAAGGCTGCGTCGATGGAGGATTCCTCGAACACCAGGAGTCCGGCGTACAGGGTATTCATCTCGACCAGGCGCACGCGCGCCTCAAGGACGACGCCAAACCCGGCCTTGCCGCCGGAGAGTCCCCAGAAGAGGTCCGGATTGGTGGTTGGGCTGGCATCCACGACGTCACCGGCAGCGGTCACCAGGCTGTACGACTCGACGTAGTCGCTGGCGAACCCGTGACTGCGGACGATCGCGCCGATTCCGCCGCCGAGGAGGAAACCAACCGCCCCGACATGGGATGTCGAGCCGATGACCGGCATCAGGCCATGCGGCGCGGCCGCGTCGATCACCGCCTTCCAGCGCACACCGCCGCCAATCGTCGCGATTCTCGCTGACCGATCGATCTCGACCCGGTCGAACCGTCGCATGGCGATCACCATGCCGCGCGCCACCGGTCCCACGCCATGACCGCCGCCCATGATCGCGATTTGCTGGCCAGCTGTCCGGGCGTGCCGGATTGCGGCAATGACCTCATGGACCGATCCAGGTTCAACGACAACCTCTGGTGTGTAGGTGACATTGGGATGGAATCGTTGGAGGACGCATTCGAATCCATCGTCCTCAGGATGAATCAGGTGGGGTATCGCAGGTGCTCGATGCATGAAATTCCCCTGCCTGGGAAGGGTCGGAGGAAGCAGGAGCGTCATTCCGGCCATGCTACCTGATACAGGCTCACACCGGGCGGATTGACCGCGATTGAGTACGAAGGGCGCGCGTACACCCATTCTGGCGGATGAAAGGCGTTTCGCCTTGGGAACACGGCATGCGCAACGTGGCAGGCTCCACATCCCTGCCAGGGCGCTTACCCCTACCGCGGGTCCGCACGATGTGGAGCCTGACATGCCGGCATCGGTCCCACGCGATGCGCCCGTGCCACGATGCCAAAAGGCACGACAAGGCGCCGGCATCGCTGCAGGGAGTCAGCAACCGGCGCCCGGGAGAGTGCAGGCAGCGCGAACGGAGTGCCAAAGCCTGAGATGAATGCGGCCATGCGTGCAGAATCGGCGGCAGCGTATCGCACGCTCGGGAGGGTATCCCGTGGCCAGGCGGAACGAGGCTGGCTCATCCCGTCGCGCGACCTTCATGTATTCTCGCGGTTTACCGTCAATACAGCGTCAATGTCGCGATTCAGATGTCGTTGGCGGTCGTCACCGGCGCGTCGACAGGGGAAACCGGAGCGACATGACCGGCTGCGGTCGCCTGGTTCAACGACGAGGCTGTAAACGGGATGGCCAGCAGCAGCACCGCCACGATCAGTAACGAAACCTGGATCGAGGTCGCCCGGGCGACGAAGCCGAGCAGTGGCGGTCCAGCCAGGAATCCGGTGTAGCCCATGGTGGCGGCCGATGCCACGCCACGGCCACTGGGAATGCCCGGAAGCGATCCGGCGGCGCTGTACACCAGCGGAAACACCGGGGCGAGGCCAAGCCCCATCAGCGCAAACCCGATCACTGCAGCGGTGGTGGTGCCGGGCAACAACCCACCAACGAGCCCGATTGCCGCGAGAATCCCGCCGTAGCGTACGGCGACCGACGGCCGGACGACGGCTGTGATGCGATCGGTCGCGAACCGGGCCAGCAGCATCGTGGTCGAGAACACGGTGAACGCAAACGCCGCAGCGCCTTCGGTTCCACCGAGTTCGTCGTGAACGTAGAGCGCCCCCCAGTCGGCCATCGACCCCTCGCCGACCGCGCCGCAGAAGGCGACAACGCCAAGCGTCCAGAGCGCGCGTGGAGGCACCTCGAATCCGCGCTTCCGCTTTTCGCCAACCGAAGCCGGGACCGGCTCATCCTTGATCTGGCCGCGGTTGGCCCACCAGGCCACGATCACCCCGACCGCCGCGAAGGCGAGCAGGTTGGCTTCCAGCCCAACCCCGATGCTGGCGAGGGCAGCGCTGATCGCGGCGCCGATCAGGGCGCCGAGACTGAAGAATCCGTGCAGCGAACCCATGATCGACTTGGCAAGCCGCCGCTCGACGGTGACGCCCTGGGCGTTCATGGCGACGTCGGTAGCGCCGAAACCGAAGCCGTACAGGAAGAGGGCCGGACCCAGCACCCACGGACTCGGAGCGAGCGCCATCAGGATGAAGGCAGCAACGTAGAAAACGCTGAAGATCCAGGTGGTGCGATCGCTGCCGTACTGCTCGATCCAGCGCCCAATCAGCTGGAACGCGGTCAGCGAGCCGATCGCGATGAAGAGCAGCAACAGTCCCAACTGGGCGGTATCGAGGTCGAGCTTCTCGGTAACCGCCGGGATACGCGCGATCCACCCGGCGCTAATGAACCCCATCAGGGCGAAGTAGCTCGAGACAGCGACGCGAGGACTCGGGGTAGCCCATCGATGAGGGCGCAGGCTCATGTCAGGCACGATTCCCCTTCTGCCACCAGGTTACCCCTCCGGCCACAATGCCGATCAAAACGGCGTAGACGATCGACGTGACGAGACTGTTGTCCAGAAGCAGCCAGACGATAAAGGCGCTGACCGCGGCAGCCAGACCGGCGATCAAGGTTGCCTTTTGCTGTGGCGTCATGGCTATCCCCTTGTGTACCAGTTCCTTCCGAACATGTCATTGCCATGCCTAGATGAGGCTGAATGTCACGATCCGGTACGCCTGTGCGTCGAGATCGACCTCGATCAGGTCTGGCAGGCGAAGGGCGGTCCAGATATCCCAGGCGGTGCCGCCGCTCAACATCGCCAGCCACGACGCCATGATCCGGCCGTGGGTGACCACGACCGGCAGATCATCCTCTCGTCCTGCCACCTCGTGAACCCCGGCCGCAAAACGCTCCCCCGCGGCCAGGCTTGATTCGCCCCGCAGCACCACGGCATCCGGTTCGACGAAAAACCTGCGTACAAGCGCGCGAAACTCACGATAGTCCGCGATGAACTCGTCCGGCCCAGCCCCATGCTCGGCGAAGCGAGGGTCCTCGGTGAGTTCCAGTCCGAGGGCATCGGCAACCACCCGGCCGGTTTCGATCGCCTTCACTTCCGGACTGCTGACGACTCGCGACGGGGCAAATCCAGCGGCGGACTCCGCCAACCGTCGCGTGCTCGCGATGCCACGCTGGGTCAACGGCCACGCCGATGCCGGTACAGCAACGTCAATTTCGGGTTCGGCATGACGAACCAGCAGCAATCGGCTCATGGCGCATCCTCGTTGATGGGGGACCGGTTACCGCACGACACTCGGGTCGATGACGCTACCATTGTCGCAGGAATGCCGCCCTCGTGTGGAGCGTGACCGTGTCTGGAAACACCCGTGAAACCGCCAATCTCACCCACTTCGCAGCTGACGGCAGCGCCCACATGGTCGATGTCGGCGACAAGGCCAGCACCAAACGGATCGCCGTCGCCACCGGTATCGTCAGGATGCGGCCGGAAACGGCAACCCTGATCCGGGAAGGCCGGGCTGGCAAGGGCGACGTGCTTGGAGTCGCGCGGATCGCCGGGATCATGGCCACGAAGCGAACAGCCGACCTGATCCCCCTTTGCCATCCATTGCCGGTTACCCATGTCGATATCGGCCTGGATGCTGGAGAGGATTTCGTGGCGATCTCGGCACAGGTCGAGACCCGCGGCCAAACCGGCGTCGAAATGGAAGCCCTGACCGCGGTATCGGTGACCGCGCTGACGATTTACGACATGGTGAAGGCGATTGACCGCGGCATCGAGATCGGCGAGATCCGGCTCGCGCTCAAGGACGGCGGGAAGTCCGGCCGCTGGGAGCGGACCGATGACTGAGGTGACGTTCCGCCGCGCGACCGAGGCGGACATCCCGGCGATCGTGGCGATGCTTGCCGACGATCCATTGGGCGCGAAGCGCGAGACACCGGAGGACCTGGCGCCGTACCGTTCCGCCTTCGCGGCCATCGATGCCGATCCGAATCACGTCCTGGTCGTCGCGGACCGGGCCGGCGAGGTGATCGGCACCGGACAACTGGTGATGATGCCGAGCCTGTCGCACCGGGGCATGTGGCGGGCGGAAATCGAGGCCGTGCGGATTCGATCGGACCAACGCGGTGGCGGATTGGGGACGGCGCTGATCCAGTGGTGCATCGAGGCGGCGCGGGAACGCGGGGGCGGCATGGTGCAGCTGACGTCGCATTCGTCACGGACGGATGCCCACCGGTTCTACCAACGCCTCGGGTTCGCGCAGTCGCACACGGGGTTCAAACTGCACCTGCGGCCGGAAGAGGCCCCAAGACCGCCGTCCATTCCATAGGGGCTGACGGCCCAGGCCGAAGGCGAGGGCCTGTCTGAGCGAATACTCATCTCACCATGAGCACGGGCGGACAGACCCCTTCGGGACCGTCCACCACTCCGTCCTGTGTCGATCGTCGCCGTATCGCGGGTAGCAATCCTGCGGCATCGCTGCGGGAATACAGCGTCCGCAACCGGTGGAACTGGGTACAATGACGCAATTCGCCGGTGGAATGGGTGGGGAGCCCGGGAGGTACTTTCGACCATGGCCGTAGCGCCGTCTGAACGCGCGAGATCTGTCTTCGGCTCCGTCAGCACACCGGGTCTGGAGAAGGCTGCCTGGTACTTCCTGCGAGTCTCGGGCGTCGCGCTCGTGTTCCTCGCCGGGGGGCACCTCTTCATCACCCACTACCTGAATGTGCCATCGGAAACAACCTTCGACTTCGTTTCCGCGCGTTGGGCGAACCCGCTCTGGCGCACGTTCGACACCCTGTTGTTGATCGCCGCGCTGTGGCACGGGTTGATCGGATTGCGATTCTCGTTCCAGGACTACATCCGCAACCGGAGCGCACGGCAAGCGGCATTCGGCGCGATCTGGATCGTGGGCGCCATCTTCACGATGCTCGGTCTGATCACGGTCTTTACCTTTGATGAGGAAATGGCCCGGGAGAATACCGGCCCACTCTCCGGCGAGATGTGGATTGGCGACCTGCTCGGCTACTCCCTGTTCGCCTTCGCAATCGTGACCTATGTCGCAATGATCTGGGTGGCATGGTGGGCCTGGACCAATGTCCGGGAAGGCCGCTCGCCGATCTACACCGGCGACACCGGGCAGTATGCCTGGGTGATGCACCGAGCCAGCGGCATCGGCATCCTGTTCTTCCTGCTGGTCCACATCGTGGATATCATGCTGATTGGGCTCGGTCGTGATGTCTACGATCACACGGTCGAGTTCTACGCCAATCCGTTCATCATCCCGATGGAGATCCTGCTGGTCGGCGCGGTGATCTATCACCTGCTGAACGGGTTACGGATCGTGGCGGTCAACTTCACGGCGAGCGGTCCCAGTCACTCGACGAAATTCTTCTGGTGGGCCCTGATCGGCACGGTGGTGCTGACGATCCCATCAGCGATCGTCATCTTCGCCAACGAATTGTTTTAGCAGGACCACAGAGGACCACAGACCCGCGGTCCCGCCGTAACCAAACAACGGAGGGGCGGACGGCACCGGTACCGAGCGCCAGCGAGGTCCGGGTCTGTCCACTCGCAGCAACCGACGGTGGATCCCGGGCCGACAGACCCTCGCTGGCGCTCGGGCCGATCGGCCCCTACGAGAAGGTCGGGGCGTATCCTCGCTATCCACCGTCGTCCCAGGCGGCAAACCCGAGGTCGCGGTCGGCGATCATTGCGAGCCAGTCGGCCAGTCCGCGTTCGAGTGATGCAGATATCACGATGGCAGCGGGATCGTCCTCCGCTTCGATCACTCGCAACGTGATATCGCCAAATCGCTCCGCGTAAGCTACGCCAGTGACCGGGGAAGCAAGGTCCGGATAGCGCATTGCGATCCAGTCCCGACCCTCCAGCGCCGCATCAAGGTTGTCCACCGACAGCATGATCGTGAGGCCAGGGGCCGCCGCGACAATCGGCGTTGCGCCATCGCTGGTGGTGGGTAGCGGCAATCCCACCAGAATCGCGCGCACCGGAGGCATACCATCGTTGATACCTGGCGTGGCCACGGGCGTAGCGCTTGCTGGTGTCGCGAGGGATGGGGAGCTATCGCCGGTCGTCTGCCGCAGCAGGCTTCCCTGTGACAGGATCGCGGTGCCAATCCGCTCGATGCCGGTGCCCGGCGTGAGGAACGCGGCGATCGCATCGTTTTCCGCCAGCGACCGACCCTTCCCCTGGATCGCTCGCAGCGTATCGGCAAGCCTGGATGTACGGGCCGCCCCGACAAGGGTCCCGTCATCCAGCAGGATGACGTTGTTGAGACTGCCCATCGCGGGCCGGCTGGCAGCCGGCGAGAGGTCGATGGCATCGCCGGGCGTGAGCGACCAGGCAGTCATCCCCTCGATCTCGACCGGCTGGTACCCACTTGCCACCCACGCCGCCTGGAGGACATCGGGATCGAACGCGCCACGCATGATCACCACGTAGTCCGGGGCCTGGCCGACCTGGAGCACCTGCTGGACATCGAGGAGGCTGAACCCGTAGGCCGCTTGCCAGGCAGGATCGAGCCCGTTTGCGCGCAGGGTTTGCGGCAGGGCGAGTACGGCCAGTTCATCCTCCCAGGCAGCGAATCCAGGATCGGTAGCGGAGGACGGCACCGGGACGCCGCGAGCCGCCATCCATCGCGCCAGGTCGGCGTAGGTGGCGATGTCATTGAGCGGCAGGCTGCCATCGGCCAGGCGATCCGGGGCCAGTTCGAGCATGGCAGGAAGGCTCCCAAGCGGCCACTCTGGTTCGATGTCCGGGGTGGCGACCGGCTCGGTTGGCGTGGCGTCGACCGGACCAACGACCCCGGTCGCATCCGGGCTGGCGGCATTCGTGAGCGTGGACGGTTCGATGCCGGTATCGTCGAACGCGCCGATGAACTGCCAGAGCCCGGCGACCACCACGGCGATCACGGTCGCGATGATGGCGATCCGCTGCCAGGGGAAGGGCACGGCATCCGAGTTGCGATCGGGTACAGTCACGGCCGGACCCGGGTCACAGCGTCTCCAGCGCCGCTTCCAGTTCGCCGAGCATGGTCCAGACATCGCAGTTGATGTTCCCGAGGATCACGATTGTGGTCCCGGTCTGCGGATACCAGGCGGCGATGCTGTTGACCCCGGCGTTATCGCCATCCTTGCAGATGCGAACGACATGACCATCGCGATCGAGGAGGACTTCGAACCCGAAGGTGACCCACTCGGCCCCATCGTCGAGATCCTGGAGTTTGACGTGCGGGCGCATGACGAGGTCAGTCGTTTCGCGGTTGAGCAAATCGGCTCCAGCGAGGGCGCGGAGGAACCGGTCGAGGTCGTTGACTGAAACAGTTGCGCCGCCATCAGGCGATCCGATTGGCGGGTATGAATAGATGTTCTTCCGCCACTCGACGCGACCATCCTGGTGTTCGACCTTCTTGTAGTGCTCGGCGAAATGGGCATTGATCCCGTCCATCGCGCAGAAATCCGCCGCGTTCATGCCGGCACGGTCGAAGATGTGCTGGCGAACGTAGTCACGGTACGGGAGGCCGCTTGCCTGCTCGATCATCAGACCGAGTAACACGAAGGCGACATTGTTGTAGCGCACGCCCTCGCCGGGCGGGAAGTTCGGTTCCTTGTGCACGAACTGCGGCAGGAAGTCCCGCGTTTCCCGGATCGAGTAGTTGGGTTTGTCGACGAACAGCAGTTCGTAGTCTTCACCCGCCTCCTCGTCGGCATCGTCGCCGATGCCGGAGGTGTGCGTCAGGGCGTGGAAAACGGTGACCGCGTCGGAAATCTTCGTGCCGGTGATGCCGAGGTGCGGCATGATCGGCGTGTCGAGCGCGAAGGCGCCTTTCTCAACCAACTGCATGACCGCCACGGCGGTGAACGTCTTGGTCACGGAGGCGATGTCGTACCTGGTTTCGATCGTGTTCGGCACGGCGAACCCGCGGTGGGCGAACCCGTGCGCCTCCGCCAGCAACGTCTCGTGCCCGCGCCGGACCAGCACGGATCCCGTGAACGCCCCGGCCTCGACATGCCGTTCGATCGCCGCGTGCAACGGTTCGCTCACGGAACCCTCCTGACCAGATGCCCAACCATTTCGACGTGGTGGGTCTGCGGGAACATGTCGTAGCCAGTGACACGCACCACCTCGTAGCCATTCTCGACGAGGTCGCGCACATCACGGGCGAAGGTGGCGGGATCGCAGGAGACCGCCGCAATGTGGGCCGGGTTCATGCGCGCGAGCCGCTCGATGGTCTCCTTGCCGGCGCCGGACCGAGGAGGATCGAAGACGGCCAAAGCGACCTTGCCGAGCGGCGACCGGTCACCCGCGAGCCAGTGCTCGACCGGCGCGGTCACGATCCGGGTGTTCGACAGTCCCGCGTTGGTGAGGTTGTTCCCGGCATAGCCGGCGGCGGGCTTGAAGCTCTCGACGCCGACGACCTGCCGGAACTTGCGCGCAAGCGGAACGGTGAACAATCCGACCCCGCAATAGAGATCGAGGGCCAGACCGCGTTCGGACCCGGCTTCCCCAGCGATCCGCAACACGTCGTCCACGATGGCGGCCGTAATCGGGAGGTTCGCCTGGAAGAAGCACTCGGCGGAGAACCGGTACGTCTCCCCGCCGAGATCGCGGGTAACCATGCGGGACTTCTGGGTGCTGGTTGGTTCGAGCACGCTGCCGAGATCGCCTGTCACCGCCCGGTACTCGCGGTTCGCTTTCGGCACGAGCCCGGCGCTGACATCGTCGCGCAGGGTGGTGAGCAGGGCCTGGGCTTCCAGCGTCAGAACGGGGCTTTCCTCGACATCGACAACCCGGTGGCTGCCGCCGGCGAAGTAGCCGACCGCACCGGTTGAATGGTCGATCTGGAATTCCGCCCGCGAGCGGTAGTGCCACTCGTTCGGCGATGGCACGACCTCGATCTCCGGCGCCGGATCGAGCTTCGCGATGCGCCGCAGGCTGTCGGCGATGATGCCGGTCTTGATTTCCAGCTGGTCGCTGTATCCGAGGTGCTGGAAATCGAGACCGCCGCTGGCATCGAAATCCGGCACGCGCGGAACGATCCGGAGGGAAGACGGCTCAACGATCTCCTCGATCGCGGCGTGAAACACCTTGCCCTGCCGCTTCGTAACGCGAGCCCGGATCACATCGCCCGGCGCGGTCCGGGGGACGAAGACCGCGAGCCCGTCCTCATCAAACCCGATGCCCAGCCCATCTCCCACGATCCGCTCGATGCGGAGATGGTCGATCACGAGATCGGGGACAGGGGCGGATGGCGGGCGGCGTTGACCACTGCGCTGGGCAGGCGTGGGTCGCTGCGGGCGCGCGGGACGGTTCGGCTTGCGCGGAGGACGGGTGTTCTGGCTGCTCATGGCATGGTTCCCGGTGTAGTCGCGGCGCGGGCCCACCGTGCTGTGGCAGGAACGTGATCGCGGGTATGCTTCTGGGGAGGGTCGCGCACGCGCGCGTTCACCTGCCATTGTAGACGCCGACGAAGGAATGGAATCGCCGCGTGCGAGAGAGCACCCCAGACAGGCCCTGGAATCTCGCGGTCCTGCTGTCCGGTACGGGCAGGACGCTGGAGAACCTGATCGCGGCGATCGGCCGTGGCGATCTCGACGCCCGGATCCCGGTTGTCATCAGTTCGGTGCCAGGCGTGCGTGGTATCGCGATCGCCGAAGCGGCCGGCATCCCGGCACTGGTGATCCGGCGGGGTGATTTCGGCTCGGTCGAGGCATACAGCGATGCCATGTACGACGCGCTGGCGCCGTTCGATGTCGACCTCATCGTGATGGCCGGCTACCTCCGCAAGTTGCTGATCGCGCCGGATTGGGAGGGGCGCGTACTCAACATCCACCCGTGCCTGCTGCCGGAGGCAGCCGAGTATGCTGCTGGCAAGGGGATGTACGGGGAGCGCGTCCACGCCGCGGTGCTCGCCCACGGCGATACGGTCAGCGGTTGCACGGTGCATGTGGTAACCAACGACTTCGACGCCGGGCCGCCACTGGCGAAGGTCGAAGTTCCGGTCCGGCCGGACGATACGGCGGCTATCCTTGGCGCGCGCGTGTTCGTCGAGGAGACCTGGCTCTACCCCAACACGATCCGGGAATACATGCGCACTCACCCCGACTTGCTGCCCCCGGCGAACGGCTGACAACGAGGCGCCATCACCACATTTCGTAAACCCATTCCGTAGGGGAGGACCAGCGAGCCACGGTTCCACTCTTCCGGTGGAAGAGGGGTCAGGGGTGATGGAGGCGAGCGTGTGTCCTCCCGTGCGCGTCGCACGGACCATCTCTCACCCACGCCGAAGGGGTGGACGGCCCGAGGAACGAGGGTCTGTCCACCCGAACCTCGCCATGGTGTGTCTCGGGCCGACAGACCTCGCTGACGCTCGGCCGATCGGCCCCTACAGTGAACGTGACGCGGCTCGAATACGTAGCCGAGGGCCAAGGCGGCACGGCAACCACGGACCAGGGCGGACCTCGCCTCCGTGCCG
>CAZSUN010000061.1:0-19541 GCA_964610045.1 uncultured Sphaerobacteraceae bacterium
GGTATCGAAGGCGTCGGCCCATGAATCGGCCAGTGCCTGCGCATCCGCCAGGTAGTCGTCATTCCCCTGCGCCCCGGCAGTGGTCGCCGCCATCGGGGAGAGGAAGCCGAACACGAGCAAGAGCAGGGCTCCAATACGGAGACCGGCAAACGAATGTTTCACGCGCAACCCCTTTGTGAGAAACACGACGAACGGTGCTGCCCCAGCTCGAGCGGAGTACACCCCCTACTCCTGTCTCATGCCCACGCCTGGATGCTCCGGTCGAGTCGGCAATACCCCACGCGCGGCTCCACGCCTGGGCTTGCCCCGGTCATGCCAATCTCGGTGGCCAGCGAATCATGACACGCAGATGCCCCGGTGTGTAGGGATGTGCGAGCTATTTTCGTAACCTGCCTTGCACGGGAGATTGGCATACGGTAGCCACGAGGAAAGAGGGGCGCAACTCAGGAGACCAAGGAGGCGAATGGTTGACTGCAGGGCATTCGACCCGTGCTGCGCAAATCGTCAATACCCGCACCGAAGGCGAACTGTGACCGGCGTTCGCAGGGATCAGCCCCATTACAGCCCACGGTGTGGCACATCGCGTCCCAGTCCTGCGCAGTCGCCCCTCTCTCCTCCTTTCTCTTTTCTATCTACTCTTTTCTCCCTTTCGTGCCAGGATCACATTGTGCGCGCAGAACCGGTTCAGCAGCGGCGTCTTCTCGACCGCCTTCTCGGCCAGCGCGACCGCCTTCGTCAGGAACGTTGGCGTGAAATCGGGCATCAGCCCGTTGGCGACCGTCTCGACGATCGTCGCGCCTCCCGCCTCCAGCCCGGACACGATCTCCGCTTCGGGTATCAGCCGTTCTGCCCCGGTGTCCTGTGGCACCCGCGCCATCAGGTACGGCCAGTACGGGTTGCGCGGGTTGTGGTCCCACACCATCACCAGCCCGCCCGGCTTCGTCACCCGCACCATTTCGACGAGCGTGTCGCGCACATCCTGCTCGTCGGCAACGTGGTGCATAACCGCCACGCAGCAGGTGAAATCGAAGGTGTCGTCGGCGAACGGCAGGTTCTGGCCGGGCGCTTGGACCGCCTTTAGGTGCGGATCGCGCGCCCGCAGGTGGTCCAGCATCTGGTCGAATGGATCGGCCCCGGTCACGTCGTAGCCCTCACGCAGCAGCCGTTCCGCCAGCACACCCGTGCCGCACCCGACATCGAGCACGGTGCTGCCCGTGGGTACATGAGCCTTGATGTAGCCAACCCGCTTGTCGAGGTAATGGTCCATCACGTGTGCCGGCAGGCTGTCGTCGTACTCGGCGGCGACGGCGTCGAAGTCGGTCTGGCCGTGCGCTCCGGTCGTGTTCGGGCGCGGGATGCCGGTCTCGACGCTCGTATCGATCGAACGCGCCGTGGCGGAGTTTCGGCCCTGGCGGGCAATCCGCAGCCGGAACCGCACGATGTACCCGATCATCTGCAACCCGAGCTTCACCGCCTTGCCCATATCGCCGGTGACCGACGATTCACCGACTCGCGGCAGGTAGTTGATCGGGACCTCCACCACCCTCGCGCCGGAGGTAATCACCAGCAGCATGAATTCCGGTCCGAAGTGGCTGCCGCCGACCGAGAACTTCGGCTGGATCTTCTCAAGGGTCTCTCGGGTGACCAGGCGGTAGGTACAGCCGACATCACTCAGGTGACTGGTGTTGAAGAGCACCTCGACCAGCTTCGCGACTGCCCAGTTTCCCCATTTCAGGAACCAGCCCATGTTCGCGCCGGACCAGATCATCTCCCGCGTCGTCCGCGTGCCGAACACAGCATCGCAGTCGTCGGAGTACGTCAGCAGCTTCACCACATCACGTGGCAGGAAGGTGCCGTCCGGCTCGGAGAGTACGATCAGGTTACCGGTCGCCTCTGCCAGACCTCGCCGGTACGAATACCCATAGCCCTGCTTCGGCTCGAACACCTGGCGAGCGGCCGTCTGGTCGACCTCTTCCGTCGTGCCGGGTTCCGCGTTGTTGTTCACCACCACGACTTCATCGACGACGCCGGTTGCGAAGAAGCCGTCGATCACCGTCCGGATCGAGTCCTTCTCGGCATAGGTCCCGAGCACCACCGAAACCGTTCGCCCGTTCCACATCTGGCCATCTCCCTGGGTCCCATTGTCATTCCGAGCTTGCGAGGAATCTTCGGCTGCCGATCGTCTGCCTCGGCCCCACTCTGAACGGGCCGACATGGAGTCGGCCCCTACAAACGCCGACATTCCAAACCTGTAGGGCTGCCGAATGTCATTCCGAGCTTGCGAGTAATCTCCTGCCACTCGAACTGACTGCATTACCCCGTCGAACCCGGCGCCGATACCGGCGTCGCGGTATATCGCCGCCGCTGCATGCCCAGCCAGCCTGCATACGCCAGGATCGCGAGCGATCCCGCGCCGGTTGCCACCGACGTCCACAATCCGAGTGTGAGCGATTCCGGCGCGTATTTCACCTCGACGACGTGATCGCCTGGTCCCACCGGCACCCCGATCAGCGCGTGATCGGTCTGCACGACATCGACGGCGCGCCCATCAACCGTCGCCTTCCAGTTCTCCGACCAGATTTCGCTGACCACCAGCAGCCCTGCCCCTTCCTGCGAAACGGCGATCGTGCGGCTGTCAGGGGTCCAGTCCGTCACCGTCACGCTGACCGCTGCCCCGTCGGCGGGCGCGACCGTTGCCGGCGCCTCCCCGTCGACGAACGCTACCGTCGCCCCGCTGACCTCGCCCGAAGCGAGTTGATCCAGGCCGGTGCCGTCGTCCTGCCGTACGTCGTAGACCATCCACGCCCTGCCGGTGACGGTCGGGCTTTCGTAGATGATGACGTCGTCGTTCCGGAACACCTCGGTCCGGATCTCGGCCAGCAGCAGGTGGTCGCGACGGTCTTCCGGGATGTTCCGGTCGACCACGATGTACCTCACATCGAGCAGGTCGAGCAGGGGGGAGTTGACGCCGGTGTGAAGCAGGTTGGCGTAGTGGTAATCCTGGTTGTCGCGGTTCATCGCCTCGATGAATTCCATGTAGACCATCGGTTGCAGGGGGTTGTAGCCCTGGGTCGTTTCCAGGTGCAACCGCATCGGCCGCGCATTCTGCAGGATCGCGATCATCGCCGGTTCGAGCCGCCGTGTCGGGTAGGTTTGCCGCACCGTATCCGGATGGTACATACCCCCATAGGCGATGAACCGGAACGGCTCGTCCTGGGCCTGCAGGAACTCGCCCGCGCCGCCCGGATCGTCCCGCGCCAGCGATTCCTCGATGATGCCCTGCATGTAGTCGTCGTTCGCCCACATCACCAGTTCGCCAGGCGGCGGGGTATCGGCAGTGATCGTCTCGACCAGATCGATTCCGTTCGGCAGCAGGAAGGTGAGCGCCACCAGTAAGGCCAGCGGACCCTGGATCAGGCGCTGCTGGGCACGTTCGCTCTTCAATACCGGCGCGGTGGCAATGAACAGCACCACGATCGTCGTCAGGATCGCGGTTGCCCACATCCAGAAACCGGGGTCGACATTCTGCTGCCTCGCGATCAACACTGCCGCCACGCAGACCACCGTGAAGGGCACGAACGAGATGATCCACTTGTGCTTCAGCCGCGGCAGTCGCCAGAGTTCGTTGATCGTCGCTCCTGCCAGCATCGCCGGGATGAATGGGTAAATCCAGAACACCCTGCCGGGACTATGGGTATGCATCTCTTCATAGAAGGGCAGCATGTAGAAGAGATCGGAGATGATGGGCAGGCCCATCGCCAGCGCCGGGATCACCACCGCAACCACGGCGAAGAACGGGATCACCGATCGCCGCCGTGAAAGGAACGGCGCCAGCACCATCAGCACGAAGACAATCCCCCAGACCGACGTCCCGCGGTAGCCGTGGGCGTCGACCAGGATCGTCTTCAGGGCGGATGCCAGGGTGTGCAGTTCGTAGTCGGTGGCGCCAGGCGTGTGTTCGTACGTGCCGCCCGGGTTGTTCGACTCCTGGTTGGCGGCCAACCTCGGTAGTAGCCCTGCCGCCGCCATGCCGATCCCGAGCACCAGCACGGCCGGTCCTGTGGTGAACAGCCTGACGATCCGCTCGCGCCGGTCCCAGCTGAAATCCGGCGGCGTGATGACGGTGCGGAACACGATCCACGCCGCAACCAGCAGCAGCGCGTTGACGATTCCTTGTCCAAGCCAGGCCGCGAACATCTGGCTGATCGCCAACCCGCAAATCACCCAACCCACGGCGCGGTACGGCCACCCCCTGGCCCGCAACGAGATTTCGACTCCGAGGAAGGCCAGCGGCAGGAAGGCGGTCATCTTGGTGCCGACCGTACAGCAGTCGGTCTGCCCGAACAGGTACGGCCCGAATTCGAAGGAAATGGCGGAGAACAGTGCCGCCAGCACGCTGTAGCCAACCAGCCGCGCGAAGGCGTAGGTGGACGTGCCGGCCAGCACCAGCAGCAGCAGGATCATCAGCTTGTAGGCGATGGTGACTTCGAAAAACGGGAACAGCAGCATCGCGGGGAAGTACATCCATCCCGATTCGGGATCACCCGCGAACGGTGCGCCGCTGAAGATGTAGGGATTGAGGGCAGGGATGTCGAGATCGCGCAGGCGGTCGCCCAGCGCGCCGAACCAGGGAAGGAAGAAGGTCAGCAGGTCGTGCCGGGCAAGCCAGTTGTCGTAGACCCAGCGCTGCCACATGACGACGGCAGTGAGCACCAGCAGGATCCCAATGGCAATCGTGTCTGGCCGCCGCCACCACGGCTGGCATGACGGCGCGTCGGCCCGTTCCTCGTTCTGCACCAGGGATCCCGCTCCGTTTCGCCACGCCTGTGGCCGCCTGGCGACCATCACCGGATGTGTACCACATGTACGCGGCGGCAGGGCTGCCGAGCGCGTGTCCCGGCCAAGGTTCCCCCTTGAGCCCGGTCCAACTGCTTGTTGAGACTGGTAGGGGAGGGCTAGCGAGCAAATTCGTTCACGCGGGAGTCAGATGCGCTGCTCGGGTATGCCCTCCCGTGACGCGCTTCCGCGAATCCCGGGAGGGCATTGCCGGCGAGCCGGTTTGGCCGGCTTTGCGCAGGTAGCCCTCCCCCACTCATCGTGTCGTGCGCCACCCGATGAAATCTGCGGCTCAATCGACGACGGATGCTATGATGACGCGCAACTTCCACATGAATTGGGTCCCGCGTTCCGTCGCTCGTTCACCCGTGCGTCGCCAAGGATGACAGGAGTTCGGCATGAAGGCAGCGGTCCAGTTCGAGGTCCCCGGCAAGCTCGAAATCGTCGACATTGAGATCGACCAGCCACGTCCGCACGAAGTCCTGATCCGGACCGTCGCATCCGGGCTCTGCCACAGCGATCTCCACTTCCTCGAAGGGAAGTACCAGCCGGATCTGCCGGTGGTGCTTGGGCATGAGGCGGCGGGCGTGGTGGAGGCAACCGGCGATTCGGTCACCGGAATCTCGGTTGGCGACCACGTCATCACCTGCCTTTCGACCTTCTGCGGTTCTTGCGCGTTCTGCCTGAGCGGGCGCCCCGCCCTCTGCCTGCGCCAGGGGGTCGAGCGCGACCCATCCGAATCGCCCCGCCTTTCGTACCGGGGTGAAAAGGTCAACGCCTTCGCCCGCCTCGGCGCGTTCGCCGAGCAGATGCTGGTCCACGAGCACAGCGTCGTCCCGGTTCGCCGCGATATGCCGTTCGACCGGGCGGCGCTCGTTGGGTGTGCGGTCACCACCGGTATCGGGGCCGCCATCCACACCGCGAAGGTGGAACCGGGCAGCACCGTCGCGGTCATCGGCTGCGGCGGCATCGGGTTGAACGCAATCCAGGGCGCGGCGCTGGCCGGCGCCAGCCGAGTGGTCGCGGTCGACAAGCTGGCCTGGAAGCTCGAACTGGCGCGCTCATTCGGGGCGACCGACGGCGTGGATGCGTCGGAAGAGGACCCGGTGCAGGCAGTCCACGAGCTTGTGCCCGGTGGTGTCGACTACGCCTTCGAGGCGATCGGGTTGAAGGTTGCCGCGGAACAGGCGTTTGCCATGCTCGGAAGGGGTGGCACCGCAACCATGATCGGGATGATCCCGCAAGGGGTCTCCATCGCGTTCCCCGGCGAGGACCTCGTCTTCGGTGAAAAACGCGTTCAGGGATCGAACATGGGATCGAACCGGTTTCGGATCGACATTCCGCGGTACATCGACCTGTACATGGGTGGACGCCTCAACCTCGACGACCTGGTGTCGGCGCGGATCTCGCTCGATCAGGTCAACGAAGGCTACGACGCGCTGATCCGGGGTGAAGTTGCCCGCAGCGTCATCGTCTTCGACTGACCTCGCATGGAGGGCGGGCCCTGCTCAAGGGTGGTTGTCATTCCGCGCTTGCGAGGAAGCTCGACCCGACCGGATCGCGAAGGTAAGGAAGGGAGGGCATTACCGGCGCAGGGCACAATCGTGCGGATCTCCTTGCGGATATGCCGGATCCCTTAACGTTGACCAATCCGACTATGGGCGTATCAAGGACGATTTCCCAGTGACGCCAGTCTTCGACCCGTCGACCCAACTCGGCTACCTCGAAACGATCGGCCGCGTCAGCGGAGAGCTGCGCGAGACGGAAATCTGGTTTGCGTACGAGGCGAACACCATCGCCATCCTCTCTGGCGGGGGCCTGGACAAGGACTGGGTGAAGAACGCCCGTCAGCAACCGCGGGTCAGGTTCCGGATCGGCAGCACCTGGCTCACCGGCACACTCAGATTCGTGACCGATCCTGACGAAGATACCCGTGCCCGCCGCATTGTCGCCGGGAAGTACTACGCCTTCGATCCCAATGGCGACGACCCCCTTCCCAACGAGTGGTCACGGACTGCCACCCCGGTTGCGATCGACCTCGACTGATCGGCAGCGATGTCCACAATCGTTCGCGGTGGCCGTTGACACCCCGCCATCAACCTCCGTACACTCAATTCCGAGTCGTGGAATCGGAAATCCGCGCTCCGGGTTCCGCGCGAGCCGTTGTCGCGTGGCAGGGCAATGATGCTCGCTGTAAGGAGGGGTCTCGCATGGCACAGGTCCAGGAGAAGAACGACCTACGGGCGCATGCGCTGCTCGAAGGAAGCTTCGCGGGAACCTACCGGTTTCCGGCAGGGTTCAACGGGTTCTCCGGCACGATCACTGTGACCGAGTCGTTGCCGGACGGCACGACCCGATCCGAATCGGGCCAGGTGCTGGTCGCGGGACCAGGCGGGAGCACGGTTGAGGGATTCGAGTCGAGCGAACTGACGGAATGGGCCGTGAGTGAGGTGCGTTCGGTAGCGGGGCATCGCTGGCCGATGTCGTACCAGGATGCCGACGGCAAGCATACCTTGAAACTCGATGATGAGCGGCAGTCCCTGCTCGGCGACTTCGTCAAGGTGCTCGACGACCGGTTCGATTCCGCTTACCGCGTGAAGGATGGTCGCATTTCCCAGGTGATCCGGACGATGGGACCGATGACGTTCACCATCACGATCCAGGGAGACGTGGCGACACCGGACGGCAAGCGCCTGCCGGAGCACTTCACGGTCAACTACTGGAAGGGTGGCCGGATCGTTCGTTCGGACATGTACCACGACACGTACGCCGACGTGGACGGGGTGTTCCTGCCGGTGGCGCGCCAGGTGACGACGGCCGATGACGACGGATTCACCGCGCGCCGTCTCGACATCAGCGAGATCGGCCTGCTCGATGCACCGGTCGAAACGGGAGCGCCTGCCGCGGAGCGCACCGGCACACGCGCCGGCTGATTGGTTCCGTAGGGTTGCCAGTCTTGTGCCGATCCATGGGTTCCGTCATTTCGGGCTGGCGAGGAATCGCCTCGTCGGAACCAGGGAGCCAGTGGGCCAGGCGCGTTCCGCAAACCTGCGGGGCATTCGCGTGCAATAGGCAGGACCGGCCCGAAAGCCGGTCCTGGGGATACGACAACCTGGCGATATCGTCGCGGCAACGATCGATATCGCTCACGAACCCTTTCAGGCGCGTCGCGGCAGCCGTACCGGGGCAGTATAGCAACCGCCCCACCGGCGCCCGCCCGCGCGGGAGACAGCAGACACATGAGCACCACCTACAACCGGCGACGCATCGCGCTGATGGCCGCCGTCGCCCCATTTGCCCCGATCGCGCTCCGCCACGCGGCAGCCCAGACCCCGGCCGCCAGCGTTACCCCGGACCTCCCGGCAACGATCGTCGACGTGAACGGCGAGGAGGTCGTGGTCGAGGACGTCAGCCGGATCATCCCGCTCAACGGCACGATCGCGGAAACGGTGTTCGCGCTTGGGCTGGGCGACAATGTCGTCGCGACCGATGTCAGCGCGCTCTACCCCGAGGAAGCGCTCGCGCTGCCGAAAATCGGTTACCAGCGCGAGCTGAACGCCGAGGGCATCCTGGCCATGGAGCCAACTGTCGTCATTGGCGACAGTGCCGCCGGTCCCCCGGAAGTGATCGAGCAGGTCAGGGCAGCCGGGATCACGGTCGTCATCCTGCCGCTCGACGAATCCGTGGAGGGTCCGCCATCGCTGATCCGCAACGTCGCTCAGGCGCTTGGCGTGCCGGAGGCTGGTGAGGAGCTCGCCGGCGGGGTCGAAGCGACCCTCGCGGAAGTCGAGGCGATGGTCGCCACGGTTGAATCGACGCCGCGCGTCGCTTTCCTCTACATTCGCGGCCAGGGAACCCAGATGATCGGCGGCGCCAACACCTCGGCCGACGTGGTGATTACTGCGGCCGGCGGTGTCAACGCCGGGGCCGATTCCGGGATCGACGGCTACGTGCCGATCACCTCGGAAGCCCTGGTCGAAGCAGCGCCTGATGCCATCCTGGTCATGCAGGCCGGGCTCGCTTCGGTCGGCGGAGTCGAGGGCCTGCTCGCCATTCCGGGTATCGCCCAGACACCAGCCGGCGAGACCGAAAACATCCTTGCCTTCGAAGATCTCTACCTGCTCGGTTTCGGGCCGCGCTTTGGTGACGCCGTCTACGATGTCACCCTTGCCCTCCATCCGGAACTCGAAGGCGAACCGCGCAATCCGCAGTGGCAAGGCACCGATGTCATGGCGCCGGAAGCGTCGCCGCAATCCTGATGGCGCGTACCTTGCCCGGACCGCAATTGGTGGGAGAGCGTAGCTCTCCCACCAATACCGCCGGCTTTCGACCGGGTGCCCGCCTCCGCCGGTTCGCCGCGAGCCGTCGTGGCAGCTGGCTGGTGCTCATCGCCGCACTGGTCGTGACCCTGTTGCTCAATATCGGACTTGGGGCGGTCCGGCTCGATCCCCGCACCATTGTCTCGGCGATCTCCTGGCGGATCGGCGATCTGCTGATGTCCGCTCCTGTGATCGCGCCGGTACTCTCCTGGGCCGGGGAAAGCCTGGACCGGATTGGACTGCTCGACCCGCTGATCGGGGCGCGAGATGCGATGCTCGTCCAGGTTACCCAGCGCGAGGATGCGGTGGTCTGGGTCATCCGGGTACCGCGCACCCTGCTTGGGGCCGCCATCGGTGCGGGATTGGCGGTCGCTGGTGCGACCTTGCAGGGAATCTTCCGGAATCCGCTCGCCGATCCCGGCATCATCGGGGTCTCGGCCGGGGCGGCGGTTGGCGCCGTGTTCACCATCGTGGCTGGGATCACCTGGTTTGGGATCTGGACGATGCCGGCATTGGCGTTCGTTACCGCGCTTGGCGTGACGATGGTCGTCTACGCCATCGCCCGGCGGGGCGGAAGAACCGAGGTTGTCACCCTGATCCTGGCCGGAGTCGCGATCAGTTCGATGGCGGGCGGTCTCGTTGGTTGGCTGATCACGGTCGCATCGGACTCGGAATTGCGCAGCATCAGTTTCTGGCAAATGGGCAGCCTTGGCGGAGCGCAGTGGCCGCACGTTGGGGTGGTCAGCCTGGTGACGGCGGTGGGATGCCTGCTGCTGATGCGGATGGCAACCCCCCTCAACCTGCTGATGCTCGGGGAACGGGAGGCGCGGCACCTGGGTGTCCGGGTCGAGCGCATGCGCGGTATCGCCATGTTCACCACCGCGGCGATGACCGCCGCCGCCGTTTCGTTCGCCGGCATGATCGGCTTTGTCGGGCTCGTGGTGCCGCACCTGGTGCGCCTGATGTCCGGCCCGGACCACCGGCAGGTACTGCCGAGGAGCGCGGTGTTGGGGGCGGTGGTGTTGATGCTGGCCGATCTCTTCGCCCGGCTGGTGGCTGCACCGATGGAACTGCCGATCGGGGTGGTCATGGGCATCGTCGGCGGGCCGTTCTTCGCCTGGTTGCTGATCCGCACCCGCCGGGAAAGTGGAGGCTGGGCATGAAACGACATGACCAGCATGCCGTAGGGGTGGACGGCCCCGAAGGGGTCTGTGCACCCGCGTTGGCTGGCCGACATGTTCGACCGCGTTCGCACATCGCCGCGGGCCGACAGACCCTCCGGCCAGCGGCCGTCGGGCCGTTCGGCCCCTACGGATGGGCGGCGAGGGTGGCTGGCACATGGCCGTCGTGACCACTGTCGCCGCGATCGAGCATGTCACCGTGCGCCGGGGCGAGCGTGCCCTGCTCGACGATGTTTCGCTCGACCTCCTTGCCGGGGAGGTGGTGGCCCTGGTTGGTGCGAACGGCGCCGGCAAAACCACCCTGCTCGGCGTGGTTGCTGGCGACCTCGACCCCACGGCCGGACGCGTCCTGCTCCACGGGCGCGAGGTTGGATCGATCCCGGCCGGCGAGCTTGCCCTGATCCGATCGGTGCAACCGCAGCAGACCCTCCTCCAGTTCGGGTTCCTCGGACGTGAGGTGGTCGAGATGGGACGGAACCCGCTCCCCGCCGGCCGCCGCGACGATGATGAGCGCGTCATCACGGCCGCGATGGCCAGCACCGACGCCTCGCACCTCGCCGACCGCCGATTCCCGACCCTTTCCGGTGGCGAGCAGATGCGGGTCTCGCTGGCACGCGTGCTGGCCCAGGAAGCACCCCTCCTGCTCTTCGACGAGCCCACTGCTTCGCTCGATGCCCGCCACCAGCATACGGTGATGGAGGTGGCGCGGGCATTCGCCGCCAATGGTGCGACCGTGCTTTGCATCCTGCACGACCTGAACCTGGCGCTCGCCTATGCGGACCGGCTCGCGGTGATGGCGCAGGGGAGGATCATCGCCTGCGACGCGCCATGGCCAATCGCGAACTCCGGGGTTCTCGCCGATGCCTTCGCCTGCCCGGTTTCAGTCCTGAAACACCCGCATCGCGATTGCCCGATGGTCGTCACCTGGGGGGCGGGTACCGGCACCTGCTTCCTCCGCCACCGGATTGGTGACGGAAATGCTCCGTAGGGGTGGGCGGCCTGCGCAGCGGGGTGGGTTCCGAATACCACAACACGGGCCGACACATCCGCCTGCACCCCGGCGAGGGGAGGCGCCAAGTGCGACGGCGGAAGGTACGGCCCCTACAAACGGCCGAACACCCCCTACCGTAGCCGAGGCCCAAGGCGGCACGGTCATGGAGGAGATTGGCGGGAACTCGCCTCCGTGCCGGTGCGTGCCCTCCTTGTGATCGTGGATGGCACGAGGCATCGACGGGCCGACACACCCTCGCTGCGCTCGGGCCGATCGGCCCCTACGTTGGACTGGACTGGTACCAGGCAGCCTGCGCTGCGAACATCCGGGCATACGGTCCGTTGGCGGCCATCAGGTCGTTGTGATGGCCGTCCTCGACGATCACGCCGTTGTCCATGACCAGGATGCGATCGGCGAACCGGGCCATGCCCAACCGGTGCGAGACCATGATTGCCGTCCGGTCGTCCACGAGGTCGGCGAACCGTCCAAAGAGGTCGAGTTCGGCAACCGGGTCGAGCGCGGCCGTCGGTTCATCGAGGATGACCAGCCCGGCATCGCGATAGAACGCACGGGCGAGGGCGGTCCGCTGCCACTGGCCGCCACTCAGGTCGCGTTCACCGAACTCGCGCCCGAGCCAGGTGTCGTACCCCTCCGGCAAGGTCGCGATGAGGCTGGAGAGATTCGCCTGCGAGACGGCGCGATCGAGTGCGCCATCGTCCGGATCCCGATCGACCGCGCCGAACCCGATCACGTCGCGCACGGGCAGTTGGAGCGCGAGATAATCCTGGAAGACCGCGGCGATGCGCGGGGTCACTGCGGACATGGCGTCGCTCCGGGTGTCGATGCCGGCGAGCGCGATCGTCCCGGTGTCCGGCAGGTAGAGGCCGGTCAGGAGACGGGCCAGGGTGGACTTCCCGGCCCCGTTCTCGCCGACGAGGGCGACGGTCTGCCCGGCAGGGATTGTCACCGAAACCGCGTTCAGGACGGGGTTGTCGTTGCCGGGATAGCCGAACGAAAGACCGTTGACCTCGATCGAAATGGGGCCTGACGGCGGTGTGGCGCTCGACGGATGGGGCAGGCGATCTCGCCGCTCGCCGGCGATAAAAGCGTCTGCCTGCTCCTCGAAGTCGAAGAGATCGCCGGCGTAGGCTACCTGCTCCCGCGTTTCCCGCATCATCAGGACGGTGAATCGCGCGAACCACGAGAGCATCCGGAGACCGGACGTTACCACGACCCACGTGCCGATCGAAAGCTGCCGGTCGGTGATCGTCCAGAGCGCGAAGGCGACGGCCACGGCGAATGCCGTGCCACGAATTGCCTCGCTGCCCATCCTGTACGTCAACCGGTGTGTCTCGGCGGCGATGACGTCGTCTCCCCGGCTGGTCCGCGCGGTTTCCCAGCGCCTGACGAGGTCCGGCCCATTACCGAACAACCGCAGCTCGGCCGCCGCCTCGCGGTCGCGGATGATCGTTTCGATCCGGGTCAGGAGGTGACTGCCGGTGGCGTGCTTCCGCAGGACCTCCTGGACCGCGCTCGCGACCTTGAGTTCGATCAACACCTGCGGGATCGCCGCCGGGATCACGATCAGGGCCAGCCACGGCGAGACGAACCAGAGCGCGGCCACGACAGAGAAACCCATCACGAGCACCTGGAGTGAGTCGACGAGCGATACCAGCAGTCCCACCAGCTTGCCGGCAAGATCGTCGCTGGCGCGCTGCAACCGGGCCGTGAACGAGCCGTGCTCGAAAGCGATCAGGGGTACGCTGGCGGCACGTTCCATGACGCGCCGTTGGATGTCGTGCACGGCGCGGTCGGTGACGACCGCTGTCAGCCACGGCTTGACCGTCCAGTACGCTTCTTCAAGGATGTTGACCCCGGCGAACGTGAGCGCCCACAGGACTGCGGTCCGCTGGTCGCCGTCGATGATGGCGTTGACCAGGCCGCCCTGGGCGAGGAGGTAGATCCCGGCGCGAAGGTTGGCGACGAGCGTCAGGATGAGGAGACCAGTGAACGGCAGCGGCTGCCGGCGGGCGATCCCAGCCAGGATCCGCAAGGTATCGCCCCAGCGGGTCCGGCTCGTTCCGGGATTGGTAGGCGAGGCTATCGATACCACTGTGCCTGCGCCTCCCACATGCGTGCGTACACCGAATCCGGACGCGCCACGAGGTCGTTGTGCGGTCCCGATTCCATCAGCTGACCGTTTTCGAGCGCGATGATCCGGTCCGCCAGGCGGGCGATTCCCAACCGGTGCGAGACGAGAATGGTGGTCCGGCCGGCGGCGAGGTCGGCGAACCGGCGGAAGATGGCGACTTCAGCGAGTGGGTCGAGCGACGCGGTCGGTTCGTCAAGTGCGACCAGGCTGGCGTCGCGAATCCCGGCCCGCGCGATCGCGATCCGTTGCCACTGGCCGCCGGAGAGATCGACGCCGCCGAGATCGGGCGCGAGGATGGTGTCGAGACCAGCCGGCATCCGATCGGCGAGATGCGAGAGGCCCACGACATGCAGCGCGTGTTCGACCGCGCCATCCGGGTACGACCCGCCGAGCGTGACATTGTCGTGAGCGGAGAGTGGGTAGCGGGTGAAATGCTGGAAGACGCCGGAGAGCCGTTCGCGCACCGCGGCGGGATCAGCCTCTGCGAGGTCGACCCCATCAATCGAAATCGAGCCCGAGTCCGGTTGCAGCAACCCGAGCATCAGCTTGACGAGGGTCGTCTTGCCGGCGCCGTTCTCGCCGACGAGCGCAACGGTTTCCCCTGGCCCAACACGCAGGGAGATCCCGTTCAGCGCGGGGGAGGTTGCGCCCGGATAGGTGTAGGTCACCCGGTCCAGCACCAGCTCACTCGCAGCCGGGCGTTCCGGCATCGCCATGGTGCGGCCGTCATCCTCGTCCGGCAACGCAAGGAACGTGCGGGTATCGGTCGCGAACCCTGCGCTCTTGCCAAGTTCCTGGATGGGACGGGCCAGATTCAGCACGCCGCCGTACAGATCGAGGTACGACGCAATGACGATTACCACCGTACCGGCGCTTGGCACCTCGGACATGGTGGTGACGTACCAGGCAAGCCCGAGCAGGGAGAGGGTGACGCTGGCCAGGCTCATCCCGCGCTGCTTCAACCCTACCCGGACCGCGCGGTTGCGGACCTCCCGCGCGGCTCGCCAGTAGGCGTCCTCCCAGCGCGTCAGGACGGCCGGCATGAGCCCGAAGAGCCTCACTTCGGCGGAAGAGTCGCGGCGGGTCAGGAGACCCGCGAAGTAGGCGGCGAGCCGACGATCTCGTGTGTGCTGACCCCAAAGCTCCCAGTAGAGGGAACCGGTGAAGAACCAGCCCCAGGCGGCGGGCAGGATGGCGATGATGGCAATCAGCGCGAGCGTCCAGTCAAACAGCAGCAGCACGCCCAGCGAGGTAACGAACCGGGGCAGCGCCCAGAAGCACTGGACGATGTGACGGAAGGCTTGGTTGGCTCGCTCCTCAACACTGGTGAGGACCAGGTTGAAACGGTCGTGGAATCGCTGGTACTCGAAGCTGGCGAGGTCGATCCGGGTCGCCTTGGCCAGCACATTCGCGGACAATGCCGCGCTGCTTCGCTCCTGGACCGCCGCCCCGAACCGGTCGCCCAGTGGTTCGAGGACGATGCTGAGGCCGTTGATGCCGACCCAGACCAACGCGTACCACCAGAGTCCGGCCCCAGCCCCGCCGTCCAGCCGCTCCTGGAGGCTGTCTGCCACGCCTTTGGTCGCCCAAAGCGCGATCGGCAATTCGAATCCAAGGATCACGAAGAGCGCGATCCATCCGGCGGCCTCCGTCGGGCTGGAACGCACCACCCGAGCGACGAGCCACCAGAGGTCACGGATCGATCGAACTGTCCCGCCGCGCGGCGAGATGTCCGCCACAGCCATGGCGGTGTTCAGGTGATGCGACGCATCATCAGTTGAGGTTTCCGTCATCGAATCCATTGTAGGGGGTTTGGCAACCCCTCAGGTGGTCTCTGGCGTGCTGGCGGACAAGCTTGCGCCATACCCACGGTTCGCCAATACTGTCCGAATTGACATTCTCATCTCACCGGGTCGATTGACGATCCTGGAAAGGCCAGGCTGTATGCGCGAACCACATACCATTCGTCGCCTGGTCATACCACGGAGCCACGATCCGCATGATGAAACTCACCACGCTCTGGGCGCTCGATCGCACGATCGACCCGGCAACTGGCCGTAGTCCGATCGCGGAGGCAATCGCCGCGCACTGGGACCACGATCCGGATTCTGTCCGCTTCTTCCGCACCAGCGCCAACGCCATCTACCGGCTGAATCGGAGCGAACGGGCAGCATACCTGCGCATCGCCCCGGATTCGGAGCGTTCGCGCCACCACATCGAGCGGGAACTCGACTTGCTCGCCTGGCTGACGGCGCAGGATGTCCCGGTCGTCCAATCGATTCCGGCACGTAGCGGCGACCTCGTCGTTACCGTCGACGCTTCGCTCGGGCCCATGCATGCCGTCCTGTCCGACGCCCTGAACGGGCGGCACCTCGACCTCGATGACCTGACCACAGACGATGCCCGCGTTTGGGGCATGGCTGTGGGGCGGTTGCACGCTGCACTCGCTACCTCCCCGGATCAGTTTCGCGGTCGACCCGCCGCTTGGCGCGATGCCATCGACCGTGCGGAGCGTGACGACATGCCGTTCGCCATCCGCGCCGAGGCCGCACGGCTGCGGGCGGTTCTGGACGGAGTGCCCCGGGATCGTGAAACGTACGGCCCGATCCACACCGATCTTGAACTCGACAACCTCGTTTGGAATGATCGCGATGTCGCTATACTCGACTTCGACGAATTCGGAGACGGCTGGTACATGCTGGACATCGCCAAAGCGCTGACCGACCTCCTGCGCGATGGCGAAACGATCGGCTCGCCCCGCATCTCGGGGTTCGTTTCCGGGTACCGGAACTATTTCCCGCTGGATGACGCGATGCTCTGCCATCTGTCTGATTTCCTTGCGCTGTCCGACTTGCGCGGATACATCTCGCTGGTCCGCGCGATCGACATCTCACCCGATGACGCAGAAATCGACTGGCTCTACAATCTGATCGTTCGTCTTCGTGCATGGATGGACTGGTACGAAGTTGGACTTCAGCAATAGGTCAGACATTCATTCCGCACCATTATTCGCTCTGGGCAGGGTATTCCCGGCCTGGCTCCTGCCGGTTGGCCGGAGAGGTGAGCGCTTGCCTCCACGCCATTTCCGGTGACACTGACCGCAGCAACCGATCGTGACCCGCACCATCCGGCGCATTGCGCCGCAGGAGTACACCCATGCTGCGTGAGGCCACTGCCCACGATCTCGACGCCGCCCAGTTCGCGTTCCGGCGGGATGTTCCGGCCACGTTCGATCCGGCTGCCCGCTGGATTTGGGACGACGGTGAATCAAGCCCGCGAAACGCCTGGCGGCTCTTCCGGCGTGAGGTGACCCTCGCTGCCGCACCGGCATCCGCGACCCTCCGGGTCACCGCCGACACCCGCTACACCGCCTGGGTCAACGGCGTCCGGATCGGGCAGGGGCCGGTCCGCGGGTTCGCCCACCGTTGGATGGTGGACGATTGGGAGATCGGCCCGTACCTGCAAGCTGGCGCGAACGCGGTCGCGATCCTCGTCATCCACCACGGCGTTTCGACGTTCATGGATGCCGGCAACCAGGCCGGTCTCCTCGCCCAAATCGAGGTCGAGGGCAGCAACCTCATCGTCACCGACGCATCCTGGCGAGTGCTCGACCCAGCGGGGTACGATCCGCGCTCGAACCGGATTTCCTGCCAGCTCGGGTTCGTCGAGCAGCTGGACGCGCGCGCGTTCCCGCCAGACTGGACCGAATCCGGGTTCGACGACAGCGCCTGGCCGGCCGCAACCGGGATCGCGGAACCTGGCGGCGGAGCGTGGCCGAACCTCGTTGCACGCGACATCCCGCACCTTCAGGAAACCCGTGTCCGGCCAACCCACGTCGAACGCCTGGCCTACGTCCGGCCCTTCCCCCATGCCGAAACGATCGACCTGCGCAACCACATGGACCCAGCGTCGGCGCGGCACGCCAATCACATCGCCTATGCCGGATACATCGTCTCCGTGATCCGGGTGATCGAGGAAGACGAGATCACCGTCGCGATGCCGTGGAGCTGGTTCAATGGCATCGCGATCGACGGTAACGCCCACCACCGGGACGACCTGATGTTCGGCCCTGGCACCCAGCGCTCGCTGACCAAACAGCTTGCGCCGGGAGATCACTGGCTGGTGATCGAGGTTTCCCGGGAAGATCATGGCGACGGCTTCCAGGTCGCAGTCGATTCGGCAGTACCCGGCACGTTCTCGCTCGTCTCGCCACTCGGCGACGATGCAGGCACCGCCTACGTCACCCTCTCGAACTTCACCGCACACGATCCCGGTGCGGGCGTGTTCCCGATCGTGCCGCCAATCCCGGACGAGATCGCCGCTGCCGCCCGGTCGATCGCCAGCCGGGAAGACTTCGATGCCCTCTCGAAATACCTGCGGCCGGTCGAGGCGGCCCATGTCAGCCGGGCGGATATCTTCACGCTGCTGACCCAGCCGCGCGAACGGGTGGAGCAGCCCATTCCAGCCGCATTGCAGGCGGTCGTCTCCGGCAACCCCGCCGTCATCCCGGTCCAGCCAGGCCGCGACACCGATCTCATTTTCGACCTCGGGCGCGAATTCTCCGGCTTCATCACCTTCGAGATCGACGCCCCAGCCGGTGTCACGATCGATATCTATGGCTTCGAGTATCTGCGCGGCGGTCATCGCGAGAACACCTGGCGTCTCGACAACTCGCTCCGTTACGTCACGCGCGAAGGGCGGCAACAGTACACCTCGCCGGTCCGGCGCGGCATGCGTTTCCTGCAGGTGGCGTTCCGCGGCCTCGATTCCGACCGCGAGACCCGACTGCACGACATCGCCGTGATCGAGAGCCACTTCCCGGTCAGCCAGGTCGGGGCGTTCCGTTGCAGCGACGCCCGGCTGGACCAGATCTGGGAAATGAGCCGCCGTACGGTCCTGGCCTGCATGGAGGACACCTACGTTGACTGCCCGGCCTTCGAGCAGACCTACTGGGTGGGCGATGCCTACAACAGCGCCCGCTTCGCCGCGGTCGTGTTTGGGGCGGAAGCCCTCACCGAGCGGTGCGTGCGGCTGGTGCCGGGATCGGCGGGACAGACACCGTACATGGCCTCGCAGGTCCCCTCCGGCTGGGTCAACGTTATCCCGAACTGGACCTTTTTCTGGGCGATGACGGCCCGTTCGCACTGGTTCCGCACAGGCGATTCCGCGTTCGCCGCTGACCTCTGGCCACCCGTGCAGGCTGCCCTTGGCGCCTTCCTCGACCATGTCACCGCCGATGGCGTCCTCGATATCGCCGCCTGGAACCTGCTCGACTGGGCCCCGATCGACCAGCCGAACGAGGGCATCGTTGCGCACCAGAACTGCCTGATGGTGATCGCGCTCGATGCCGCAGCCGATCTCGCCGAAGCGGCTGGTGATGGCGCCGGCGCGGCCCGCATGCGGTCGGAAGCGAACCGGATGCGGAACGGGATCAATGCCGTCCTCTGGTCCGACGAGCACAACGGGTACATCGACGCGATTCACGCCGATGGCCACCGCTCCGATGTGTGCAGCGTGCAGACGCACATGTTCGCCCTGCTGGCGGGCATCCCCGACGGCGACCGTGCGGCTCGCTGCGAGGCGGTGCTGCTCGATCCGCCCGAGAACTGGGTCAGGATCGGCAGCCCGTGGATGTCCGCCTTCCTCTACGACGAACTGGCGCACCTCGGGCGCGCCGCCGATGCCCTCGGCGACATCCGGCTGAATTACGGGATGATGCTGGACCACGGCGCAACGACATGCTGGGAGGTCTACCCGACCTCGCCGGTCGCGGGGTGGAACGAGACACTGACGCGCAGCCACTGCCACGCCTGGTCGGCTGCACCAGTCGCCTTCCTGCCGGATTGGGTGCTTGGGATTCGCCCGGCGGCAGCGGGTTGGACGAAGGTGCTGGTCGCGCCCGATCCGTGCGGGCTCGAGTGGGCAGAAGGCGCGGTGCCGTTGCCGGGGAGCGGCAGGATCGAGGCCTCGTGGCGGATCACCGATGGCCGGATGCGGCTCGATGTCCGCGCCCCGGCCGGTATCGAGATCGACGCCCGGTTGCCGGATGGCATCGCAGGAGA
>CAZSUN010000061.1:19641-22317 GCA_964610045.1 uncultured Sphaerobacteraceae bacterium
GCGCCCCGGCCGGTATCGAGATCGACGCCCGGTTGCCGGATGGCATCGCAGGAGAGATCGAAGTCCACCGCATCCCGTAGGGGCGACCCTCTGTGGTCGCCCTGGCGAACCACCCGGCCTTTCGCATGGCCAACGGTCGCATTCGGTGCACGGACACACCTGAACGCTTGCGGTTGCGTCAGCCCGCACTCGCACGAATGCATGGGACCCTGTGTGGTTCGCCCAACGGATAGCGTCATCTCGAGCTTGTCGAGACATCCCTGTGCGAAGCACTCAGCTGCTGCGTAGATTTCTCGCTTCGCTCGAAATGACAGTGGGAAAGGGGATTTCACCACATGAGACTCGGCGGACCGGTCACCTACACCGAAGGCGACCCTGCATCCTGGGTTGCGGCCCTGCGCGCGAAGGGGTATGGCGGCACCGTCTTCCCGCTCCGTCATGACGCCGATCCTGACCTCATCCGTGACTACGCCGCCGCAGCCGATGGCGCCGGCATCGTCATCGGTGAGGTGGGCGCCTGGAGCAATCCGATCAGCATCGATGACGAACAGCGTCGCACCGCGATCACCTTCTGCCAGGCGCAACTCGCCCTCGCCGACGAGGTTGGGGCGAGGTGCTGCGTCAATATCGCCGGTTCGCGCTCGGAGAACTGGGCCGGCCCGCACGCCGACAACCTCAGCGACGACACCTTCGCCCTGATCGTCGATACCACCCGCGAGATCATCGACGCGGTCCAGCCAACCCGGACCTTCTTCTCACTGGAAATGATGCCCTGCATCGCACCGGACTCGACCGAGTCGTACCTGAAGCTGATCGGTTCGATCGACCGGGACCGGTTTGCCGTTCACCTCGACCCCGTGAACATCGTCAACAACCCGGAACGGTATTTCCAGACGGGAGAGCTGATCCGCGAGTGCTTCCGCCTGCTCGGACCGCACATCCGGAGCTGCCACGCCAAGGATGTGCTGATGCTCTCCGGCTATCCGATCCAGATCCAGGAAGTGCGGCCCGGTCTGGGCACCCTCGACTACGGGACATTCCTGCGCGAACTCGCTGCCATCGACCCCGACACCACCCTGATCATGGAGCACCTCGAAACCATCGATGAATACGACCTCGCGGCGGAGTACATTCGGGGTGTCGCAGCGAAGGAGGGGGTGGAGTTCATTGAGCCAGCGTGAGCCCGTTTTCTAGCCTGTCATTCCGAGCGTAGCGAGGAATGACAGTTTCAGGGGGAATAACCCATGACCGATACACCACTCGGAACGACGATCATCCAGATCGGCATCATCGTCGGGGACATCGAAGCCAAGGCAAAGGCCTGGTCCGGCATCCTCGGCGTGGAGCACACCCCGATCCGCGAGACTGATGGTTACGACCAGACACAGGCGGAGTACGATGGACAGCCGACCAACGCCCGGGCAAAGCTCGCCTTCTTCAACTTCGGGCAGGTCGTGGTCGAACTGATCGAGCCGGTCGACGGCCCGAGCACCTGGCGCGACCAGTTGGAGCAGCATGGCGATTCGCTGCATCACATCGCTTTTCGCATCCAGGGGATGGGCGAGAAGACGGCGTACCTCGCCGGGCATGGCATCTCGCTGGTGCAGAAGGGCGAATACACCGGTGGCCGCTATGCCTATTTCGATGCGGTGCCCCAGCTCGGAACCATCCTCGAACTTTTGGAGAATGACGAGACATAAAAGAATGGATGCGTGCCGCTCCGTTACACAGAAGGAGGGGAGGTTATGCTGGCTTTCCCGCTTGCTGCCAATCGCGTGGTCGTCTGGCTGGCAATCGAGTGATACCGACTCCGGGTGATTTCCGGTGTCTCCTCGTCGGGGCGACCCGAGCCTGTCCTGGGGCGCAGCCGAAGGCAGCGAAGCGAGTCACGCCCGCAGCGGCGGACCACACCGGGGCCGCCCGACGACGGCGATCCATTGGTGATCATCCGGACCCGGTATGAGACGACTTGGCAGGATATGGATCACCCGCCACACGCAGGTTAGCCGGTCAATGGCGCGGCGATGGGGTGCGCGACGCCCTCCATCGTCGCCACCAACGGTGATCAAAATGCACTGCGGATCGAGCGTGTCGCTCCAACCCTGGCGCCGTGGGGCGATCTTTCTGGTCAAGGCGCTGCATTCCGCGATATTCCTCAGTATCGCCGTCAGTGTGGTGCACGTCTTCTACGCCGGTGTGACGGGCCGGCGGTCGAAATGGACACGCCCGGCGCTCGCGCTGGCGCTCTGCGAGAGTGCGATCTTCGCCGCCTGGCGATTCCAGTGCCCGTTGCGCATCGTGGCGGAGAATCTCGGGGCCGAAAGTGGTCAGGTGACCGACATTTTCCTGCCGCGATGGCTCGCCGACCGCATCCCGTTCATCTTTACGCCGTTGCTCGCGATCGGCCTTGCCGGAATGCTGCGCGACAGGATGGTTCCTCGCGCCGGTGCAAGACCTCCTGCGCATGGCTCCAGCGAAGTCCCGGAGATCCTGGTAGCCGAGGGCCAAGGCGCGGAGCGCCGCGTGCCCTCCCGCGTCAAGAGCGGAGGGCACGCGCGGCGCAGGTTGCCCATGACTCGGTTAGCGCGGAGACTGGATCGCCGGTCGGGACGAACTCCATCCCGATGAACCCCTCGAATCCGGTTCGGGCGATGGCGGCGTAGATCGGCGGGTAGT
>CAZSUN010000062.1:0-12228 GCA_964610045.1 uncultured Sphaerobacteraceae bacterium
CTCAAGCGGCAATCTGTCTCACATACGTGGCGAACGTGCGTTCTTCATACAGGAACGGGGAACCAGACCCGGACCAAACCGCGATCATCCCGTTCGGCAGATGCGACCAACCCTCCACCAGCATGGAGTGGGAACCAGACGGCAACGTCACCTGGCGCACGAAGCCTGAACGGAAGGAGCCCCCACGATGACCCACTGTCCCGCAGACGAGCGGCTCGCCCGAGCCTGTCGTTGTTGATGCCTCGGCCCTGATTCCGGCCAGGCGGAACCAACATCCCTGATCCGTCGTCTCTTCACTGGGCGACGACACGTCACCTTCCACACACCGACACGAACGACCGTGCAAGCCCGCGACGCACCGCTATCGGGCGCAGGTTTCCTGCACCCCGAATGTTCCAGCAAGGATGAGTGCCATGCTTCCCTACACCGCCAACGACTTGCTTGCCGCCATGCGCACCACCCACGGCTTGTCCACCCCGGATGAGCCCGTGGTCCGTCGAACCTGGGTCCGCCGCTTCGTCTCCGGACGACGACGGTTCACCGACTGATCAAATCCGGAGAGGTCACGTCATGCTTCCCCTGCAACCCAGTTATGCCATTGCCGAACTTGCCACGAACCGCAAAACCGCCACTTCCGAAAGGAATGAACACGTGTTCAACACAACCACCGACCCAGACCACTTCTTCACCGAATCCACCGCCCTGCAGCCCGATCCGCTCTACATGGGTCTTCGGGAGGCGATCGCCGACGGACCGATCGGCCGTTTCTTCGCCTGGCTCGACGCCCGCGCCGAGGTTCGCGAGGAGCGGGAGCGGCGCCAGACTACGATCACGCAGCCGGTGCAATTCAGCCCGCGCCGGGGATCGACCGCCACGGATCGCGACGATCTCGCGGCCTGACCTCCTCACCCCCCTATTCTGATCGCAACAGCCCGGTCGAGTTCCCTCGACCGGGCTGTTGCATTGTGAGATCAGTCGCCACCTGCCGGGTGATGCGAACGGAACCTATTCCGCGTCAAGCCAGATGTACGGGATCGACCGGAACGGCTCGAAGGCGATCGGCACGAAATTGTGGACGCGTGCGCCGGCTCCGAGGATCGACTTCCGGAAGACGAGGAAACCGGCAGCGGCATCGTCGTTGACCAGGTTGGTTTGCTCGACGATCAGATCGATCCGCTTCTCGCGATCGAGTTCCGCGTTCGCCACCGGAGTGATTGCGTCGAATGCCGGGTTGCTGTAGCGGGCGTAGTTGTAGCCCGCCGGCGGCGCGGCTTCCGTGCCGAAGAACCAGCTTTGGTCGGGATCGATGTACCACCCCCAACCCGATACGAGCGCTTCGAAATCGCCCGAATCACCGGCCTCCCAGAGGGCGGAACTCGGCACGGCGGCTGGCACGAGATCCACCCCGATCTCCTTCCACGCCTGCTGCAGGTAGGGAATCAACTGGGCGTTCTCCGGTGTCCCGTCGCTGTACAGCATCTCGAAGCTGAGGGGGGTGCCTTCCAGTTCCACGATGCCGTCGCCATCGGCGTCGACCCAGCCCGCTTCGTCCAGCAATGCCCGGGCAGTATCCGGATCGTAGGTGTAGATCGTGGAAATGCGATCGGGAATGTGGGCTGCCGAGAGCACCGGCTGGGTGCCATCGGCCCGGACGGCGAACCCTTGGTAGACGATCTCGGCAATCAGGTCGCGATCGAGCGCATACAGGAGCGCCTGGCGCACGCGGGGGTCGGTGAACAGGGTTGACTTCGCCGGATCCTGGTTAAGTTGATAGTGCGTCGAGGCGAACGTGTCGTAATCGGAAATCTGGAGTTCCGGATTCGACTCCCGAAGCGGCTTGGCATCGGCGAATGGAATCGAGGCGAGATCAGCCTCGGCCGCCTTCAGCGCCTGGATCGTGGCAGGAGCTTCAGCCTGGATACGGTAGATGAACTGGTCGATGTACACCGGTGAACTGGCTTCATCCCAGTACGACGGGTTTCGCTGGAGGGTGATATGGTCGCTGCGCACCCACTCCACGAACGTGAAGGGCCCGCTCCCCACCACCCGCGCCGCGTCGGTGCCCAACGATCCTGGATCGGCGCCCCAGTCGGCCAGCGGCACGGATTCCCAGATGTGCTTCGGCAGGATGCCGATTTCACCGAATGCCTTGGTCAGGAAATTCGCCACGGGGACGTGGGAAACGAACTCTACCGTGTAATCATCGATCGCCGTGTAGCTCTCCAGCACCGAGAGCACATCCGAGCGCCGGTAGCTGCCGGTGTCTTCACCGGTGACTGCATCGTAGGTGAAGATCACGTCGGCGGATGTCAGGGGAGCACCATCGTGCCAGGTCGCCGTTTGGGTGAGGTGGAAGGTGTAGGTCCGACCGTCCGCCGCGATCTCCCACGAATCGGCGAGACCAGGCGTCCAGTCGCCATCGAGGACGCTGATTCGGACGATGGGATCGTAGATCAGGCTGGCGATCAGGTACGAGGTCGTGTCGGTTACAAGGATCGGGTTGATCGTCGACGGATCGCCGGTGTCGACATAGATCAATTCGCCGCCAGTCGATTCTGCCGCCACAAACCCGTACTTTTCGATGGTTGCCGCGTTGACGTCGTCGCGGCTCGGGGAGATGACGCCGACCGGGCCGGCATAGGCAACCGGCGAAGCGGCCGGACTCGCCTCCGGCGTCTGGGCCAGCGACAGGCCGGGGATCAGGGCAGCTCCGGCGACACCGGCGCCAGCCACGACGGCGCGGCGTGAGATGCCGCGATGCTGAATGTCACGCATCATGGAACTCGTTCCTTTTCGGGGTTGATGGAGATTCAACGCCAGGTTGACTTTACATCCGCGGGATCACTTAAGGATGCCGCTGGCATGACGCTGCGACCGCATCGTCGCGAATCGCTCCTGCCAGCAGCCTTGTACAGATCCAGGTCATGTGGTGGCGTCCATGCGATTGGGGCATCGAACAGGAATCCGGGGGATCCGGCACATACGTGCGTTTCCCGCGTGAAGACTAGGTGCGAAATACCAATACTGTCAAGAATGAAGTGACTTTCCACACAGACAGCGACTGATGCGGGATCGGCGGGAGACCGATTGGCTCGACTCCCGCCGATACAGTTGGCCAGGCTGGTTAGAACGTGGTGGTCAGCTCCTGGGTCTGGCCGGTCTCGGAGGCGCGGTAGGCCGCCTCGATGATCTCGATGACGTGGCGGGCGTGTTCACCGGTCACCGGCGAGGGGCGACCGTCACGGATCCAGGTGACGAGGTTCATCACATCATTGAAGACGTGCTGCTCCATGATGTCGCGATGCGGTTCGGTCACGTATTCGAGCGTCCACTGGGGACCGTCGCCACCAGGGGCCTGGTCGGCGATCGCCTTCTCCGGGTAGTCGATCGGCGCGCCGTTCAGGGTGTAGCCTTCGATCTTGCCCTTCGTCCCAAAGTAGGTTCCCTGGAAGCCGCGGGTCAGACTGCCGGCCGCCGTGCCATAGGCAAGCGCGAACAACCCGTCGCCGAAGCCGATCAGGATGCCGGTGTTGTCATCGGCATCGGTCGGGATCGCCTTTCCGTTGAACTCGCGTTCCTTGATGCGGACACCGGACATGGCGGTGACTTTGCTGGCCGGACCGAGCACGGTCGTCAGGCCATGCAACGCATAGACGGTCATGTCATACAGGGGACCGCCACCCGGCTTGCGGAAGTACCAGGAGGGATCGATGTTTGCCAGCGCACCCGATCCCTGCCGTTCTGATTCCTCGAGGTGATAGCTGCCGAACGCCGCGCCACAGGCTGCCCAGACGACATCACCGATCTCGCCCGACTGAACGATCCGCCTGACCGCCTGGACTTCCGGTCGCAGGACTTCACCCGGCGAAGCGACGATCCGCAGATCCTTCTCGCGGGCAAGATCGATCAGTTCGGTCGCCTCGGCTGCCGTCGTGGTCATCGTCTTGTTGAAATGGACGTGCTTGCCGGCTTCGAGCGCAGCCTTGCCCTGCTCGTAATGGAGACCGATCGGGGAGCAGAGCGAAACCGCGGTCACGTCGCCGTTTGCGAGCAGGTCCTCGAACGACGTCGACGCGTACGGAATACCGAACTTTTCTGCGGCGGCTTCAGCCCGGCCTGGCACCGGGTCGCAGACCGCCTGCAACTTCACCCGGTCCTGCACGTCCTCAACACTGAGGTGGGGCATGATCCCCCGCTGCGCGATCGTTCCAGCACCCACTATGCCCATTCGTACGATGTCTGCCATGACTCCCGCTTTCCAGAATCAGTCGATAGGTCCCGCATCATACACGCGGTTGATGCATTATCCGACGGGACCGCGTTTTCGGCACCTGGCGTTGACGGTTCGTACACTAGGGTTCGAGTGGAGGATGCCGTCGTGAAGCAGTGGCCGGCGCGCGAATCGAATGAATGGACCATCGAGGAGGCCCAGGAGCACTTCGACGAGGTGTTCGACCGCGCCTTCCAGGACGGGCCGCAACTCTTGACAGACAGCGGCACGCCTCTAGCCTACCTCGCCTCGAAGGAAGACTGGCGCCGCAAGCAGGCAGGGCTTCCACTCGTGCATGAGGAAAAGGAGGCCACAGATGGCAACCCGCAAACCAGTTGAGTGGACCGTTGAGGAAGCACGGAGACATCTGCACGCCCTTCTGGGCGAGGCCAGAGAGGCGGGACCGCAATCAGGTGAGGGAAATCATTCCAACGATGCAATCATCGTTCCGCTCCCCACGTGGGAGGATCGACCAGCAGCTTCGGGTCACGGACTGGTGGAATTCTTTCAAAGTTCAGGCTTGGGCGATAGCAACCTTGAACTCGTACGCCAGCCCGATACGGTCGAAGATTGGAATCAATGGTTGCGAAGACGCGGTACCCTGGACGATCTTGAGTGCCTTGGCAATGACTTGGTGACGCGGGACGAAGAGTCCAGTTGAAGTTCCTGCTCGATACAAACCTGGTTTCAGAACTCATGAGAACGCCCGGAGACCCTGCGGCAATCGATTGGGTCGCCGGTCATGATCAGCATGCGATGCACCTGAGCGTGGTGACAATCATGGAGTTGCGTCAAGGTATCCAACTCTTGCCTGCCGGCAAAAAGCGACAGATGCTCGACCAATGGATCGAGAGTCAGCTTCCTGGCCGATTTGCGGACCGAATTCTGGTAGTCGACGAGCAAACAGCAGATATATGCGGCCGGTTCTCGGTGATCGTCATCTGGTATCCAACATTCGACGGGTGATGGATTTCTGGCTGGCAGCATCCGCCATCCAGCATGACCTGATCCTCGTCACCCGGAACGAGCGCGATTTCAGGGACCTTGGTGTCGAAGTCGTGAATCCCTGGGCTTCCTGACCATCAGTTGCGGCTGCGGGGATCCAGGACGTCGCGGAGACCGTCGCCGATCAGGTTCGTTGCCAGCACCGTAAGAAGGATCGCGAGACCGGGGAAGGTCGAGTACCACCAGGCATCACGCAGGTACTTCCGCCCTTCGGAGACCATCTGCCCCCAGTCGGGCGTGGGTGGTTGCGTACCAAGCCCGATGAATCCAAGCGCCGCAGTCGTCAGCACCGCAAACCCGACATCCATCGAAGCCTTGACCAGGATGCTCGGGATCGCGTTCGGCAGGATGTGCCGCCACAGGATGCGCAACCGGCTCGATCCGAGTGAGGCGGCTGCTTCGGCGTACTGCTCGTTGCGCAGGCTGATCACGTTTGCCCGTACGAGGCGGCAATACCCCGGCCACCAGACGAGGGAGACGGCGATCATCACGTTCATCAGGCCAGGTCCGAGCGCGGCGGCGAACGCCATTGCCAGGATCAGGTCGGGGATCGTCAGGAACACATCGGTGATGCGCATGATCAGGGAATCGACCCAGCCACCGAAGAATCCGGCAATCGCGCCCAGCGCGGTCCCAATCATCACCGCCAGGATGATCACCGTGATCCCGGCGAGCAGCGAGACCCTCGCACCGACGACAAGCCGCGAGAAGATATCGCGCCCGACCTGATCGGTTCCCATCCAGTGGTCCATCGACGGTGGCAGGAGCTTTTCCGCAATGTGGACCGCGCCGGTGGCATCCTTTGGGTACGGCACGAGGTAGGGACCAACGATTGCGACCAGTGCCAGGATGATGACGATGACCAGGCCCACCATGGAGAGTGGACTCTGGCGGAATTTTCGGAAAGCCCGGCGGGTTTCGGGGCGCAGATGCCAACGGCGAGCCACGCCAATCCCCGCTGGCGTTCCACCCGAGGCTGCGACTCCAGACGCGCTCATGGCTTCACCCTCATATCGCACCGGGATGGCTGGTTATCCATGACTCACCCGGGGATCGAGAAATCCATAGGTGACATCGACTGCGATGTTGATCAGGCTGAATACGAGTCCGTAGAGCAAGGCGATGCCCATGATCGGCAGGAAATCCAGGGTCAGTGCGGATTTGGTTGCGTACAGCCCAATCCCGGGCCAGTCGAAGACGGTTTCCACCAGGACAGAGCCGCCCATCGACCAGCCGAATGACAGGCCGATCATGGTAAGGGTCGGGATGAACGCGTTGCGCAGAGCATGTCCCGTAATCACCCGGCGTTCGGTCAGTCCCTTCGCGCGCGCAGTCCGCACGTAGTCATTGTGCAGGACATCGAGCAGGCTGGCCCTGGTGAACCGGGCGATGGTTGCCAGCGACGCGAAACTCAGGGTGATCGCTGGGAGGATGATGTGCCTGAGTGCCTCCCAGAACGTACTCCACTGGCCTGCAAGGATAGAGTCGAACAGGTACATGCCGGTGACGTGCGGCGGCGGTGGCACCAGTGTTGGCAGGCGCCCGCTGATCGGTAGCCAGTCGAGCCTGAGCCCGAAGAAGAGTTGCATCAGGATCGCCAGCCAGAAGGCCGGCATGCTCACGCCGAGCAACGAGATCAGCCGAGCCGCCTGATCGGCAAGACGATCGGCCCGGACTGCCGCGATCACGCCGAGGGGGATCCCAATGGCGGTGGCAATCAGCATGGCCACCAGCACCAGTTCGAGGGTTGCGGGCCAGTATGTTTGGAGATCGGTGAGTACCGGTCGCCGTGACAGGATCGAGTTTCCCCAATCCCCCGTGAGCAATCCGGTCAGGTAATGCCAGTACTGCACGATGAGGGGGTCGTCGAGCCCGAAATCGGCCCGTATCTGCTCGTAAATCGCCTGCGTTCCCTGGGGACCCGCGGCCAGCCGGGCTGGATCGCCCGGCACGACGCGCGCCAGGAAGAAGGTCAGGATCGACACGCCGAACAGGACGGGCACGATCATCAGGAGCCGGGTGGCGATGTAGCGCACGAGGTTCATTGACGACCTGTCCGCCGGGCGCCGGGCGCCCTGGAGGCAACCAGCACCCGGACTACGACGACGAGGGGAGGGCTATTGCTGGGTGAACGAGATCACCCGGATGTCTGATGGTCCGGCGATCTTCATGAAGTTGTCACCAATCTCGGTGACCCACGCATCGTTGGCGACCTCGGTGTACACCCAGATTTCGACCGCGTCCTCGACGAGGGTTCCCTGGATCTCGTCGTAGATCGCCTTGCGCGCATCGGTGTCGACCGTGGTGCGGCCTTCAAGCAGGAGATCATCCAGATCGGGGTTCTGGTACCACGAAGCGGCCGCCCAACTCCCAGCCTGGCTGGAGTGGTACTGCGGCCACAGCAGGCTGTCGGGATCGATGTAGGTCGCAGCCACGAAGATGGCCATTGCGCCCGGCATGGTCTCGGCGCTCGATGCGCGGGCGACCATATCCGGCCACACCAACGGTGTCAGCGTGACATTGATATTGAGTTCCGCCGCCTTCTCCAGCAGGATCAGGCCGAATGCCTCCTCCATCGCGAGACCGGTGACGTAGACGTATTCGAGGTCGAAGCCATCCGGATAGGCACTCTGGGCCAGATACGATTTCGCGGCGTCAATGTCGAAGGCCAGCGGTGGCAGGTCGGTTCGCGTCCAGGGAGCGAGCGCGGCCGGCAAGGGACCAGTCATCAGTGTGCCACGGCCGGAGACTGCCGCCAGGGCAGCCTCGTAATCGAACAGCGCAGCGAGCGCCTTGCGCACGTTGATATCGGCTGTCGGCCCGACCTGGTTGTTGAGCTTGATCGAACACGACTGGTAGGCGCCCATGTCGTTGACGACGAACCGGGTGTCGGAGCGCAGGGCTTCGACATCCTCGACCGCGAAGGTATCACCGTACTGGATCTCGCCGGATTCCAGCGCGATCCGCTTGGTCGACGACTCGCGAATGATCCTCCAGACGAAGGTGTTGACCGGATTCGGGTTACTGGGCACCGAATACCAGTACTCCGCCCATCGATCGAACTGGTACAGGCTGCCCGGTTCGTAGCGGCTCATGACGTAGGGACCGCCGCCGGCGGTGTTGGAGAGCAGCCAGGCTTCGCCCAAGTCGCCGTTCTCTTCGTGTTCCATGATGAGTGCCTGGTTGCCGACAAAGAAATACGGCAGGATCAGGTCGAACGGCGCGAAGGGCGAGGTCAGGGTGACTTCGAGGGTCTGGTCGTCGACCGCGACGGTGGAATCTGTGGTCATCACCGCCGAGAACATCCAGGCAGGTCCGAGGTTCTTGGTCAGCAAACGGTCGAAGTTCCACTTCACGATGCCGGCCGTGACAGCGGTCCCGTCCTGGAAGATGGCTGCCGGGTCGAGCGTGATCGTCCAGACCGATCCATCCTCATTACCGGTCACCTCGGACGCAATCAGCGGCTGGAGTTCCAGTGGATCGCCCTCGTAACGCAGCAGGCTGTCGTAGGTGGCGCGAAGACCCCAGGCGATCGAGTAGTCGTAGCCAATGTGCGGATCGAGATTGCTGATATCCTGCCCGCTGCCATAGATGAAGACGTTGTCCGCCGCCTGACCGCTGGCTCGCCTGACGCCACCCGGCACGTTCGAGACGAGTCCGGTCGAAACCGCGGCCGCAGCAGCCAGTTTTATCAGGGCACGGCGATCGGTCACGCCGTCGAGCCCCGCCTGCACGAGCGCTGCCAGTTCACGACGCTGCATCATGGATGTGGTGTCCTTCCCGGTGATCCCGGAGTGTGGGCGAATCACGCCCAATGCCGACAGCGGCTGTTTGCGGACGGTTGCCTGGCAACCGCCGTTGGCCCAGCCATTCCCTGAACCCGTTGCCCTGTACCCCACCTGCATTCCCGCGCCGGGCTGGCGTGGATCAGTCGCGTCGTTGCGTTGAGGCCGAGAATGAGTGACCGCGTGCCACGATCCGGACCAGCCCGATCCGTCTCCGGCATTGTACCGAGGGACAGCACTGTCCCGGTTGGTATTCGTTCAGGCCCCAGATACCAGGCCAGCCAGCCGGCCACCGTAGACTCCGGGCAACGGCTGGAATTCGACGTCCGGGTACCCGAACGCCGCTGGACCCACCACCTCGAGGGCTTCGGGTGTCGCGATGAGATGTGGCGCGGGTATACCGACCACCGCGACCCGCAGGCCGTAGCGCAGGGATTCCGTGGAAATGGGTTCGGCCGTTTCGGCATCGACGATGCAGATCAGATCCGGCACGCTGCATAGTACGGTCCCCTGGTCGTCGGTTGCTACCAGGTTTTCGTTCTGGAAGTCGATCGAGAACGCCCGGCCCGTATCGCTGCCGGTGCCATCGAGTTTCAGGTTGCCGCGTGCGAACCCGGAGACGAACCGGCGGTCGACATCGACGATCTTGCCGGTGAACAGCATCACCCCGCCAGCCGCGTCGAGCGCGGCCGCAACCGGGTCATCGTGCCGGTGTCGAGCATCCAGCACCGCCTCGCCAAGCATGACGGCGAATGTCAGGGTGCCTGGTACCGCGGTCCGTTTCGCATCGGCACCGGTCAGGAGCGGCCCGGCGGCACCGGACCCACCCCCCATCTGCACGGTGACCTGGCGGACGTAGCGTTCGAGATCGCGCGCATCGCTGATGTGGTCGAAGACGGCGATGTGGCCCCGGATGTCGGAGATCGCGCATGGCGTAGGCGGGACTCCATAAATACAGAATGTGTCCATCTGGAGTTCCGGGAACGCTCGCCCCATCGCATCGCCGTCCACGACCGGCAACCCGGCCTGGATCGCGACCTTGATCGGCGACAGCGCGTTCCCGCCGCCGATTTCGGCAGCGATCATGTGCGTGGCGGGCTTCCCCACATGCCGCTCGAGTGCTCGAAGCGACCGGTACATCTCCCGGCCTTCGGACATTCGCTCGACGCCGACGGTCGGGGCACCCACTCCGCCGCAGGAGGCGACCGCGGCATCATCCGGCAGGTCGTCGAGCGAGATGACGGGAACTTCGTACCCGTCCTTGAGCATCTCGCCGACGATAACCTTGCCGAGGTAGGGGCTGCCGCCGCCGCCGGTGCCGAGGATGCCAGCGCCGATGGCCAGCGGTTCGAGGTGCGCGAACGAAAATGACTGAAGGTGCGTGACCGTCATCTCTCTCCGCCGGTGAATGTTTGCGCTGGGCAGGTGCGTCCGAATTTGCCACAATCACCCGAAGAACGAGTGATCTCCGCCATTGTACACAGCGCGCGATCCCTCGTTTTCGCACCAGCCGATCCCGGATTCGACGGGCTCGGTCTTCATCTTGTGCGAATCGCCCAAAACTCGTGCGATGCAGTCGGCTGTTGTCCCGAATCGATCGGAGAAGTCCTCATGAGCCTGCGGATTGGCGTGGATGTTGGCGGCACGAATACCGATGCCGTGCTGATGGACGATCGGCGGGTCATCGCCAAGCTGAAAACACCGACCACCGAGGACGTCACGAGCGGGATCACGACCGCGATTGCCAGCGTGCTCGAACAATCGGGCACGGAGACCAGCGCCATCGCCTCGGTCATGATCGGCACCACCCACTTCACGAACGCCATCGTCGAACGGCGGCGACTCCAGCCGGTAGGGGTCATCCGGATCGGCCTGCCCGCCACAGCCGCGCTGCCACCAATGATCGACTGGCCGGCAGACCTCGTGGCGTCGCTCAACGGCTCCAGCTATCTCGTGCATGGCGGGTACGAATTCGATGGTCGCCCAATAGCGCCGTTTGGCGAGGACGAGGTGCGCGCGGCCGCTGTCGAGATTCGTGAACGCGGCATCTCCGCCGTCGCAATCAGCGCCGTCTTCTCTCCCGTCAATCCGGACCAGGAAACGCAGGCAGCCGGGATCGTCGCCGGGATCATTCCGGACGCCGTCATCACCAAATCGCACGAGATCGGCCGGATCGGCCTGCTCGAACGGGAAAACGCCGCCATCCTCAACGCCTGCCTCGGTCAACTCGCCGCGACCACCGTCCAGGCATTCGAGCAGGCTATCGCTGACCTTGGCATCGCCGCTCCCCTCTACCTCACCCAGAATGACGGCACCCTGATGGTCGCGGACTTCGCCCGGCAGTTCCCGGTGCTGACCATCGCGTCCGGTCCGACCAACTCGATGCGGGGCGCGGCCTTCCTTTCCGGTCTCGCCGACGCGGTGGTTGTCGATATCGGCGGCACCACCTCGGATGTTGGTGTGCTCACTCACGGTTTCCCGCGTGAAGCGTCGGTGGCGGTCGAGGTTGGCGGCGTCCGTACCAACTTCCGGATGCCGGATGTTGTGTCGGTCGGTCTCGGCGGCGGGTCGCACGTCGATCTCGCGACGATGTCGGTCGGGCCACAGAGCGTCGGCTACCGGCTCACCCGCGACGCCAGGATCTTCGGCGGTAGCCAGCTCACGACCTCGGACATCGCGGTGGCGGCGGGCATCGCCGAGATGGGCGACCGCTCCCTGGTCGCAGATCTCGACGCCGGGCAGGTCGCAACGGCACTCGAACGCATCCAGGAAATCGTCGAAGTCACAGTCGACCGGATGAAGACCAGTGCCGAACCCGTCCCGGTCATCATCGTGGGCGGTGGCAGTGTGCTCGTGTCGCGCGATGTGAAGGGGGCGTCGGTGATGGTCAAGCCCGACCATTTCGAAGCTGCCAACGCGGTTGGCGCGGCCATCGCCCAGATCTCCGGCGAGACCGACCGCGTCTACTCCCTCGAGCAGCTCACCCGCGCGGAAGCGCTGGATGACGCCAAGCGAGAAGCCACCGACCGCGCCATTGCCGCCGGCGCCGATCCGGCCACGGTCGCGATCGTCGATGTCGAGGATGTGCCGCTCGCCTACCTGCCTGGCAACGCGACGCGGATCAGGGTGAAGGCTGTCGGCGATCTGGCGCTGTCGTAGCGGTGATCC
>CAZSUN010000062.1:12328-22305 GCA_964610045.1 uncultured Sphaerobacteraceae bacterium
GTGGCAACAACCGGGAGTTCCACGGCATGCGCGAAATCACGATCGATCACCTCGATGACATCGCCCGTGGCGCTGCCGTGCTCGGCACCGGCGGCGGTGGAGACCCCTACATTGGCAAGCTGCTGGCGCTCTCCGCCATGCAGGACAAGCCACCCGTGCGCCTGCTCGATGTCGACGAACTCGCGGACGATGACGTCATCGTCCCGACCGCGATGATGGGCGCCCCGACGGTGATGGTCGAGAAGATCCCGGCCGGCACCGAAGTCATGGCCGCCCTGCGCCGCCTCTCGGGCGTCCTCGGGAAACCGATCAAGGCGACCATGCCGATCGAAGCCGGGGGTGTCAACTCCATGATCCCGTTCGCGGTGGCGGCATCGTTCGGCATCCCACTGGTGGACTGCGATGGCATGGGCCGCGCCTTTCCCGAATTGCAGATGGTCACGCCCACGATCTGGGGTATCGGCGCGACCCCGATGGCTATGGCCGACGACAAGGGCAACGGGGTCGTGCTGGATACCATCGACAATTCCTGGACAGAGACCTTCGCCCGGTCGTTGACCGTCAACATGGGGGCATCCGCGTTGATCGCGATTTACCCGATGACCGGCAAGCAGGTGAAGGAGGCAACGATCCCCGCCTCGGTCACCCTGATCGAGCGGATCGGGCGAGCAATTCGCGAGGCACGGGAGCAGCACGCCGATCCGGTCGGTGCGGTCTGCGAGGTGACGTCTGGCTACGCGATCTGGCAGGGCAAGGTCGGAGATGTCTCGCGGCGCACCGTTGGCGGGTTCGCCCGCGGTACGGCCACCATCGAAGGAACCGGCGACTACGATGGCCGAACGCTGGAGGTTGAGTTCCAGAACGAATTCCTGATCGCACGCGCCGGAGAGGAGGTGCTCGTCACCACCCCGGACCTGATCGCGATGCTCGATGCCGAAACCGGTGAGCCTGTTACGACCGAAGCCCTGCGGTACGGATTCCGGGTAGTGGTGCTCGGCATGCCGAGTGACCAGCGGTGGCGCACTCCACGGGGGCTCGAACTGGTGGGCCCCGCCTACTTTGGCTACGATGTGCCCTTCGTTCCGGTGGAACAGCGATTCGGCTGAGCCCAACCGTGGCGCCCGGGACTCTCGAAAGGACCGATCGATGCCCAACACCCTGCATGCCGATGTCGATGCCTATTTCGATGTCCAACTCGTCCGGCCGGATGAAGCGCTGAACGCCGCCCTTGCCCGGCAGTCGGCGGAGGGGCTGCCGGAAATCGCGGTTACGCCCAATCAGGGCAAGCTCCTGCATCTCATGACCCGGATGTCCGGTGCACGCCGAATCCTGGAGATTGGCACCCTGGGCGGCTACAGCACGATCTGGCTTGCCCGTGCCCTCCCGGACGACGGCCGGTTGGTCACGCTCGAACTCGATCCGCACCACGCCGAGGTTGCCCGGGCCAACCTGGAGGCGGCTGGGGTTGCCGATCGCGTTGAGATCGTTGTTGGACCGGCAGCGAAGTCGTTGCAGGCGCTGATCGACGCTCGCGAACCGCCGTTCGACTTCATCTTCATCGATGCCGACAAGCCGAGCACAGCAACTTACCTCGACGCCTCCCTCAAACTCGCGCGGCCGGGCACGACCATCTTCATCGACAATGTCGTTCGCAACGGGAAACTCATCGACGCGACTTCGTCAGATCCAAACGTGATTGGCGTGCGCGCCGCGATCGAGGCGGTCGCCGCCAATCCGCGCCTCAGCGCAACCGGCCTGCAGACGGTTGGCAGCAAGGGTTTGGACGGTTTCGTGCTCCTCGTCGTCGACCCCTGAAGGCCAACGAGACAGCGCCATGGACCGACACGCGGTCGGTCCCTACGGATGACTAACGATGGCGCCGTCGTTGCGAGAAGCGTTGGGTACCAAGTCCGGATGAATGGCCAAGGAATGTCCTGGTGGTGGCGGATCTTGTCTCCGCCGAAATCTGGCAGGGACAAGCTCTGCTGCTACCAGCAAGGTCCCCAACCACTGATCCGAAACTGGCACCAGACGCGCCGCTGCTACCCCGCATTGGCGGCGGCGAGCATGCCGTCCAGTTGCTCGGGGGAGAAGATGCCCATCTGCGTGAACTTGCGCAAGGGCATGTCTCCCATGAAAAGCATCATCATGTCCGCAGCCTCGTCGCTGGGTGCGAACTGCCGCAGGCCATCCAGCACGGGCTGGAGCATTGCTCCCATCGCCGGATGGTCGAGCGCAGCCCGGAAAGGCGTGTTGGCAGACACACACTGTGGGGCAGTGTGCGACGAGGACAGGCGTTCACGGGCGGACACGCGAATGTCGACTGAGGAGGCTCCTACCCCGAATTCATACTCACCGGGTTCCATCACCCACTGGCTCGCCACCGCGTCGTAGAACGCGAGATCGCGCCATCCCAGGATGAACTCGACGGTTTCGACCTGGCCGGGCTGGAGGTTGACCTTGCGGAATGCCTTCAATTCCCGCAATGGGCGCGGTAACCGGGGCGAGCATTCCCCGACGTACAGCTGCACCACCTCCGACCCTGCAACAGCTCCTGTGTTCTCCACGGTGATGTCGATCCGGAGGGCATCGTGCGCCGGGAACTCACTCGCATCGATGGCAATTCCGTCGTAGTCAAACCGGGTGTACGAGAGTCCATGCCCGAACGGAAAGAGCGGCGCGATCTTGCGGGCGTCGTACCAGCGGTGGCCGCTGAAGACGCCTTCGGTAAACCGGACGGTGCCGTCACCAGCAGTTGGGAACGACAGGTACGAGGAAGTGTCCTCGATCCGGACAGGAAAGGTCTCCGCCAGCTTGCCGGACGGATTCGCCGCTCCGGAGAGGAGATCGGCCAGTGCCGACCCAGCCGCCTGTCCGCCCAGCCAGGCCTCAAGAATCGCAGGGACCTTCGCCACCCATGGCATCGCCACGGCAGACCCGTTGACCAGCACGACAACGGTGTTTGGCTGCACCGCCGCGATCGTTTCGACGAGTTCGTTATGTGCAGCCGGGAGATCGATGTGACTGCGGTCCCGACCTTCGGTCTCCAAATGGGCCGGCAAGCCGACAACCACGATCGCCGCGGCTGAGCCGGCGGCGAGATCGCGCGCCTCGGCCAGCAGTGTGGCATCGCGCGCGCCTTCCGGACCGTAGCCCCCGGCAAACTGCACGTCGACATCGCTCCCGAACGCGCCAGGTAGTGATTCGAGCATGGTATCGACCCGCGTCGGGACCACCTGCGAACTGCCGGCGCCCTGGTAACGCGGTTCACGCGCGAAATCGCCGATCAGGGCGACGGTCTGCCCGGGAGGAACAGTGAGCGGCAGAAGACCGCCCTCGTTCTTCAGCAGGACGGCGCTTTCCACCGCCGCCCGCCGAGCCAGGTCGTGATGCGCATCAAAATCGGCGTGAACGTCCTGTTTGTGCAGGCTGTCGGCCAGCAGGACGACCTGGAGCAACTCGGTGACCACCTCGTCGAGGCGTTCGGGCGCGAGGTTGCCCGATTCGACCGCGGCCACTACCGATTCGACGGTCGTGCCGTACGGCATCTGCAGGTGAAGGCCGGCATCGATCCCGGCTGGCCGGTCGTTGACCGCGCCCCAGTCGGAGATCACGATGCCTTCATACCCCCACTCATCGCGCAGGATGCCGTGGAGCAACCGACGATTCTCGGCGCAGAACGTGCCGTTCAGCAGGTTGTAAGCGCACATCACCGTCCACGGCTGCGCCTCCGCGATCGCGATCTCGAACGGCCGCAGCGAGTTCTCCCGCAGTGTCCGCTCGTCGACGAGCGAGTCGGTGTACATGCGGCCGGTTTCCTGCTCGTTCGCCGTGAAGTGCTTGATCGAGGTTCCGACACCTTGCGACTGAATGCCTTCAATTGCCGCCGCCGCCAGTTTACCGGACAGAACAGGATCCTCGCTCAGGTACTCGAAGTTGCGGCCACCCAGCGGCGACCGCTTCAGGTTGACCCCGGGACCCAGCACGACATGGACCCCGAGCGCCTGCGCCTCGATCCCCATTGCCACACCGATCTCGTGCGCGAGGTCCACGTTCCACGACGACCCAATCGCCGACGCGGTCGGGAAGCAGGTGGCCGGGAGACTGTCGCCGATGCCGATGCCGGCACTGTCCGGCGCTTTCCGGATGCCGGTCGGGCCATCCGACAGCCAGATCGATGGCACGCCCTCCAGCTCGTTTGCATTCGTCGTCCACGAGTCGCGACCGACGGTCAGAGCCGCCTTTTCCGGCAGCGAGAGCGCCGCCACGATTTCGCGCGCCCGAATGCGAATCCCGTCCGGAACCAACTCACCTGTCGATGCGGCGGTGCCCTCGCCCACGGCGTCCTCTCCCGGCTAACTCTTCTCACGTTCGAGCAATTGTGGGGGCATGGTACCTTACCGGCCCTGACCCACGCGGCACACCGCGACCTGCTGTTGAAAGGGGCGCACGACATGGCAACCGGCATCGATCACGTCGTTATCGCGGTTCGCGATCTTGACCAGGCAACGAGGGACTTCACCGCGGCGGGATTCACCGTCACGCCGGGCGGGGAGCATGTCAACGGAGTGACCCATAACGTACTGATCGCCTTCCAGGACGGCAGCTACTTCGAGATCATCGCCTGGAAGAATCCGGATGCCCAGCAGGAAAATGAGTGGTGGCGACGTCTGAACCTGGGGGAAGGCTTCGTCGATTACGCGTTGCGGACGGCGGATCTCCACGCCGAAGTGGCTCGCCTGCGGGCAGAAGGACTCGAAGCGCCTGACCCGGCGCCTGGCGGACGCCTGCGGCCGGATGGCCAGCGGGTCGAATGGGAAACACTCAGGTTCGATCCAGCGGCGCACCCGTCGCTGCCGTTCTGGTGCCATTCAACCAACGACCGGTCGTTGCGGGTGCCGTTCGGCGAACAGGCGGTTCACGAAAACGGCGCGACCGGGATCGAGTCGATCACGATCGGGGTGTCCGACCTCGCGGCTGCCGCCGCCGACTACGCCATCGTGGCCGGGATCGCCGGCACGCCTCAGCATGCGGCCGATGGCACCGTGTCACAGGCGTTCCAGATCGGCCCTGTCCTGGTCACCCTCGTTCAGCAGATCGATGCGACCTCGGCGCCCGGGCAAGCGGTAACTGCCAGGGGTGACGCGCCGCTCGCGATCACCCTCAACAGCCCGGCGGCAAATCTCGGCCCGCTCGACTCCGGCCTGACTCATGGAGCTGCCATCACCATCGTGCCATTGGCCTCGGAGCGTCTGGACGCTTCATCCGCCATATGACCCCCGGCAGTGTCGAGGAGCGAGTGCACAGCGCCGGGAGGAATGAGTTGTGAACGACCAGCGATCACCAGACTGGAATCCGCGAGACCCCGGTATCCTTGCCGACCAACGATCCGCCTATGACTCGATGCGAGGGACGTGTCCAGTCGGCTACAGCGACGCCATGCACTGGTCGGTCTTCCGTCACGCCGATGTGCTGGCGGTGCTCGACGACCCCGAGACATTCGTCAATTCATCCCGGCATCACGCCATTCCCAACGCAATGAACGGCACCGAGCACGCCCGCCACCGCGCATTGCTGGCACAGTACTTCACCGAACGCCGCATGGCCGACATCGAACCCGCCTGCCGGGGAATTGCCCGCGCCAGTATTCGGGCAGCGAGTGACGCGGGGTCGATCGATGGCGTGACTGGTATCGCCGAACCGATCGCGATCAGGACGATGTGCGCATTCCTCGGCTGGCCAGACAACACCTGGACCCGCGTGCGTGACTGGATTCACGGCAACCGCGACGCGACCTACCGCCAGGATCGTGATGCGTCCCGCCGCCTCGCCGCCGAATACGCCGCAATGGTGACCGCCGTGCTCGACCAGCATCGGGCTGAGGGCGTCACCGGCGATGTGATGGCCGACCTGATGTCGACCAGCCTCGATAGCCATGCGTGGACCGACGAAGACATCGTCGACACCCTGCGCAACTGGATCGCCGGGCACGGTACCGTCGCCGCGGCCATCGGCATCACGATCGCGGCGATTGCAGGAAACGACGAACTCCAGGAGCAGTTGCGCCACCAGCCTGACCTGATTGGCAAGGCGATCGACGAGATTCCACGCAGCGACGGACCACTGGTCGCCAACACCCGCACGACCTCGTGTCCCGTCAAGATCGGAGACCGCGACATCGACGCGGGAGAGCGCGTTTCGCTGATGTGGATCGCTGCCAATCGCGATCCGGAGGCATTTGCGGAACCGGGCCAGATCCGGCTCGATCGCTCCCAGGAAGGAAATCTCCTTTACGGCGCTGGCATCCACCTCTGCCTTGGCCGGTCGCTGGCTCGGCTGGAGCTCAGGGTTGCCGTCGAGGAACTCCTGGCAGGAACCGCGCTCCTCTCGCTCGAACCTGGCGTGAATCTCCGGCGCGAGACCTATCCCGGCAATGGCTATATCGGCGTCCCGCTCAGGCTTCGGGGCAAAGACGCCTGAACGGGTCTCCGGGCAATCGCACGAGCGGGAAGATCGCAGGAGACGCAAAGCGCATCTCCGGGTGTGTAATACCGAGTCCGAGTGATGCCCCGTGTTTCCTCGTCGGGGCGTTCCTTGATGCCATCGTCCCCGCTGGCTGCCTTTGAGGCAGAACCGCCTTGCAGTACGATTGACGCAGAGCGAACGCTTCTGCGTGGGACACCCATCAGGTCGCTGATGGTGGATAGCGAAGGGATATTTCGTTGGACGGTGAGCACTCGTACCTGGACGACATGCTGGGGCCGCTGGATTTCTTCGTCGTGGAGTTCCCCGGCGGCAAGGTGGATTCCGCCGGGTTCGCACAACTGCTGAGCCAGGTTGATCGCGGCGCCGTCCGGCTGCTCGACCTCGAGTTCGTTCGCCGGGAAGACGACGGGGCGCTTTCCTCACTCGCCGCTCACGACGTCTCGACTGGCGACGGATTTGACTTCGGCCAGTTCGATGGAGCCAACGCCGGGCTGCTTGACGATACGGATCTGAGCGAAGTGGCCGGAGCGATCGCGTCCGGCAGCATTGCCGCCATCGGGATTTACGAGGTGCTCGGCATCCTGCCGGCGTTCGCTGCCTGGGAGGCGGCTGGCGCCAGCATCATCGGTGATGGTCCCGTGCTTGAAGAGGACCTTGTTGCGGCCCTCGACGCCGCCGAGGAATAGGAGACCGCCATGGGGTTGATCAAGACTGCCGCCAAGGTTGCCGTTGCCAGTTCGGTTCATGGCAGGGTGCAGCGCCGTCAGCAGGATCGCTGGGCAAGACAGGACCAGGCCGCCCAGGCCGTTCCGCAGGTGACTCCGGCGGCCCCGCCGTCCCCTGTCACCCCGCCTGCGCCGGCCTCGACGGACATGGACACCAAACTCACCCAACTGGCGCAACTTGGCCAGCTTCGGGACGCCGGCATCCTGAGCGAGATCGAGTTCGAGGTCAAGAAGGCGGAAATCCTTCGAAGTTGACCTGGCATCGTCCAAGTGGATACGGACTCGATCAACGGAGGCACCTGAGGTGCCTCCGTTGTTTTGCTCCCCATCCCTGTTCGACCGATGCGGTGGGAGTGCTCCGGATGCGTCATCATCCCTGGCGTCGAACGAAGGTGCCGGCACCGTAGAGATCGAGGTTTTCGAGCACGACCTGGCTTGCGCGGCCGGTCGCGTCGACAACAAAGGTGACGGCGCTATCCAGCTCGGCATTTTCGCCAGTTGGGAAATACGTAAAGACATCCCGCGAATAGTGCGTAAGTGGAAACCTGGAGTCGTTGGGTCCGAGCACGATTTCCAGGTTTTCGCCGTCTGCGACGACCTCAAGGACGCCGAAGACGAGATTGTCGAATGTACCGAGATAGGTTTCCTGGGATGACGGTGGTTCGACGACCGCCGGTGGCTGGGCAACCACATCGCCGTAGAGCGGCTTCGCCGCCGCTTCGAGGTAGGGCCGAAGCACCTCCAGGTAATCCATGCTGACTTCGCCCGTTTGGCACAGATCCATGAATGCCAACGACGCAGACTCGGCAACGCCGATGGGGGCGGCGTTGGTGAGGACCACGATCCCCAGCCCGTCCTTCGGCAGCAACCGGACGGTGGTGGCGGCGCCGTAGGCGAACGCTCCGGAGTGGCTCAGCACGATGTCACCGCCATCGTACGACACGTTCCAGCCGAGCCCATAGAACGAAGCCGGCTCGGTGGAGGGGTGATCCGAAGGAAAGACAACATGGGGAACGTGAGCGCCCTCCAACGCGGTGGCGGGGATGATTTGCTCACCATCGATGCTTCCCGCATTGAGTTGCACGCGCATCCACCGCGCGAGATCGTTGACCGAGGAACTGACGCCTCCAGCGGGTGACTGCACGTCTGGTTGCCGGTCGAAGGCGTGGACCCAGGTATCCCCTTGCAGGACATGACCGACGGCGCGGTTGTCCATAGCCACGAATTCGCTGTTCCGCATGGTGGTGCGGGTCATGCCAGCGGGTTCGAACAGCTTCACCGCCGCCACGTCTTCCCATTCCATGCCAACCTCGCTGGCGGCAGCGATCGCGGCGGCCGTGAACCCGGCATTGGTGTAGGCGTAGGATGACCTGAATGGTCCGTGCGGCTGGATGTAACGAAGCGAATGCAGGACCGCGTCGCGATCCCCGCCAAGGTCTTCAAGCGTATCGCCGGCATGGTCGGGCAGGCCGCTCCTGTGGCTGAAGAGATCCTCCAGCGTCACGTTTGCGGTCACCCACGGATCGGAGAGGGCGAAACCAGGATCGATTTCGGCCATGCGCGTGTCCCACGCGACGACACCTTCACCAACCAGGGCAGCGACGACGGTGGTGGAAACCGGCTTCGAGAGCGACGCGATCTGGAACACGGTGTCGGCGTCCACAGGTTCGCCAGCGGCGGCATCGCACACGCCATACCCGGTTGCGACCAGTACCTCGTCCCCGTAGACAACGGCAACGGCCATTCCCGGCACGCCGGTTCGGTCCATGAGGTCGCGAACGATGCCCGGCAGGGCCGACACGGCGCTGGTCACCCGGTCTGGCGAAACGCCAGGTTGATCCTGCGCCGTGGCCACCGGCGTGCCGGAAGCGACGGCCACGGCCAGCAGCGGCGTCACACTGCCTACCTGAACCGCCCTGCGGCGAGTGAATCGGGGGACACGGTCGTCGAAAAACGTGGACATGGCGGTGCATCGCTCCTTTGGACGACCGGTGTTCGGGTTGTCACTTCCTGGTGAAGCCCACCTGACTCGCACAAGGATTCCCACGCAACCCTAATCGTCCGGACGTAACGAAGGAAGGTCTCACCGTCCAGTCAAGTAGTCTGTCCGTCCCACGCTTTGGCGATCGCGCCCTCTACTCCCGCAGGCTCACTCCCACGGACTGGGGGCTATGGCCAGAAGGTGAAGTTGAGATAGTCGTTACGGCTGCCGTGCTGGGGAAGCTGATACCTTCGATCGAGAACAGGCCCGTGAACGGTTGTGCCCGCCTACTCCAGTTGCCTTCGCCGGATGTTGTCCAGGTGGTGATATGGATGTGGGTTGCACCGACGTTGCCAGCCCGGCCAATCGGCGCGATCACGCCCAAGTGTGGAGGTCAGTTTCCATCGTGATCCAGCGAGCAGGGTCAGACGTCGAGTGTGGCATGGCGGGGACTCCAGACGCACACGAATCACTCCCTCCAACTACCCACCACCGCCAGGTTGCAAATCCTGAGTCACGCCCTCCATCCCGGGAACGCCTCGGCACATCAGACGCCCGGGCCCTGGTTGCCACAAAAGCTGTCTCATGCCTCCTCCGGGTCATCATGCAGATGTTCCTGGTGGTGACGGAGCTCGTCTCCGCCCAGCCAGGGCTAGGACACTCGATAAGCCACGACCAGATGTACAACCGGAGATGGTATCGACCGGGAAGCGTTCGTGGTCGGGCAGATCGACTCGCAGAGGGAGTGGTCGCCGAAAGAGGGGCTGCGCGGCTGGGTTTAGAGT
>CAZSUN010000063.1:0-17038 GCA_964610045.1 uncultured Sphaerobacteraceae bacterium
GCGCCCATGCTCTCTCGCTTTCGGCAGCCCTACAGGAACCGGATTACCAGGGGGCGGCGAGGCCGAGCTTTGCCAGCTTGGGTTCGAGTTCGCGGGCCTCGCGGCTGACGCGCTCGTCGCCGTCCTTGCCGGTCGTCAGGAACCGGCTCTCGCGGGCAACGGCGAGGGCAGTCTCGCGATCGCCCTTTACCAGTGCCGCGATGATCGCCATCTCGACCTCGCCCATCGTCGTGGTGTTGACGTGGTAGTCGAGGAACGCCTCCCATGCGACCGGGCACCAGCGCGCGACGATCTCATCCCCGATCGTGCGGGCGTACTCCTGGATCTCCCACTGGGCATGGCTGTCCATCCGCAGGCGCAGGAAGTGCATCAGGTTGTGCAGGTTGGTTTTCCAGTAAGCCTCGGTGTAGGTGGAAAGCGGCAGGTCCTTTCGAGCCTGCTCGCGGGCGACACCCGCCTCCAGCCGTTCGTCGTACACCTCGCGCGCCAGGCTGTGCAGCTGATCCTCGCGGTCGCTCAGCGACAGGCCGATGCCGCGGTCGAGGACGCCATCGCTGCCTTGCCGGTTGCCGGTGGACTGCTGCCGCCATTGATCGGCCGAGGTGCGCTGGGCGCTGTCGATCGCGACCGAATAGCGCGTCGAGTACTCGTTGACGCTGGCGGTGCGATGCCGGATCCATTGCCGCCAGGTGTCCATCGGCACGCGGACGTGGAACTTGATCTCCGCCATCTCGAACGGGGTGGTGTGGTGGTGGCGCAGCAGGTAGCGGATGAGGGCACGGTCTTCCCGCAGGCGGCGCGTGCCTTCGCCGTACGAGACGCGTGCCGCCTGGACGATCGACGAATCGGTGCCCATGTAATCGACCACCCGGATGAACCCATCGTCGAGCACCCGGAACTGGCGGCCGAGCACGGCATCGAGGTCCGGCGCCGAGACTCGGGCGATGTGGTCGGAGCCGACGGTGTCAGGGGGGTCGAGGGTGAGCATGAGAGCATCCTTCCGGGGGTACCGCCGCAGTCGATCCTGACGGCATCACACCAGCGATGGAGTGTACGTACACTATAGCGGCAGGGTGTGGAAGGTTCAACATGAGAGCCATACTCCGGCGCAGTCCACATGCAGGCGATGATGGTTGCCGGTGCACAGGATGGGTTTGCCCTACCCCGGTGTCGACGTGAGAGATTCCTCGCTACGCTCGGAATGACAATCGGGCGTCGGCGCGGGAGGCATTTCCCACCATGGGCGGGTTACTTGAAGAAATCGTCGATGGAGCTGTACGTGTGGTCGGCGGAGAGCCAGTAGGGGACCACATAGGCGCTGTAGATCACTACGGTCAGCAGCACCAGCAGCAGGAAGATCGTGGTGCGGCCATACGGCAACCACCGCCGGGGCAGCATTGCCCGGTATCCCAGCATCAGTAACGTCGCCGCCGGCACGATCGCCGGGAAGAAGTACCGCGCCTGCGTCAGCGAGAACTGGGTGCCGAACTGGAGGATCGCCAAGTAGCCGATGAGGCAGGCGATCCCCATCGTCAGCACCCCCACCACCTGCCAGCGCTCGAGCACGAAGACCGAGCCCCCGCGCGCGGCGATGGCGTCCGCCTCATCGTCCGTTGCCGCCGACAGTATTCGGTGGTTGGTGAGCCAGAGCCGGACAGCCCAAACCGCGATCCCGATCGTGCCAACCAGGGTGAACCAGAGGATGACACGAAGCAGGTCGGGCGAGAGCGGGATCAATCGCCAGCCAAACTCGCCCCAGGTTTCACGCCAGCGCATCCAGAAGAAGCCGCGGTCCACCAGTTGGTCCCAGATCGTCGGCCGATTCTGCTGGCCGCCGTAATTCCACCAGGATTGCAGCGCGCTGATCCGGTCCAGCCCGGTGAAGTCGCCGTACGTCCGGTACATATAGAGGAACCAGGGCCAGATCATGAGTGCGGTGGTACCGGCGGCGAGCAGACCCTTCGGGATCCATTCACGCCAGCGGCGGACGCCGATCCCGAGGACCATCGCGAACCCGATCAGGGCTCCGGTGGTGAGCGAGGTGTTTTTGGAGAGCACTGCCAGGCCGTAGAAGAACCCGATTAGCACGACGGTCCGCACCGGGAACCGGTCGCGCAGACCCTGCACGAGCAGGTACACCACGATGCTGGTGAAGGCGATGGCGAGGATGTCGTTGTTGAGCATCGCCGATTCATAGGAAATCTGCGGCTGGAAGGCGACGAAGGCGGGAACGGTCATCGCCAGGAAGCGGTCGCGCGGGAAGAGCGTGCGGACGGTGCGGTAGGCGAAGAGGACCGTGATCAGCCCGAAGGGGATGGCGGCGAGCCGCAGCAGGTAAAGCTGGGTTTCCAGCGAGGCATCCTGCGAGACCCAGAAGAGCGGGGTCATCAGCAGGTAGTAGAGAGGAGGGTGATTGGCCGTGTAGACCCAGCCAGTGGGGAAGAAGTCGCCAGCGTAGGTCATCGCATAGATGACGGAGTCGTAGTCGCCACATCCGGTGGTCCAATCGGGTGTGGTGCGACGGCAGTATTTCCAGAGCTCCGCTGACATCCGGTCGTGACTCGGCTCGCGGGTCTCGGCGTAGGTCGCCTGCCATGCATCCAGATCCGGAATGACCGGCAGCCGGTGTTGCTCGGCGACGAACTCGAGGTACGCGTAGTGGGCGACCTCGTCGTGGCCGGTGAACGGAGCGTGGACGAAGGTGATGATGACGCCCTTGGCGAGGAAGATCACCAGCAGGAGGGCGAGGAAGCGCTGCTCGATGGTCGAAGTGCGGACGGCTTCGCGAACGGTCGCGAACCAACCGGCGTTGACTGCCGGCGTGGGGGCGGCAAGCGGCGGAGTGCCCGCGCCATCCGCTGGTATCGAGACGGTGGACCCGTGGTCCATCAATCCACACCCCTGCCCTCATCCGACCCGGACCGGATTGGTCCCGTACGCCTGGCCGGAACCGGCGCGGGCGAGGTGACAATACCAAAGAAGCCGGAAACGTCGCCAGCGGCACCAGCCCCATGGCTCGCCCACCTCTTCCATGTGGCACCAGAGGCGCCGCTATTCCCAGCGCCCATCTTGTCGAGCGGGGCGACCCCAAGGCGCACCTCCGCCTTCCTCACCCCATGCCGTCGTGTCGAGTGGAGTCCTCGGCTGGCGCCTCGCCCCCGACTCCGCTCGACATGACGGGAATGTTGAGTGAGTCGAGGGCTTGGAGTCGCGGCGAGCGAGATGGCCGGGAGGGTATTGGCGGCGTCCATCACGGATTCCGCCCGGCATCAGCTGATGGGCACTGGGGTATACTGAGGCCTCCAGCAGGGTATCAACAGCCGGGCACCGTTGGGGCCAGACTGGACGCCTGCTGATGTCGGAGGGTTCATGCCCGCTGCCGTCCTGCCCACCCGCCGACCGGCCTCCTGGATGCTGGTCTCCATCCTCGTCACCGGGGTGTTGTCCGGGTTCCTCCGCACTGGCGGACCCGCGCTGGCCCAGGTTGAACCTCCCGCCACTGTCGCGGTGGGCAGGGTCACGCTGGCGGCCGGTCCGGATGTCGCGATCGACCTCCAGGCGGTTGCCGGCGCCAACGGTAGCGCCATCATCGAGGCATGGCCGCAACTGACCGCATTGTTCGGCACCGAACCGCGCACTCCCCTCACGGTTGCCTTTGTCGATCAAACGAATCCCGAGTTGCTTGCCGGTATGCGGTGGGTGACCGATTACGCCTGGGTGTCCCCAAACGGGGCGTCGGCGGTCGTCCTCGCCGACCCGTTCATGGCCCTGACACCGATCGAGGCTGGCAACCTGCTGCGCAACCTGACCAGCCGTGGTTTCATCGCCACCGCCTCCGGGGGACAGATCCCCCCCGGCCTGATGGACGGTATTGCACGTTACGTCGAGTTGCCGGTGATCGCCCAGCAAGCCCGCCTCGGCTCGCTCGTGCAGGGTCTCGACCAGAACGGCACCCTCCCCTCGTGGGACATCATCCTGGGTGGAGCCGCGCCAGGGCTGACGACGGAGGAGCGCACCGCCAGCGGGTATGCGGTGGTCGCGTTCATCGCCGACCGCTACGGGGTCGCCAAACTGCGTGACCTGGTGACCGGGTTCGCCACGGTGCCGGACTGGCGGCAGAACGTGAAGGCTGTCCTCGGGCAGGATGAAACGGGGTTGAATGCCGCCTGGGAGCAGTTCCTGCCGCGCTGGTTCGCCTCCGGTTGGCGGCAGAACCAGGTCAGTGCCTTCGACCTCACCCGGGCCCAGGCGCTGTTCGACCGTGGTGCCTATGAGGCTGCCGCTGCCGAGGCCGAACGCTCGCAACGGCTCTTTACCGGTCTCAACGATGAAGCCGGACTCAGCCAGGTCGAAACCCTCCTCGCGATGTGCGCGGTCGGGCTCCAGGCCGATTCGATCATGACCGATGCCCAGGCAGCCCTGGAAGGTCACCAGTACCAGGTTGCGCTCGACCTGCTGGCGAATGCGGACGACCTCTATGCCCTGCTTCCGGAGGCGCACCGGCCGGATGGCACGATCGACCAGTACCGCACCATCGCCGAAACCGGATTGACTGCCCAGGCAGATCTCGCCGAGGCACAACGCCTGCAGCACAACTGGCTCCAGGTGACCACTGCCCGCGATCACGCGATCGCCGCTGGCAACGCGTTTGCCTGGCTCGCCGATCCTGATGGGGTCGAGGCCGCCCAGACGGTGACCACTGCGATCGATCTCCGGATTCAACGCATGGTCTTCGTGTTGTCCGCCCTCGTGGTGATGCTGGCCGCCTGGTTGGTGGCCTGGATCTGGCTCCATGCGCCAGGTCGCCTGCAGTGGCCTCACCGTGAGATGCTGGCGCGGTCGTCGCGGGCATCCCAGGGAGGAGACTGATGGCGAGCCGCCTCCCCTCCTTCCATGTGCCGTCGATCGATGTTGGCGCTACCCCGACCCGGATTGCCGATGCCACCGGTCGCGGCTGGGCATCGGTCCGCGCGGCCTGGCGCCGCGATCCTGTCGCGTTCGCCTGGCTGGCCTTGTGGTCACCCTTCTGGATCGCCAGCGATGCCCCGGCCCCTGGCTTGCCCGGCACTCGCCGTGATGGCGGCGTGGCTCCGCCGACCGCGGCTGGCGCGGCCATTGTCGAGCGCATCGATGTGGTGTCCCGACGCTTCTGGATCAGTTGGTTCGCCGGTTCCATCTTCCGGGGTGTCACCCTCGGACTCCTTCTGCTGGCAACCTGGTCGCTGATCGCAGCCCTTGGCCCGCTCACCCTCCCGGCCTGGTGGACAGTAACTGCCGTCATCGTCGGCGGCGCTGTCCTTGGCGCGCTTCACGGCTGGTTGCTGCGGCCCGACCGCCTGATGGTGGCGCGGATGCTCGATCACACCTTCCATCTCGACGAGCGGATCGTGACCGCGTTCGACCGCGACTCCGATACCTCGTATGTGTCGCGGTTGCAACTGGCCGACGCCGCGAACACCCTCAACGACATCCTGCAGGAAATCCCGCGATCGTCGTTCGTGCCGGTCCGGGAGGCAGCGCTCTGCCTTGTGGCCCTGGGCGCCCTCGTCACCACGATGCTGGCGAATGTGCCCCAGGAACCGATCGACCCGATGGGCAGTTCGCCCGTGCCGGGGTTTGTCCCGGCCAGCGACCGGCTGGCAGTGCAGGAACAGCCGTTGCCGCAAACCAGCCGTCCCCAGGAACCGCAGAGTGAGGCGTCGCTCGTGGAGATGCAGGAGCAGGCCCAGCGGGCGCAATCGGCCCGAGAGGACCTCGCCGCGATTGGGGCGGCCCTGCAGGATAATCCCCTCACCCAACCCGCCGCGGACTCGATCGCGAATGGCAGCTACGCGCAGGCGGTGGACCAGTTGCGCGGGGCGTCGTCGTCGGTTGGCACGATGCCGCAGGAGCAGCGGGACGCCCTCGCCGACAACCTGGATGCCGCGGCCGGCCAGCTCGATGAGACCAACCCCGAACTGGCCCAGGCGGCGCGCGATGCCGCCGATTCGCTTCGCGAAGGCGGGCCGGAGGCGGAACAGGCGCTGAACGACCTCGCCGACCAGATCGACCGGGCTGGCGAGCAGGCACAGCAACCGGGCAGTTCGTCGACGAACCTCGACGAATCGCAGCCGGGCGATGCCCAGGGCGAATCCGAGGGCAAGGAAGGCAGCCAGTCTGGCTCCGGCGAGAATCAACAGGGAGGCGAGCAGGAGCAGTCGTCCGGCGAAGGGACCGATCCCGGCGAAGGCTCGGATGCCGCACCTGGCGTGACCAACAGCAATGACGAGTCCGCGTCGTCGTCGCAGGGCGGTGAGAGCGGGGAAGGATCCGCCAGCGAACAGGGAGGCGACGCTCCCCAGGACGGCGAGTCATCGTCGGGCAGCTCGACCAATGCGGATTCCAGCGGCGCCGGCAGCGATTCGGAGGGGCAGTCCGGACAACAGGGCGAGCAGACCGGCGCTCCCGACGAAGAGACCAGCGCCTCCCAGGGCGGAGGCGCCGGAACCGGGCAATCCGGTGCGAACGACCAGACGGAGCCTGGTGGCCAGGGACCGAATGCCAGCGATACGCAGGACGCCGATCCCGACGCCGAGGTGCCGCAGGAGGGGGAGGCTGGCGATCCTCCGCCCAGCCGTGAGGACCGCGGCGAGGAGGACGATGGAACTGGCTCGTCGTCGAACAGTGGCGAATCGATGGAACTCGAAGGTACATCGGACGAGAATGTCCCGGCCGGCAACAACTCCGGCACCTCCAGCCTCGGCTCCGGCAGCGGTTCCTCCACGTCGAGCGGCGACCAGGGACAGGGTGAGATTGGCGTTGCCGGGCCGGATAGCAATCGGGTTCCCGAGAACCTGCGCGATATCGTGCAGGATTATTTCGACGAGTTGCAGCCATGAGCGTCGGATCTGGCGCGATCGTCGCGCGCGAGCCGCTGTTCACGGACGACGTGCTGGCGCGGCTGCGGCGGGTCATCCTGCATTCGCGGCGCATGAGCACGTCGGGCCTCTCCGGCGAACACCGGTCGCGGCGCAAGGGCCCGTCCCCGGAATTTGCCGATTTCAAGCCCTACACCGTCGGCGAGGATTTCCGCCGGATCGACTGGAACGCATATGCCCGCCTCGGCGATCTGTACGTGCGCGAAAGCGAAATCACAACCGAGTTTGATGTCCACATCCTGGTCGATGTCAGCCGGTCGATGGATTGGTCGAGCGATCCTGATGTGCCGGCGAAGCTTCGGTACGCGCTCCAGTTGACCGGGGCGTTCGGCTATCTCGCGCTGTGGCACTTCGACCGCCTCTCGGTCACCCCGATCGGATCGAATGCCGCCCACCGGTTCGGACCGGTCCAGGGCCGCAGCAATGTGCGGCCAATGCTGGCCTGGCTGGAGCACATCCGGGCGCGGGACGAGGCCGACCTGGTCGATGCGATGAGCCGGCTCGTTTTCGAGCGGCGGCGTGCGGGATTCCTGCTGGCGATCTCCGATTTCCTCTCGGATGACCTCGAACGGCTGGAAACCGCGATGCGGGGAGCCGTCAGCCGGGGTTGGGACATTGCCCTGATCCAGGTCGAGGACCCGGCCGAGGCCGATCCGGCGTTGCTCGAGGCGCTGTCATCGACCACCCAAGTCGTCGATCTCGAACACCGCCAACGGATGCCCGTCCGCGGTGACGCTGCCGCGCTCGCCGGCTACCGCGAACGGCGCGATGCCTGGCGCGACGACCTGGGGCGTCTCGGTTCCGGGGTCCGCACCCTGCACCTGCCGCTCTCGACCACGCAACCGGTCGATCACTCGCTGGTTGAATTGCTGCGTGGCGTCGGGTTGGTGTCGTGATGCCGGGCGGGTTGACCATCCTCGCCCCGGCCGGGCTGCTGGCGCTGCTGGCGGTCGTGGCGATCGTGCTGATCCACATGCGGCAACGCACACCCCCGGTGATCGACCTGCCGTCACTCCGGTTCTGGGAACCGGTGCGGGAGGACAGTCTCGACCGGCGCCGGTTGCGTCGTCCCCCGATCACGCTGCCGCTGGTGCTCCAGGTGGCCGCAGCCCTGCTCCTTGCCTTCGCCCTGGCCCGGCCGGTGATGGACGCGATTCCGGGATTGGCCGGCCAGCGCACCACCCCCGAGCACGTCATTGTCGTGCTCGACGGGTCGACCAGCATGCTGGCGACCACTGAAGCGGCCAACAAGACGACGCACTGGGATCTCGCCCGCCGCGAGGTGGAATCAATTCTCGATAACTGGCAGGCTGGCGATGTCGTGACGGTCATCGTCGCCGGCAGCCGCCTCCAGACATCCTCGGCGTCCACCCGTATCCAGCGCGATGATCTGCGGGAGGCGATTGCTGGCGCAAAGGCGCCGGGTGGGGTCGCCGATGTCGACCAGGCGCTTAAGTTGGCCGCAAGCCTGGTCTTGCCGGACCGGGAGAACCGCGTGGTGGTCGTCACTGATGGCGCGCTCCGGCCCAATCCTGCCCTGGCCGCATCCATCCCCGCCCCGATCGACCTGCGACTCGTAGGCGCCGACAGTGACCAGCCGAACGTGGCCGTGACCTCGATCGGCTACCGTCCTGTCTCCAATCAGGACCAGACCTGGCGGCTCTCGTTCGAGATATCCGCCTTCGCCACCGACCCTGTCCGCCTTCCCTACCGGGTGATGGCCGATGGCGCAGATGTCATCGCTTCCGAGGTCGATGTCGTGCCCGGGGAGCCGAGATCTGTCGAGGTGACCCTGCCGCAAGGGGCGCGGGTCGCCGAGGTCGTGATCGATGTCCGCGATGCGTTCACCGACGACAATGCCGCCAGCCTGTTGCTTGGCGACGCGACGAACGCCGGTCTGGATATCCTGCTGATTTCCGATACACCGGGTGCGCTGGAACGCGCGCTGACCGCCCTCCCCGATGCCAGGGTCGATACCTTCCCGGCGACCACCCCAGGAATCCGCGCGTTGGCGGCAGGTTATGATCTGACCGTATTCCAGGGCATCGCGCCGGATCCTGGCGATCTGCCGGAAACGCCCATGCTCTTCGTACGGCCGTCGCCGATGGACGACCGCTTCACCATGTCCGGCGTGATGTCGGGGCCAGTCATCGACCGCTTCGCCGCCGGTTCGGACGTCCTGAACGGCGTCGACCTCGCGGGCGTCACCTTCGGGGAGACTCCGGCCTACGTACTGGCTCCCGGTGAGGAGGAACTCGTTCGCGGGGCAGCCAGCGGCCAGAGTGGCCCGCTGATCTGGCGAGGCGAAGTCGATGGCGAGCGGTACGTCGCCTTTGGTTTCGACCTCGCGACCTCGAACATCACCCAACGCATCGCTTTCCCGGTGCTGGTGGCCCGCGCCGTGGCCGATGTCGCCGCCGCGCCGGTGCCTGGCGTGGTCGAATTGGGCTCACCCCTCCTCTACCCGGCGACGGACCAGGCGTCGACGGTCGAAGTGACGTCCCCGGACGAGTTGGTGACCACGATCGGCGTTTCGGGCAACACTGCGCTGTTCCAGGCCACCGGCACCGCCGGGATCTACGCGATCCGGGAATACGGTGAAGCCCACAATCTCATCAACGAAACGCTGTTCGTCGTGAATGCCGGGCACCCGACCGAGTCGAACCTGTTCGCGAATCCGGATTTGGCGGCGGCGCTCACAGGCGGAGCCACCGAAGCTTCATCTGCAGGCGGGTCCGCAGGGGTCGCCGATCTCTGGCCACTGCTTGCGGCGCTCGCGGCTGGCGTCGTGGCGGCGGAGTGGCTTGCCTATCACGGGTTCAGACTGCCGCGCTGGAAGCTGCGGCCACAACGGCAGGGAGGCGCAATATGACCCTGCCCGACCTGACGTTCGCACGTCCGTGGGCGTGGTGGCTTCTGCTGCTGGTCCCGCTCGTGATCCTCGCCGCTCGTTGGCGACCGGGCCGGCTCCGGCCAGGACGATTCGCCACCGCTCTTCGGGGCATGGTGCTTGTGTTGCTGGTGGTCACGCTTGCCGGTCCACTGCTGGTGCGGGGGGCAGACGACACCACGACCATCTTCGTGGTCGACCGGTCGGCGAGCATCCAGGCTCCTGCCGGTGAGGCCGCGAACGATTGGGTGATGCAGGCGTTGGATGCTGCCGGAGCTGATGACTCCGCCGCGATCGTCACCTTTGGCGCGGAACCGGACCTCGCCGTACCGCCGGTGGAGGTTGCCGCCATTGGCGATGAATGGCTCGCTTCCGGTGTGCCGGTCGAGGCGACAGACCTCGCCTCCGCCCTCTCGCTGGCTCGCTCGCTGCCGGTCGGTGAGAATCGCCGCATCGTCGTGCTGTCAGATGGCGCGGAAAATGCCGGGAATGCGCTGGAACAGGCCGACCAGGCTACCAACGACGGGGTTTCCATCGACGTTGTGCCGCTGGCCGGAGTCGAGCCGACCGAACTGCGGATCGAGCAGGTGTCGGGTCCAACCTCGATCTGGCAGGGCGATCCGATGCCGCTCCTGGTCTCGATCGGGTCCGGTGGTGGTGGGGAAGCCACGATCGATCTCGTCGTCGATGGGGCCGTGGTGTCGAGCGAGACGGTGACCCTGAGTCCCGGACAGACGGTGTATTCTCTGACTACCCCGGCCCTCGTTCCTGGCTTCCACGCGGTCGAAGTGCGCGTCTCGGGCACCGAAGGCGACCGGATCCCGGAGAACAACGCGGGGTATCTCGGCGTGGTCGTCCGGGAGCAACCCGCGGTCCTGATGGTTGCCCCGGTCGGGTCCGACCCGACCCGGCTGGAGCAGGCCCTGACCGCCCAGGGTGCGGCGGTCACCGTGATCCCGCCGGAGGCTGTGCCGGTGATGGCCTCCGGGCTGGCCGCCTACGATGCGATCGTGCTCAACAATGTCTCCGCCTGGGAAATGGCCGACGCCCAGCAACAGGCTGTCATCACCCACACCCAGCAAGGCAATGGCCTGATCGTGATTGGCGGGGCAGCGGCGTTCGGTCCGGGTTCGTACGCCGGCACCGATCTCGAACAGGCGATGCCGGTGACCGTCAAGGTCGTCGACGGCCAGCAACGGCCGACCGTTGCCGTGCTGATCATCATGGACAAGTCGGGATCGATGAGTTATGACCCGGCCGATGGCGATGTCTCCAAGATCGACCTCGCGAAGAATGGGGTCGTCACTGCCGCCAGTGCCCTCGCCCCCGGCGACCAGTTGGGGGTGATCGCCTTCAACGACGAACCGATCTGGGCCTTGCCGATGATGACGATCACCGGGAGCGGCGACCTGGGACGGGTTGAGGATGCCCTCTCCGCCCTCGCTGCCGATGGCGGAACCGAACTCTACCCCGCGCTCCAGGTCGGATACGACGCGATGCGCAATGTGCAGGCCGATGTCCGCCACATCATCCTGCTTTCGGACGGGAAGTCGCGCAGCGGGACCGACGAGACGTACGAACGGCTCCTGAGCGACCTCGGCAACGACAATATCACCCTCTCGACGGTGGCGCTTGGCACCGATGCCGATATCGAGTTGCTGCAGTCGCTGGCGGTGGAAGGCAATGGCCGCTACCACTTCGCCAGTACCCCGGACCAGATTCCGGCAATCACCTTCCAGGAAGCGCAGAGCGCGGGCAGCCAGTCCGTCCTGCGTGGAACCTTCTCCCCGGTCCAGACCCAGCCCAGCCCGATCCTCAACGGGATCGAGATCGCCGCGATGCCGCAGATCGACGGTTACAACTTTGCCGAAGGGCGCAACGCCGCCCAGGTCGACCTTGTCAGCGACCGTGGGGACCCATTGCTCGCCAAGTGGCAGCTGGGATTGGGACGCGTCGTGGCGTGGACGGCCGATGACGGCAGCGATTACGCCAGTGCCTGGGCGCAGTGGGACCAGTACGACCAGTTCTGGGGGCAGGCGCTGCGCTGGACCCTGCCGGATCCCACCAATCAGGCCGTGACGGCCGACCTCGTGCGCGATGGCAATGACGTGACGCTTGCGGTCGAAAGTGCGGCAACCGGTGGCGACTCGGTGAATCTCCAGGGGCAAACGGTGACCGTGACGGCGCCTGACGGCTCGACCCAGGATGTCGCACTGGCGATCGTGGCACCCGGTGAATACGCCGCCGCGTTGCCGGACCCGCAGGCCGGTGCGTACGCGCTGGCGATCTCGGGTCAGGAGCGGCAACTCGCGGCGGCGGTGCAGACATCGCCGGAGTGGCTTCCGGCCGCCGATGGTCTATCGTTGCTGGAAGCGATCGCCAGCCGCACGGGGGGGATGGTTCTGTCGCTGGACGCGGCGCCCGGCGCATCGTTGTTCGACAGCCAGGGCCAGAACGCCCACGCCCCGGGCACGGTGACGCCAGTCTGGCAGTACCCATTGATCGTTGCGCTGAGTCTCTTCGTAATTGAAATCGCCCTCCGGCTCTTTGACGGACGGTCGCTGGCCCGCAACCCGTCTCGTTCGATTCCGTAGGGCGGACCTGCCGTTGTCCACAAACGTGACTCGATCTCCGCGCTATCCTGCATGCGGCACTGTCGCGGATTGGGTGCGATCCAGGCTTGAATGGATAACGTGAACGCATGGCGACGATTCATCTCTGCCTGGGCCAGGACGGCAAGCCGCTCGATGGCGTGACGCTGGAATCGTTGCCCGGCATCCTCGAGACGGACGTCTCGGTGGTCTGGATAGATGCCGATGCCGGTGACGATGCGTCGATCGATGCCCTCCAGCGCATGTTCGGGCTCCATGCCCTCGCGGTCGAGGACGCCCGCGACCGTCGCCAGCGTGCCAAATACCGCATTTACGACGATATGCTCTATGTCGAGTTCTACGGCCTGGAACGGATTGGCGACGAGATCGAGCCGCAGGAACTGGCAGTGTTCGTCGGCGAGCATTATGTCATAACCGTTCGGCACGACGGCAAACCCTCACTCGAGCACATCCGGAAACGCTGGCACGACCGTGAAACGAACTCGCTTTCCGGACGGTTGTCGGGAAATGGAAACGGCGACCGGGGTTCTGGGCAGCGCAAGCGGATTACCCCGATGCACCTGCTCTATGTCGTGCTGGACGAGGTGGTCGACGCCTGTTTCCCCGTCATCGAGTGGTTGGGCGACGAAATATCCGCCCTCGAAGACACCGTGATCGACGATGACGGCAGGATGCACCAGGTCGAGATCCACCATCTCCGGAGTCAGGTGTTCCGCACCCGGCGATTGCTCGCGCCCGAGCAGGAAGTCCTGAACATGTTGCTCCGGCGCGACGTGCCGATGATGGAGGATGCGCTCATCCCCTACTTCGCCGATATCCACGACCATGTGCTGCGCGTGCAGGACTGGACAGAGTCGTACCGCGATCAACTGACCACGATCGCCGATATCCAGGTCAGCATGCAGTCGCAACGGCTGGACCGCACGGTGAGGACGCTCACCGTCTGGTCGATCATCCTGATGGTTTGCGGCCTGATCGCCGGTATCTATGGAATGAACTTCCACGACATGCCGGAACTGGGATGGCGGTTCGGGTACCCATCGGCTCTCGGCCTGATGGCGATGGCCGCGATCGCGCTGGGGTTCTACTTCCGCCGTCGCGACTGGTGGTGATCGAGGCGGAACGCGGCTATGTGTCAGCGGTGTCGGGATCAGCGGGGTGAACCTGCTCGCGCGGTGGGTTGGGCAGGAGGCGGGCGTAATCGCCATCCTCGCCGTGGCCGAATTCGCCGGCATCGAGCAACCGGGCTGAATCCTCGTCGTCGAAGAACCCGTCGTCAGGCGCGCCGGCGGCCATCAGTTGGTCCCTGGCGAGGTCCGCGATGTGCGTGGGATCGGCGAATCCCGCGACCTGCAACTCCTCGGTACGCGCGGCCGCCACCGACGAGATCCAGGTCGCCGCCTCGTGGGTCCAGGATGGAATCCATTCGTAGAGGCAATGTCCGCCGCCCGGATACCACACCAGCGTGCCCAGGGCGCCTGCCCGCGACGCGAGCAACTGCGCCTCGGGTGGTGGCACGACCAGGTCGCGCCCGGCTCCGAAGACCAGCAATGGCGAGCGTAGGCCCTGTGTTATGTCGTGAAGCGACCACGGCGCGATCTCATCCCAGGGATCGTCCGCCCAGTCTCCGGCCAGGGTTTGCAGTTGGTCGATCAGGATCGGGCTGGCGCGGTGAATCCATCTGGCAGGATCGTACGGAGGCGTGACCGCCACGGTGCACATGATGCGCCGGTCGTGGGCCGCGCAACGAACCCCGAGCGCGCCTCCAAGACTCACCCCCACAATCGAAACCTGGTTCAGGTCGAGACCAGGGTCGTGGCTGAACGTGGCGAACACTCCATCCAGGACGTCATCCTCATCGCGATCGCGCACCCGGATACCGGTTGCCTCGCCACTGCCCGGTGTATCCATCGTCAACACGGCCAGACCCGCCTGCAGGAACCCGGCCGCCCACGCGAACGACTCTTCCTTCGATGTACTTGTGCCATTCAGGATCACGACCAGCCCGACCCGGGCCGTGACGCCTGTGGGCCGTTGCAGGTAGCCGAAGAGGGTTTGGTTGCGCCAGGGCAGCGACACCCGCCGCGCATCCGGCGACAGGTATGGCATCGCCTGCAGGAACAGCGAGGCGGACGCCGCCCGGCAAGTCCTGATCGTCCGGGCATCGTGCGCCCCGAACAACTGGGCGACGTGGTAGCACATGGCCGCCAGGTGGCGATCCTGCGCGGCTTCCAGCAACTGGCGGGCCGACGCCTGGCGACGGTAGTCGCCGAGAAACTGCTGGGCCGTCTCGATCCAGGCATTCGGCCAATCGCGGGGCGCGCGAATCCCGGCCAGGGTGGTTTCCACCACCTCGGCGGGAATCCCCATCGCCAGCAGGCGAACCCGGAATGAGGCAGGCATCACCTTGGCGGAGCGCAGGCGAAACAGGACAGCTGCGTGCCGCTCGTCGAACCGGCGAATCCAGCGCCAGGCATCGGGCGCGTATCGCCAGGATGGAAGGACAACGCGGGCATCGTTCCCGGGAGCGCTCACGATTCGAGCCCCCACCACACGTCGCGGGCATCGAGAAGCAGCCGGTGGTTGGCCTCGGCTTCGCGGGTATCTGCCAGGTGAAGCACAATCCGATCGAGCCGGGACGTGTGACGGCGCAAATGGGCAATCATCTCTTCGATCATGGCCGGACTGACCGTGCCGCCCGGAAGTCGCCCGGTTCCCAATCCCGCGCCGAGGAGGGGCAGCAGCAGCGATTTCACGCGTTGGCGGTCGGCTTCGCGCAGGGCGGCTCCCGTGGCATTGCGGACGATATCGAGCCGGGTCGGGGCCCCGAGGCCGTCGGAGACGACGGCGTGGATGACGGTTCGGATGCCGTTCCGGGCGAGATCGCCCGAAGTGGTGGCGATGGCTGTGCCGACCGTCAGCGGGGCGTGGGCCATTGCGGCGCGCTCGATGTCGATACCGCCGGCGAGACGGATGCGGCCCGCGATCCCTGCCCCCATCACCCCGCGCTGGTTCGCCGGAGAGACGATGGCGTCGACTTCCTGATCGAAGAGACCACCGGCGGCGGCCACGATGGTCGTGCGGCCGAACCTGACCCCGCTCGATGGGGCGTCCGGGGAAATGGTGCGGCTCATGCTGGCATGCGGTTCATGCGGGACCTACCCAACGGTGCGGACAGGGGCGGGAAGCGCCTGACATCAGACAGCGAGTCTACAGCAGATCGTGTCGTTGCCGGGCATCACGAATAGGCCCAGTGGTGAGTCCACCCGGGTGGACTCACCACTGGGCGCCATCAGGAACGGAAGATCCTGATGGCGCCGCTGCTGGAATCGACGAAGAGAATGCCTTCGGTTGTCCAGGCAATTCCGTTGACGCTGATTCCTTCGTCGTTCGGGAATCGCCCCACCGGGTTGCCATCAAGGTCGAGGATCTCGATCCCGTCCCCCGAGATGATCGCGATCTGCTGGCCGTCCGGCGAAATGTCGTAGTCCGCTCCGGTGAATGGCACGGTCGCGTATGGGCTGCCGGGGCGGTCGAGGCTGGCGACCTGGATCGATCCATCGGCGACATAAGCAATGACGTTGCCCTCAGGATGAACTCGGTAGAGAGACATGTCGTTGCCGTATGGATTCTGGTCCAGGACTTGCACCGACGAGGTGGTCACCCGGAGCCAGGTGCCGACGGACGGCACGAGCAGATAGCCGTTGACCGGATAAGGCCGCACTATGCTTTCCCACTCGCTGCCACTGCCACCGAGCGAGCGGTCCTCGGCGACGTCGAGCGAACCGGCCACGAACCGGATCGCCCGGAACTCGACCGCATGTGCCTCGCCGTTCATCCGCTCGTAGATGAGTTCGCCATCGAGCCAGCCGAGGGGAGTATCGGTCTGGCTGCCGGTGGCAGTCTCGCCAGAGGCATCCACGCAGGAACCGTCGGCGTTGCAGACCTGAACGATCTGGCCGTTGCCGGTGTCGACCCCCGCCGCGGTGAATCCATTGTTTTCGAGGGATGCCCGCCCCGGATTTGAGCTGAAGATCAACTCACCCTCGGCGCTGACGCCGAAACGGTCCCCGGCATTCGTGACCGATGCGACATCGGTGTACACCTCGGCGGAGGCAAGGCTCTGGGAACCGCCCGTGTCCATCTCCGATCCATCATCGCCCTGATCGCTGCCGCTGCCCTCGTTGTTGCCGTCATCCTGGATGTCGACCGGGGTGGTTTCACCGCTCGGTTCGATCGTCTGTCCATCCTCCCCTTGGGTGTTGTCACCTTCGCCAGTGTCTTCCTGGCCGTTCCCCTGGCCGGAATTGTCGCTGCCATCGCCACCCTGGCCGGAGTTGTCGTTGCCTTCGTCATCCGGACCAGTGGGACCGATCGTCTGGCCGTCACTGTTCTCATCACCGGTGCCGTCCTCGGCCGGGAGGGTTGCCTGGGTGCCGGTCCCGTCTGATGGCTCGGTGGGTTCCGCTCCGTTCGTGCCATCCCCGCCATCCGACGAATCGTTGGGTTCGATGAACTGGCTAACCTCGGTTGGTTCCTCCGTCGGCTCCGGGGTTGGTGACGGTTCTTCCGTCGGGATATCCGTTGGCACAGGCGTCGCCGTCGGCTCTTCGGTTGGG
>CAZSUN010000063.1:17138-21799 GCA_964610045.1 uncultured Sphaerobacteraceae bacterium
CCTCGGTCGGCTCTTCTGTCGGCACCGGGGTGGGTGACGGCGCTTCGGTTGGGGCGTCCGTCGGCTCCTCAGTGGGCGCTGGCGCTTCGGTCGGTTCTTCCGTTGCCGGAATCTCGGTCGTCCGGTCAGTCGACGCCGTTCCCTCATTGACGATGAAGAACGACGACTCGCTCGTTCCCGTTGGCGGGGGGCCAATCGTGTCCTCCTCGTTGGAGGCGTCACCGGTTTCCTGCCCGGGTTCAGTCGCGGGCGTCTCGGTTGGGACCACCGGTTCGTCCGTCGGCGCGGGCGCTTCGGTCGGTTCCGGGACTGTTTCCGTCGGTGCCTCGGTTGCGGCCAGACCCGTGAGCGCCGTATCGCCAGCCGTCGGCTCCGCGGTTGGCTCCGCCTGTTGGCTGGACTCCGTCGCCACGTCCTGACCGGCTGTCTCGGTGGCCTGCTCCGTTTCCGCAGACCCGGTGCGGGTTGACGTGTCGTCGGTGGTTGGTTCCTCTGTTGCCGGATTGCTGGTCTGGCCAGGTTGTTCGGTGGCTTCGTCGGGTTGTTTCTCGTCAGCCACCGCCGTTTCCGTTGTGTCATCGGACGGGAGGGCGGCAAGTTCCGAGGTCGATTCCGTGGATGCTGGTATCTGGGCCGGATTGTCGTCGTCCAGCACGCGCAACGCGGCAAACGTCCCCGTGAACACGATGATCATGGCGGTGGCGATGGCGGCCACGGTCGGCAGCGCGCGCGAGGACCATGCGCCGCTCAGCCACGCCCAGGGTGACGCGGGAGCGTTGATGTGCTCGAGTACTGCCCGGGTGACGGCCGGTGACGGCGGCAGGTACGGCAGCTGCTGCAACCCGGTTGCAAGGCGCGTGACGCTGGTATTGAACGCGCGGCAATTGTCGCAGGTGGCGAGGTGCGCGTTGAGTTCCCGCTCGGCGATCGGGTCGAGCGGGCCGTCGAGGCGAGCGGAAACGAGCGCCTGGGCTTCCTGATGAGAGAGCCTCATGTGAGCTCCTCATCACGAATGCCGTCCGGCGAGATGCCGTAGAGCTGCGCGAATGCCTTGCGGGCGCGGAACAACCGCAGCTTGGCCGCGTTCTCCGTGATATCGAGGACCTGGGCGGTTTCCGCGAGGGAGAGTCCCTGATAGTGTCTCAGCACGAGGGCTGTCTGATAGTGCTCTGGCAATTTCGAGAGGGCTTCACTGATGTCGAGTTTCCTGGTGACCGAGCGTTCGATGTGTTCGTCAGGAGATTCGCGGTCGGTGATGAACGGGAGCCAGCGAATGATCTTGCCGCGACGCAGGTGACTGATCGCGGTGTTCGTGGCGATCCTGTAGAGCCAGGCCTTGAAGGCGAGGTCCGGTTTGGTGCGGGGGAGGGCGTTGTAGGCCTTGATGAAGGTGTCCTGGGTCAGGTCTTCCGCGAGGGCACGGTCGTAGACCATGCGGTGCAGGTAGTTGAGGATTGCGGCGTGGTATTGCTCGAACAACTGAGCAAAGGCTGCTTGATCGCCCGCTCGAGCACGTTCGACGAGACCGTTTTCGTCGACCGACACGCAGGTACTCCCAGGATTGGTGGCGGGCCATCCCCCGGCCCATTGCATTGAGATATCCATCCTGGCGGCGTTCCTTCCTCCTGACGCTTCAACGCGGAGAGGGGAGAGGACGTTTCGCCGGGCGTTGGGGGATGTGTTCCAGTAGATCCGAGGAACAGGGGCCCAGACCGGTTCGCAGCGCCAAGGGTAGCAGATAGCGCCGCCCAGGCGGTGCGGATACCGGATGATGGTTGTGGCGGCTGTCATCCAGGTGAAAGGTTATGTTTCACGTGAAACAGCGCCGGGACAGGATCACCCGGCGCAACTGCCTGAATGGAGCGTGCGATGTCGTGGAGTTGCCAGGTGAACCGTATCGTGGTCGATCTTCGGGCCAACGCGCTTGTCCTGCATGTTGTGCCGCCGTTGCCGGCGGCGGACTGGACGGTGGCGACCATCGACATTGGCACCAGTGGCCGGCTGCTGGGGGTCGACCTCGAACCAGGCTGGCTGGAAATCGCTGGCGGCGATTCCCGCCACCTCCGGTCGGCGGACGTTCCGATCGCGGTTTCGGACGATCGCACGACGATCCGGCTTCCCCGTCGCGGTGATGGCTGGGAGATCAGTTTCCCCAGCGGGAACCAGTGCTGGCGGCTCGACGATGGGCGAACGATCTGCTCAGAAACCGGAAGCGCCTGAACCGGGTTTCCGCACCGGTTTCCACGTTGGCGCGGCACGCCGCACCCGGAACCCGGCGCTTGGCGGCACGTCGGCGACAAGGAGTTCGCGCGCAATACGCCGGGCTTGAATGAGGTCGCGCTCCCGTACGACGAGGTCGTGCTCGAACGACGACACGGACGCCCAGGCGCCGACGCCCGGCCCACCGGCCCGGACGAAGACGGGAATGCCAGCGGCGCGGATCGCATTCGCCCACATCTGCGCTTCAGGCTCGTTCGGGGCGGTGATCAACCACACCAGCGATTCGCTGGCGTTGGGATCGTTCTCGCTGGGCGGTTCGTCCACAAGTTCGCGCCCGCATTCTGGACAGGCGTCGACCCAGTCATCGTATTCGCCATCTCCGGCAGGGCAGTAGCGTGGCATCGGCATCATCCTTTGGTCTTGGCATGAGTGGCTGCTGGGGAGAGTGTACGCAACCGGCCCGGTGGACGACAGTCCACCCGGGTGGACTGTCGTCCACCGGGCCGCGAGGTGCGGTCTGGATGCTCCTGGCCAGTATGAGGTTCATGTTCCGTCTTTTCGCACACGAGGACGTGATGATGCGACATAACGCACTCAGCTGGACAGGTTGCGGCAGGGCAACTGTTATGGATGAATTGGTACGCTGCGTTGTCCAGGAATGTACCTTCGCGTCCATCCAGGGGCGGCGAGGACTCTCAGACGCCTCGGATCCTGCCTGGAGCCCGGGTGGGACCACGAATCCCCGCGCCGTTGACAGGCGTGCGTTTCACGATGTTGCGGGCGAGATGGTGCCTGCCGAACATTCCCTACCTGCTTCCGGACCTCCTACTCAAATGTTTGGGCTGGACCGGGTTACTCCCAACTGGGTATCATGTTCCGGACAGGGAGCGACGCGTGCGTCGCACCGGGGCAGCCCCTCGACGTTTTCAGGGGGCGCAATGGGGCCGATACCCCAAGGAGTGCTTGATGGTTTCACGAACCGCCCGCATGGGAAGCCGCTCGGTGGCGGCCCTGCTTCTCGCGCTGACGATGGCGTTGGTCGCAGTGTTGCCGTTTGCCGGTCCGGCGACGGCCCAGGATGCAACCCCCGAGGCAGAGGCGCCATCCGGCATCGCTGCGCTTGGCCTCCAGTCGATTCTGGTTCGCGCGACCGATCTGGCCTACGCCGTCGTCCTTGCCCCGCCGGTTGTCGAAGGCTGGACCCAGATCACGCTCCAGAACGAAACCGCTTCCCCGGCAACCGTCAACATCGTCAAGCTTGAAGAGGGCCAGACTGCCGGCGACATTTCGTCCGCCGTCTTCAGTGCCTTCCAGGGTACGGGCGGCACACTGCCGGACTGGTGGCAGTCGTCCGAGTTCGCCGGGGGCGCCTGGGCTGCCGCTGGGGAAACCGTCGATTCGGCGGTGTACCTGACTCCCGGCCGCTGGGTTGTGTTCAGCTCCAATCCGTTCAGCCCGCAACCGGTCCAGACCTTCTCCGTGGCGACGCCTCAGGAGTTGATGGACGTCTACGGCATCGTGCCGGAAGCAACCCCGGTTGGCGGCGAAGCCTCGCCGGAAGCAGTCGCCGAAGGCCTGCCGGCCGACAGCCAGGTCTCGATCACCGATGGCGCCTTCACCGGCACCGAATCCCCGGTTTCCGGTCCGCAGGTGTGGGCGGTGACCAATGACAGCTCCGAGGTTTCGGAGTTGGTGATCGCGTTCGTCGCCTACGAGATCCCACTTGAGGAAGCCACCCTCTGGGTGCCGACGGTGGCTGCCGGCAATATCGGCAGCGGTGTGGTCCAGAACGGCACCGGCCTCATCTCGCCGGGTGCGACCGCCTACATCGCCCTCGATCTCGCACCGGGCACCTACGTGGTCTTCAGCACCGCGCCAGCTGCGGCAGGCGGACTCCAGTCCGACGCCGGTCTGGTCCAGGTGATCCAGGTTCCGTAAGCCTGGTTCCTGACGACGCGTGAGGAGAGGGTCCCGGTGTACTGCCGGGACCCTCTCCTTTTGATCCATCGGGGCACGCTTGCCCAAAAGCCCTCGACGGTGGTGCCACGAGCCGGTACGCTAGAGTCAGCCAAATGGAGCGCACCCGCATCGCCGGGTTGCCTGGATCAGGAACGGACGAGCGCGGCGGCTGCCGCAGGTGGGGAGAGCATGGCGGAACTCAGTCGAATCCTGACCGCAGTCGGACTTGTCGCCGCGTCTGTGGGCCTGACGTTCTACGGGATCGGGGTGGCGCAGGTCGAGCCGGGGGGACTCGCGCGCGACGCTGGCCTGGTGCTGATGATCGGCGGCGTTATCGCCGCAGTTGTCGGTATCTTGATGAGCAAGCGAATCCCGGAAGAGGAGTAGCGCCCAGACATCGGGAATCCACGCGAACGGACAGCGGCCCCGACCATCACACCTGTTTCTGTCATTCCGAGCGGAGCGAGGAATCTCTGCGCGAA
>CAZSUN010000064.1:0-4295 GCA_964610045.1 uncultured Sphaerobacteraceae bacterium
GCGGCATATGCCGAACCATCGCCGAGAGTAACCAGGAGATACCGGCAGGTTTCGCCCAGATCGAGGAACGTGCGGGCGAATCCCCGCCGTTCGGCGGATCTGAGCGCCTCGTGCAGAAGGGCGCGAGCCGTGGTGTCGTCACCGTGGCGGTGTGTGCGGAATGCTCGGGCGATGCCGGCCTGGAGGTGGAAACGATAGACGTGGAAATCATCGATGGCGTCGAGCACTGCGTCGAGCAACCGGTCGGCCTCCTGGATATCCGCCGCCTCGCCGCGCTGATAGAGGATGATTGCCTTGAGCAGCCAGGGAATGTCGATGGCGCGGCTGTCGATTTGGGCCGGGGTGAATGTGATCGCATCTAGTTGGGCGAGTGCCGTCGAAACGTTGCCGCGCGCGTACGCGATACGTGCGATGGAGGTTGCCAGGATCTCACCGTTGTCGATCAGGCCGGTTTCGAGCAGGCGGTCGCGGTAGGCTTCGACCACCGCATCGCATTCATCATCGCGTCCCATGGCGTTGAGGCACATCGCGAGGCGCGAATGCGCCACGGTTTGGAAGATGGCGCCGCACTTTGGGTTGCGGGTGGCCTCCCGGAGACTTCGTTCAGCGTCAGCCAGATCGTTGTGCTCGTACTGGGCCAACCCCAGGAACACGTGGTCCTGGGCTTCCAGGCGGCCGGTCCCACACTGCCTGGCGATGACCAGCGATTGCCGGGCATGCTCGGCAATACCCGGCAGATTGCCCTCATGCCAGTCGAGGTGCGCCAGCGCGCATTCGACCCAGCCGATCTTCAGGCGAGCAAATGCGTCGGATCGGGACCTGGTTTCACGGAGGATATCATTGAGGAATGCGCGCGTGGTGGCCGGGTCACGCATGCCAGCGAATGACGCTATGATCAGGATGGCGAAGAGTTCCGAGAAGCGGTTGGTCCCGTCAAGCACCATGTAGGCGTCTTTCAGCTCCATCGCGTGACGATCGACCTGACCTTCCTCCGTTGATGTCCAGGGCTCGAGGGGAGCGAGATCCGCCTCGTAGATGCGTCGTGCGGCAATTGGCAAATTGTCACGGGCGGCAAGATGTTCGCGGATTCGCCCAATCACCACCGCGAGGTCATCGTACCGGGCGCGCGCCTGGAGGTACATTGCCTCGGCGACAAGCACCTCCAAATTTGTGTTGCGCGACTCGTGGTCGAGGAGACTGATCCAGTTTCCTGCTTCGATCCAGCCATCGGCGGCGATCGCTTGCTGGGCATGCGCCGCGACGATCCCGGCCGCCCGGCCCGGCTCGTTCGATCGAACGGAATGCCGGAGTGCGGTGTCAATATCACCATGATCAAGGAACCAGTCGCTGGCCTTCTCGTGAAGCATCGCGATCGTGGCTGGATCGATGAGCTCCCGTTGCCGGGCGAGCAGGGCTTCGCGAAACAGGCTGTGAAACTGGTACCAATCGCCTTCTGCACCGAGCAACGACAGGAACAGGCCGCTGCGCGCGATCGCAGGCAGGGTCCAATCCGCGATCGCCGGGGATTCGAGATCGGTCACGAGCGCCTGGGCGAGTCCCGCGGCCAGCCGTTCCGGGACGGCCAGGCGGACCAGGTGCTGTTGCAACTCCACCGGTAACCTGTCCAGCACTTCCTGCTTCAGGAAGGACAGGAAATCTTCGGTCATGCTCGCCAGCACCAAGGAGCTGTCATGCGCCCGGGTTGGATGGCGAAGTGCGAGCGCGCAGACCTGGAGCGCGGCCGGCAAGCCGTCGGCGGCATCCACCATCGGCGCCAGTTCGTGGTCGTGCAGTGGCCGGCCAGCTGCTGCTCGCAGGAAGGTCGTCGCCTCGTCAGCGGTAAACGCCATGGTCGCCGTGTCGATCTCCACGAGTTGCCCATAGCCTCGGAGCGTCGCGGTGGGAAACGGCGGAGCATGCCGGCTGCCGATCACCAGATGCAGGTTCGGTGGCAGCCGTCGAAACAGCGATTCAATGAACGTGATGGTTTCGGCGTCGTCGAGGACATGGAAATCGTCGAGAACGATGGTGACCGGCTGGGCCAGGGTCGCAATTTCGTCGACCAGCGAAGCTGCCAGGAGGACGGGTGTGGCGATGCCGCCCGTGTTCAGGATTGAAAGTGTCTGGTTGCCGGCGAGCGGCTCGACCTGCTGGATCGCCCCGATCAGGATCGTGACGACCTGATCGATCGTGTTGTCAGCGGCGTCGAACGTCAGCCACGGTGTCGGGACGGCGCGCTGCGAGACCCAGTGGCTGAGGAGGGTCGTTTTGCCATAGCCCGCAGGCGCGGAGATATGGGTCACCGGGAAGTTGGCGGCGTCGTTCAGGTGATCGAGCAGACGTTGGCGCACGATCAACCACGGGCTGATTTGCGGGCGGAGCCGCTTCACCAGCCGGGTAGGACTGACGGCAAAGGCGTGTGTCAACGTCTGGTTCCTCGCACCATCACTGGATGTGATTCCTCCCGGACCATGCTGCCCTGTCGCTGCCGGAACGTATCCTCAATCCTGGCTGGAATATGCATCAGGGTAGCATGCCTGTCCTGCCCGACAGTTGGGCCAACCGGGCGCTGCGATTCACCAGCAACGAGACGGCTGACGACCGGTCCGTGACGAGCTGATACGCCCTCCGATGATGGCAGTGCCGGGGAATCGCCTCGCGACGAGGGGGACGAAGGCTGCCAGCGTGACACGCATCGGCTGGCGCCATTGATCCTTCGGTGATTGTACGAGGATCGGTGAACCAACGCTATTTCGACACGGGTTGCCCTTGCCGGTGACCGGGACAGTGGTGTACGGTCACTCCTGTCGACTCCCAGCAGATTCCCGGCAAGTTGACATTCCTCCCGCCCTCCAATGTGATAGAGTGTACGTACACACCGATCGTTTCCGCGGCTGGCGTCGGGCGGACCCAGTCAGCAACGGCGGAACGAAGGCGGTGCGGCGGGGACCGTTCGTGCTGGTGGGGGCCAGCGCCCCGGCCAGTCTGCTCCAGGTGGAGCGACGATTGCTCACCCGATGCGGCTCGCCCCGGCCGGCAACGGAGGTTCACATCATGGCTCATGACGCTCCAACCGACGCGCAGGGCAGGCAGGACCAGTCTCAAGGCCGTTCACTGCCCGACGCCCCGCGGCCACGGGCCGAGGTGTGGCGCGACCTGCGGGATGAGGGCATCCAGTGGGAGGGGCAGGTGCTCCTTGTGGGCGCCGGGACCGACCTGCCCGCCTTCCTGGTGCTCACCAGCGAGCGGCTGGTCATCGCCAGCAACGGCGATGTCGCGCTGGAGGCGCCGCGCCACTGGCTTACCCCGGAGCCGCGTCTCGTTGCCGGGAATGGGGTCCGGCTCTCGATCACCCCGGTCGATGCCGGTCGAGGTGAGGCAACATCGCTCATTCTCCGCGTTCGCGGTGGCCGGGGCAGCGCCGCCAGGCTGGTGGGCGCCATCTCCGGTCGACTCGTGTCCGCCAGGACCCAACCACGCCCGGTGCCGGATCCTGATGGACAGGGTGACTGGGGCGGCTCCGTTGGCGCTGCCAGTCCGGTGGCCCTCCCGCCGCTTCCCGAAACACCCTCGGCCCCCGTCGCGCGGCGCGCCTGGCCACCCGTCGAGCAGAACGCCGTGGAGCCTCCTCCCCCACCGGTGTCGACGCGAGGGACAGCTCCTGCGTCCATCGCGTCGTGGACCGCCGCCAATCTCGATACCTGGCCGCAGCAGGGCACGCCCACCGGCGAAGCTCCCGCTGCGTACCAGGCACCCCCGCCCGTTCCCCCGAAACGCCGGCGCGGTCGCCGTGTCATCGGCTGGGGGTTCCGTGCCGTCATCCTGGCATTGCTCATTGGCGCCGGGCTGACGTATGGGCGTGATTACCTGCCAAGAAATCTTGAGATTCCCTTGCCCGCGCCGCTGGAAGAGCGTTTGGGAATCGCAGACGACGATCCCACTGATGTCGCCCAGGTTCCGGACGACCAGGTGGGAACAAGTCCGGAACCGACCACGCCATCGTCCGATGGCACGAGCGGCGCCAACAACAGTGATTCCATCGGGACGCGCGACGACAGCGAAGACGCGGTTGGCGGAACGAATGGCGAGATTACCCCGGCCGACATTGGCCAGGGAATGCTCGACAATCCGCCTTCAACGGAAGCGCCAACGCCGACACCGGAACCGACCTCCGAGCCGGTCGTCGAGGTCCAACCGACGGATGAACCGACAGTCGAATCCTCGATTTTCGAGCCGACGATCGAGCCGACCGATGTTCCGGTGATTGTGGAGCCGACGGAAGCGCCAGCGACCGA
>CAZSUN010000064.1:4395-21731 GCA_964610045.1 uncultured Sphaerobacteraceae bacterium
CCGGCCACGGAGGCGCCAGCGACTGAGGTGCCGGTGACGGAAGCGCCGACCGAAGCCCCGCCGACCGAAGAGCCGGTGACGGAAGAACCAACCATATCTCCGGCGACTGAAGAGCCAACCGCGGCGGTTACCGAAGAGCCAGCGACCGAAGCACCGACGGTTGAGCCAACCGAACAGCCGGTCGCCACCCTCGAATCCCAGCCTCCCAGCGTCAACCCCGAGATTCCTCCTGCGCAGTCCATGGTATCCGGAGAGTTCCGCTTCGACATCACTGGCGCATCCCGTGGCGAATCGATCGCCGAGTTGCCCGAATTGCAACCCGTCGGCGTCTACGGTGAGTGGCTGGTCCTCTCGGTTTATGGGGAGAACACAAGCACTACCGAGCAGGTGTTCGACATGAACCAGTTTCGGGTGGTTGCGGATGGCAGCGAATATCTGCTCGATGTTGGGAACGCCTGGGTTGGTGGATTGCTCGGCTACACTCCTGCCTACGGAAACACCGATGCGATCCTCTGGGCCAGTGGCGAGGGACACGAGTTTGCGCTGACATTCCTGGTGCCACCGGGCACGGAATCGCTGCAACTGATTGCCGGTGACCAGGTGATCGACCTGACATCGACCTTGTCCAGCGAAGCGGCCGTCGGTAGTGAGTCGACAGACTCCGTCCTGCCCGGTGCGATCGAGGCGACGGTTGTGGACGTGATCGACGCCGAAACGATCGTGATTGAGGTGGATGGCATAACCCAGACCGTCCGCTACCTCGGTATCGATGTGCCGGGTGGCGACGATTGTTTCGCTGCCGAGGCCGCCGCCGCGAATGCGGACCTGGTTGAGGGACAGACAGTCCGGATCGAGCGGCAAGCCACCGATCTCGATGCGAGGGGGAACTGGGTTCGCGACGTATGGGTGCCGGATGCCGGCGGCGCCTGGACCCTTGCCTCGCACGCCCTTGTCCGGGCTGGTATGGCCGAAGCCGCCCCAAGCGACCCCAACACCCGGTTTGCCGGTTGGCTAACCGGCGCGCAACAGGCCGCCCAGGCGGACGGCGCGGGTCTCTGGGGCGCCTGTGCTTATGAGACGTCCACCGATGCCCTACAGGTGGCAACTGTGCCTGATCGCGCACGGATGTCAGCCTGGCGCAAACCGCGGATGCAGGCGTAGCGCCACAATGCCGGTGGGCGTTGGCCCTGGCGGCATTGTGGCGAGGTCCGGGACGGGGTAGCATCACGGCGGCAGCGCGGCGCCAGTTGCCGCCGCCGATCGGCTCACCTCCATCATCAGGAGTACACCCCCACACCATGCGAGGCATCGGCATCTTCAGCGGCAGCGCCCACCCGGAACTCGCCACCGAAATCTGCGCCACTCTTGGCCTGCCCCTGCATCAGGCCACCGTCAGCCGTTTCAGCAACGATTGCCTGCAAGTCCAGCTCCAAAGCAATTGCCGCGAAAAGGATGTCTTCATCATTCAGCCGCTCTGCCCCCCCGTGCAGGAGCATGTGATGGAGCTGATGCTGATGCTGGACGCGGCGCGCGGGGCTTCGGCGGCACGGATTACCGCCGTCATCCCGCACTACGCCTACGCTCGCTCCGACAAGAAGGATGCGCCACGAATTTCCATCGGTGGCCGCCTCGTTGCCGACCTGTTGACGACTGCCGGGGCGGACCGGGTGTTGACGATGGCCCTTCACGCTCCCCAGGTCCACGGTTTTTTCAGCGTGCCGGTCGATCATCTCAACGCGCTCAATGTGCTCGCCGAGCATTTCCGGGCGCAGGATTTAACGGACACGGTCGTCGTCTCGCCCGATCTTGGGAACGCCAAGAACGCAACCCAGTTTGCCCGGGCGCTGAACCTGCCTGTGGCCGCCGGCAGCAAACAGCGGCTCGCCGACGACAAGGTGGTGATCGACGCCATTGTCGGGAACGTACGAGGCAGGAACGTAATCATCCTCGACGACGAAATCGCCACTGGCGGTTCGATTCTCGAACTGATGAGCAAACTGCGCGACCTCGATGTCCAGCGAGTCTCGCTCGCCTGCACGCACGGACTGTTCACCGGCAGCGCCATTGAGCGCCTTGCCTCGTGCGACTTCGACGAGATCGTAACGACCAACACTGTCCCGATCGCTCCGGAAAAGCGATTGCCGAACATGACCGTACTCTCGATCGCCCCCCTGCTCGCCGAGGCGATCCATCGCATTCACGAGGGCGAATCGGTCAGCAGCCTCTTCGTCAACTCGTTCTAGCTGGATGCCAGGACCACCTGAAGGCACCGTGAGGTCTCTCGTCCAACGAAAATGCGAGCGGGTTTTCGCGGGTGCGTCCGCAATTCCGTAAATCAGCCTACCGTCCGGCGACGAGCGTCCACTCGCGGATCTCGGTCGTGGCAAAGACGCCGTTGATGGTGAACGGATCCTTCGCCAATGCCTCTCGCACGGCGGCTTCGTCCTCGGCCTCGATGATCATCAGGCCACCCTTCTCATCGGCGAACGGTCCCGCCGAGATCAGCACGCCATCGGCGACCATCTGGTGCAGGTACTCTCGGTGTTCGGGACGGTGAGCCATCCGCGCCTCGTGACTGCTGAACGTGGTAAGGACAAGAAACCGGGCCATCGGGCAACTCCATCGCTGAGTCCGCGTCGTCAACCACGGGATCATACCCTTCTCTGCGCCGTTCCTCCCTACTCTTTTCTCTTTCCTCGTTTCTCCCTCTATGGGGGATAGCCATACCGCCGAAACTCCCGATGTCCGGCTCCATCGGGGCTCTGCGTCCGGGCCATACTCTTGTCGCTGGCAACGGCGCCAGCGATCATCCCGGTATAGCGCAAAGGTCGGACTGCCATGACGCTCGCCAACCAGACCACCACTCCGCCCGATCGCAGGTCCCGCGTGCCGGCGCAATCCCCGCCGGGCACCACCGTGATGTCCAGCACCAACCGTTTCATGTCCCGGTCGATGCCGGACCGCGTCTGGACGACCCTGCGCGAGTTGCCCATCGTGCGCGACTGGCGGGTGGTCAGCGATGCCCTGTTCCTCGTCACCAGCTTCGCGCTCGGGTTGTTCTGGTTCATCACCATCGTGACCCTTGGCTCGGTCGGCGTCTCCACACTGATCGTCTGGGTCGGGGTGCCGATCCTGGCAGCCCTCTTCGCGCTCGTTATTTGGGGAGCCCAGTTCGAACGGTCCCGCGTCCGCATCTTCCTCGATGTCGACATTCCCACGCCCTACCGGTACATCCCGGCCGAGGGGAAGCCGTGGAAGCGCGCCTGGGGTCTCCTCGGCAACAAGCAACTCTGGCGCGATTTTGGCTATCTCCTCGCGCTCTTCCCGATGGGCATTCTCGGCCTGTTCGTGGTCTGGCTTCCGGTTCCCTTCCTGCTCGCCCCGTTTTCGCCCGGTACCAACATCTTTTTCTGGCACATCAGCAACGTGTTCGAAGGCCTGGTCGCCTTCGTCGTCGGGGTCATCCTGATCCTCCCGACTGCCGCCCTGATCAACATCACCGCCCGCCTGAACGGCGAACTCGCGGTCAGGCTGCTCGCCCCTTCGGTCGAGGATGTCCTCACCGAACGGGTCGAGGAACTGACCGAAAGCCGCTCTGCCGTCATGCGGGCGATGCACCTGGAGCGCCGCCGGATCGAGCGCGACCTGCACGACGGCGCCCAGCAGCGCCTGGTTTCGCTGGCGATGGAACTCGGGCTCGCCCGCGAGAAACTGGACTCCGATCCCGAAGGCGCGCGCAAGCTGATCGAGGCGTCGCACGAAGACGCGAAACTGGTCCTGGCCGAACTCCGCGACCTGGTGCGCGGCATTCATCCGGCTGTACTGACCGACCGCGGTCTCGATGCCGCGATCTCCGCCATCGCCGGCCGCTCGCCGATCCCGATCACGGTCAACGTCGATCTCAAGGGCCGTCTTCCGGACGAGGTCGAGGGCACCGCCTATTTCGTCGTCGTCGAAGCCCTGACGAACGTGACCAAGCACAGCAACGCCACCGCCGCCCGGGTCACCATCCGGCTCCAGCGCGGCTGGTTACTGCTGGAAATCAGCGACAACGGCATGGGCGGGGCGGATCCTGCGGCCGGGAGCGGTCTCCGCGGCCTGCGCGACCGGATTCTGGCGCTCGACGGCACCTTCAAGATCGACAGTCCAGCCGGCAAGGGCACCACGATCCAGGTCGCGATTCCGGCTGCCTGACCACCTCTCGCCAGTTTGGCTGGTGGCGATCGAACCCTGGGCGGCGTATGCTCGGGTGGTGGCGCCCGCCTGGGCCGCCATCGTGCCGACCAGGGATGAGAACGCAGGATGCGTGTTGCGATCGCCGAGGATGCCGTACTGTTGCGGGAGGGCCTGATCCGGCTTCTCACCGAACACGACGCCGAAATCGTCGCGGCGGTTGACAACGGCGCCGATCTGGTGGAGGTCGTGGTCCGAGAACGGCCGGATGTCTCGATCGTCGATGTCCGGATGCCGCCGACCTTCCGTGATGAGGGGCTGCGGGCTGCGATCGAAGTCCGTCGCCGCATTCCCAATGCGCCGATCCTGGTCTTTTCGCAGTATGTGGAAGAGCGCTACGCGGCCGAACTGCTCGAAGGTGGAACGACCGGGATCGGCTACCTGCTGAAGGATCGCGTCGCCGATGTCCGCGAGTTCATCGTCGCGGTGCGACGGGTCGCCAGCGGCGGAACCGTGCTCGATCCCGAAGTGGTCGCCCAGCTCGTCACCCGCCGCCGGCGCGACGAGCGCCTTTCCACCCTCACCGCTCGCGAACAGGAAGTCCTCGCCCTGATGGCCGAAGGCCGCACCAACAACGCGATCGCCGACACCCTGTTCGTCAGCGAAGGAACGGTGGAGAAGCATATTCGCGGCATTTTCACCAAACTCGGCCTGGAGGACACCGAATCGGTGCACCGCCGCGTGCTGGCAGTGCTCACCTACCTCCGCCTCGGCGCCGACGACGCATAGCAGGGATCACCACACCTCAGTCGGCGACATGTCAATGGTAGGGGAGGACCAGCGAGGCGCCAGCCGAGCGTGTGTCCTCCCGGTCTGTCGGCCCGCACCTCGTTCCTGTCATTCCGAGCTTGCGAGGAATCTGGACCCAGGTCAGCCGTCTTCGCATTCTTCCGTTGTCTCACGGGCTTCCTCCCCAATGCGCTTTCCATTGTGTAGTATTGGGGCATGGGGCGGACGTTGCCGTCCTCGCGCGAGCCATCGGTGCTCGCGAGTGTGCCTTGCCAGAAGGGGTTCGACCATGTCGACACGTCGGACATTCGTCCAGGCGACAGGCGGCGTCATTGCCGCCGGTCTCCTGGCCCGGAGCGCCAGCGCGCAGGAAGCCTCTCCTGCCGCCGGCACCCCGGAAGTCGCCATCGGCGATATCTCCACGCTCCCGTTGCGAGAGCCGGGGAAGCTCATCGTTCATGCCGACCAGCCACTGTATCCACCCTGGTTCATCGATAACGAACCCTCCAACGGGCAAGGGTTCGAAAGCGCGCTCGCCTATGCCATTGCGGAGCGGCTCGGTTTCACCGCCGATCAGGTCGAATGGGGGTACACCTCGTTCAACGCCTCGTACGCGCCCGGACCGAAGCCGTTCGACTTCTACCTGACCGAAGTGTCGATCACCGCGGAGCGGGCGGAGGCGGTGGGATTCAGCGATTCGTACTATGACGATCCGCTCGTCACCATCGCCGCGGCCGAATCGCCCGTGCTGGCAGCTACCTCGATCGCGGAGTTGCGCCCGTTCACCTGGTCCACCCAGGTCGGCACCACCTTCCATCGCTACCTGGAAGAGGTCATCCAGCCGGAATCGGACATCCTCGTTTTCGACACCAACGCCGATTCGGTGACCGCACTCACCAACGGCACGGTCGACGGCAACATCCAGAACCTGCAGAACGCCATCTACATCACGACCATCCAGTTCGAGGGGCTCGCGATCGGTGGCATCCTGCCAGGAGCGGTTGGCGATGGCATGGGCCTCGTCACCGAACTGGGCAGCCCGCTGATCCCGTACCTGAATGCCGCCATCGCCTCACTCAAGGCCGATGGCACGCACCAGGCACTGGTCGACGAGTGGCTGCCGATTCCGGAGGATCTCCAGACCTACACGGAGTAGGTCTGGACGAACGAGAGCGCCTCGCCGCCAATCGCGTGAGGCGCTCTCGTCACGCCCGACCAGACTCGCACCAAACCTTGTCATTCCGAGCGCCAGCGAGGAATCTTGTACCATCGGCAGCGAACAACATGCCTCCTGCACGACAGTTGCCAATGTGGTCTGCCCATGGATATCCAATCAGCACTCCGGGACCGCGACCGAAACAGATTCCTCGCTGCGCTCGGAATGACAAAAAGTCGTCTTTCCCTGGCATTACGCTGCCAAGCGGCTGCCACTCATGACTGACTCCACCCTGGCGCATCGCCCTCCCCTCACCGAGGCCGAACTCGAGCGCCTGCTCGTTGCGCCGCCGCTGTGGCGGCAATCGGCGCTCCTGCGGTCGCTGGCAGTCGCACTGGTCAGCACGATCGTGCTGTTCGGCGGCGTGGGGTGGCTGCTCGCCCAGTCCGAAGGCTGGGATGCGGTCCGCACCGCCTTTTTCAGCTGGCCGGATTTCAAGGAAGCCTGGCCGAAGGTGTGGGACGGCTTCAAGCTGAACGTGAAGATCTTCATGATTGCCGAACCGATCGTCCTCGCGTTCGGCCTGCTGCTGGCGGTTGTCCGGGTCAGCCGCAGTCCGGCCCTCTTCCCGGTCCGGTCGCTGGCTGTCGTGTATATCGACTTCTTCCGCGGCGCTCCTGCCTTGCTGGTGATGTTCATCCTCGGATTCGGTGTCCCCGGCTTGCGTATCGAAGGCCTGCCGACATCTCCCATCTTCTGGGGGACGGTCGCCTGCATCGTTACCTCGTCCGCCTACACGGCGGAGACCTTTCGCGCCGGCATCGAATCGGTCCATCCCAGCCAACGCGCGGCCGCCCGGTCGCTGGGCCTGTCGAACACACAGGCATTCACGCATGTCGTCCTGCCACAAGGGGTCCGCGCGGTGATCCCGCCGTTGTTGAGTGGATTCGTGGCGTTGCAGAAGGAAACATCGCTGGTCTCGGCGATTGGACCGCTGGAAGCCACCCGGCAGGCCCAGATCTACTCGGCCCTCAACTTCAATTACACGAGCTACCTTGTGGCTGCATTGTTGTTCGTCGCCATCACGGTGCCGCTGGCACGCCTCACCGACTGGATGTTGTCCCGCTCGGTAAGCATGCGTTCGGCCGGCGGTGACGTATGAATTCGACCAACGCGCACCTACCAGGCATTCGTACGGGCGGACCTGCCGCCGGGCGCGCACGGCACCGTGCCATGCCGACACGCAGGCGGCTGTTGTCCGCCCCGGCCCCGGAACGGTCTGCTGTTGTCCGCCCCTCTCTCGACGCGAGCACCCCGGAGGTGGCGCGATGAGCCAGCCTTTCCTGCAGTATGCCGGCGTCTACAAGGCCTATGGGCGACATGTCGTGTTGCGAAACATCAACCTCACGGTGCCCGAGCATTCCGTCACCTGCCTGATCGGACCGTCTGGTTGCGGGAAGTCCACACTGCTGCGCTGCACCAACCTGCTCGAACCGATCCAGGCCGGGGAAATCATCCTCCGTGGCGAGAACCTGGCAGCGATGCGCGGCGAGCAGGACGCGATCCGGCGTCGGGTTGGCATGGTGTTCCAGTCATACAACCTCTTCCCGCACATGACCGTGATGCAAAACATCACGCTCGCGCCGCGCCGCGTCCTGAAAATATCGAAGTCCAACGCCGTGAGCGAGGCGATGGCGCTGCTCGAACGATTCGGCCTTGGGGACAAGGCGAGCGAGTACCCGGACCGCCTTTCCGGTGGCCAGCAGCAGCGGGTCGCCGTCATTCGCGCCCTGGCGATGAAGCCGGAGTTGCTTCTGCTCGACGAGATTACGTCCGCCCTCGACCCGGAGATGGTCGGCGAGGTGCTCGATATCATCGTCGAGTTGAAGTCGCTTGGCATGACGATGATCCTCGCCACCCACCAGATGGGGTTCGCCCGCAACACTGCCGACCAGGTGGTCTTCCTCGACCAGGGCGAGATCGTCGAGCGCAACGACCCGGTATCGTTCTTTGACCACCCACAACATGAGCGCACCCGCCAGTTCCTCGATCACATCCTCACCGCAACGTAGCCGATCCGACCTGATATGAGATCGGGGCTGGTCAACCTCCGGTGGTAGGGAGGGCCGTTCCGGCGCACGTCCGTGATTGTCATTCCGGGCGCGTGCGAGGAATCTCTCGATGAAGCCGGTATGTTCCGACACCACGGATCCTCTACGGCGGGAGATTTCTCGGCTTCGCCTCGAAACGACAGGGATCAGGAGCACGTCGCCTGGGGTTTGTTGGAGCAGATGCCACACAGGGTCGCCCCGACGAGGAAATACGGGGAATCACCCGGAGTCGGTATGACATCAACTCCGGATGATTCCCGTCAGTGGCAAAGCTCGTCGTTGCATGTGGTGGACGGAGAAGATTCCGAACGCAGCGATAGTGACAGGTGGGATGGAAAAGACAGCGGCGAGTTTGCCAGACCACATGCCCAGGCGCTCCGCGCCGTGTGGCTGTCCTGCCTCATGCCTGCATCTCACCGCCATGTCCCGTTCGAGGAGTGCTCGTCCAGTCCGGCATGCCTGCACGTCGCGTTTATCGATTGTGCACACTTGCCAATTGCCGATTCCGGAGCACGGTTGTATAGTGCCGCCGTCTGAACACGCTGGCGGTTGCGCCTGCCCAAAAAGTCGCGTGCCTGAAGTTCCAGATGGAACTCCATGGGTGCGACACGACGGGACCGTGCGGCATCACCGGTGTGACTCAGTGAGGGTCACGGAATCACATTTCTCGTTCGATTCGGAAAGGAACCCACATCATGGCTCAATCGTTCAACCGCCGCACTGCCGTCAAGGCTGGTGCGGGAGCTGTCGCGGCCTCCGCAGTCGTGGGCGGCAGCGTCGCACCGGCGGTCATCGCCCAGGATGCTGCCTGGACCGGTGAGATCACCTTCTACGCGCAGGCCTACACCCCGAATTCGCAGCGCGAGGGCGCGAACCAGTTGACCGCCTTCCAGGATGCCGCCGACCGCTATCAGGCCGATCACCCTGGCGTCACCATCAAGTTCATCGACGAAGAGTTCACCGACTACCTGCAGACCGTCCGCGTCAAGGCGTCCGGCAAGGAACTCTGGGACATCTTCTGGGTGCAGGGGCCAACCGTGAACGGTGTGCTGCCGAAGGGCATCGCCGTCAATCTCGTCCCGGCCTTCGCTGAGCCAAACCCGTACATCGAGGGCAACACCGCCTGGAACGATGTGATCAACCCGACCACCCAGGCGTACATGACCGCGCCGAGCGGTGAGATCTACGTGCTGAACGGCGACTTCGTCGGCACCGCCTTCTTCTACAACAAGGATCTCTTCACCCAGGCTGGCATTACCGAGGCTCCGACCACCTGGTCGGGCATCATGGAAGCCGCCCAGACGCTGAAGGACGCCGGGATCACGCCGTTCGCCGGTGAGTACTACATCAGCTGGTTCGGCCGCCACTTCTGGTCGGACTTCTACGCCAACGACTACGAGTTGCTGACCGGCTGCGATGGCACCCAGGGTCAGTCGGCCCAGGATGAGGCCGCCGGCATCAAGGCTGGAATCCTCTCCACGGAAGATCCCCGCTTCCTCGGATGGTTCCCGATGTGGAAGGCCTTCACCGACCTCGGGTCGCAGGAGTACGTCGCCCAGGAACCAGGCGTCGCCTCCCAAGGCATCTTCGACGACTTCGTGGCCGGCAAGACCGCCATCATGTACAGCGGCAGCTGGATTCCCCGGAACCTCCAGACCGCCGGCATCGAGTTCGAACTCGGCGCCTTCAGCTTCCCGGTGCTGACCCCTGAAGACACCGAGTACACGACTGGCACCGATGTGTCCGCCGTGGTCGGTGGTCCGTTCGCGGCCTACCAGTACGCGATTTCGACCCCGGAATCGAACAAGACGATGGAAGAAGAGGGCAAGGCCGCCGCCGTGCTGGACTTCCTGCGTTTCATTGGCACCCCGGAAGTCGATGAGGCCGTCGTCAACGAACTGGGATCGTTCGCGCCGACGCTCCTCGGCACGACCCCGGTCGCGGGCCTTGAAGCCTTCGCCGAGCAGGCCAACGCCGGTCTCCGGGTGATCAACATCGGCAGCTCCAGTGCTTCCCTCGACCCGAACTTCCAGAAGAATTTTGGGCTCTACATGTCGGGTAACCTGGAGTTCGACCAGGCGGCTCAGGTGATCCAGACCGAGCTTGACCGCGCGGTCCAGGACTACGAGACGAACAACCCCGACATCGATATCACTTCCTGCATGGCCGGGTAACCGCCAGCATCCGCGTCACACCGCGACCGGGAGACGCCAGTCACCTGGCGTCTCCCGGTCGCACTTTTCCCCAACGCTCCCCAACGAGGCCCGCATGGCAACAGACAACCTGCTGACCGAACAACCGGCCGAGCATCATGCCTTCACCGCCCGCACGCGCGACCGGTGGACGCGGTACCTGTCGGCCTACCTGATGATCCTCCCGACCTTCCTCTTCATCGGGTATTTCCTGTATTACCCCGCCTATCGCGCATTGACGGGCGGGTTCACCGATTGGGACGGGTTCAACGAACCAACCTGGATCGGGCTCGACAACTTTCGCCGGGCAATGGACGACTTCATCCTTGAAACCGCGATCAAGAACAATCTCATCCTTGCGTTCTTCGAGATCCTGCTGGCCATCGTGCCGGCATTCATCGTGGCTGCCCTGATCTTCCATCTTGCCAGTAATCGCGCCAAATATGTGTTTCGTTCGGTATTCATCGTTCCCATCATCGTTCCTGGCATCGTCACCATCCTGCTCTGGCGCTACTTCTACGAAGGCGACGGCCTCTTCAACACGGTCCTCGGCATGCTTGGTCTCGAACACCTCCAGCGCTACTGGATCGGCAGCCCCGATACCGCCCTGTATTCCCTGGCCCTGATGGGATTCCCCTGGATCAGCGCCTTCAACATGCTGATTTTCTACGCCGGGCTCCAGAACATCTCGTCAGAGGTCATCGAGGCGTCCAAACTCGACGGCGCGTCGGGATGGCGGCGGCTCTTCACGATCGAGATCCCGCTGGTATCGTCGCAGTTCAAGCTCCTGTTGATCCTCGCCATCATCAACGCCGGGCAGAACATCGTGACCCCGCTGGTGATGACGCAGGGCGGACCCGGGTACTCCACCTACACCGTCTCGTTCTACATGTACGAACTTGCCGTGGAATACGGCGAATTCGGCTACAGCATGGCCGTCGCCCTGATGCTGTTCATTGTCATCATGGCCCTGACCGCCTTTGGCCAGTTCCTCAATCGCGAGCGATGGTGACCTCGCCCAACGATTGTCCCGTTGCCACCGTCGCGCAGGAGTAACGCATCATGTCCCGGAAAATGCCCGAGTACCTGAGGTACCTCCTTCTTGTCTTGCTGGCTTGCTTCGCCCTCTTCCCGATCTTCTTCCTGCTCATCAACTCGACGAAATCCCAGCTCGAGTTTTCGACCAACCCGCTCGCGCTCCCTACCAGTTTCGATTGGGACAACTTCACGCGGGCATTCGGGATCATCCGCATGCCGATCCTCAATTCGGTCATCGTCGTGGTGGGAAGCGTCTGCGGCATCATCACCTTTGCCTGCATGAGCGCCTATGCTTTCACATTCATGTCATTCCCCCTGCGGCGTGTCCTCTTCGTCGGCATCTTCGCGCTGTTGCTGATTCCTGGGGTGCTGACCCTTATCCCGCTCTACCTCCAGATCAAGCGCATCGACGTGTTGGGCATCTCCAACAACTGGGGAGGGCTGATCCTGCCCTACATCGCGGGTGGGCAGGCATTCTCGATCTTCGTGCTTCGCACCTTCTTCGGTGGCATTTCCAAGGACCTGATCGACGCCGCCCGGGTGGACGGGGCATCGGAATTCCACATCCTGTCGAAGATCGTCGTCCCGCTCTCGATCCCGGTTATCGTCAGCGTCGCGGTCATCAACATCGTGCCGATCTGGAACGATTACCTGCTCCCGTCCCTCCTGCTGGCCCAGAAATACCGGACGCTGACGATCGCGCTGGTGACGCTGCAGGGGAACGCCATGACGCACTCGTCGTCGCAATTCGGCATCCTGATGGCGGCCTACGTCATTGCCTGTATCCCGCTGGCAATCCTGTTCACGTTCCTGATGCGCTACTACGTGCAGGGTCTCACCAGCGGCGCCCTGAAGCTCTAGCTCGGAACACCCTGGCCGGCAAGGTGAGTTGCCAGCGCACTGGCTGCTTGTCATTCCGGGCTTGCGAGGAATCTGTTTGCATGGCGCAGATTGCCGTCAGATTCCTCGGCCTCGCCTCGGAATGACACGCACGGTTCAATCGTCCGACCTGCGGAGCGCACGATGACAACACCTCCTCCCGACGCCACATTCGCCTCCCTCCTTGCCGATTTCGCCGGGGAGCACCACGGCTATTCGCCCAACCCGCTCTGGTGGTGGAGCGGCGATACGATCACCGAAGCGCGGATTCGCTACCAGTTGGAGCGGTTTCGCGACGGCGGCATCTGGAACCTCACTGTCATCAACCTTGCCCCGGCGGGCCCGCTCTACGGGCACTTCGCCGACGACCCGCCGTTCATGTCCGATCGTTGGTGGGAACTCTTCCGCTATGCCTGCGCAACTGCCCGTGAGTTGGGCATGTACATCTGGTTCTACGACCAGATTGGATTCTCCGGCGCCAACTTCCAGGGGCAGGTCATTGCACGGGAGCCGCAACACGCCGCCCGCAGCCTGCGCCGCTTGACCGTGGACACGGATGGACCCGCGTCGCTGGTCTGCCCGCCCGGCGGGACACCGCTGGTTGCGACCGTGCGCCCGCTCGGCCCGGACGGTGAACCTGAGGGACTGGTCCAGGTTGTCGATGTCGAACGCCTCGCCGCGTGGGAGGGGAGCGATCCCGTCCGACTCTCGGTCGTCTACGAGATCGAGCACGGCTTCGACTATTTCAGCCCTGGCGCCTGTCTCGCCCTGTTCGAGACGATCCACGGTCAGTTCGATCTCCACGTCAGCGAGTTCTTCGGCAACGTCATTCCTGGCTCGTTCCAGGACGAACTGCCGCCGCTGCCCCGGTGGGGCACCACCTTCGCTGCCACATTTCTCGAGATGCACGGCTACGACGTCATCCCCCATCTCGACGCACTGTGGGATGAAATCGACGGGGACGAACGGCGCATTCGCCACGATTACCACGCGACCAGAGCTTCACTCGCCGAGCGGGCATTCTTCAAGCCGCTCCACGACTGGCACGCCGAGCGCGGCATGATCATTGGGGTCGACCAGCAGAACCCGGCTCGCGCCGGTGACCCGATTGGCACCGTCGATATCTACGCCGACTACATGAAGACCCACCGCTGGTTCAGTGCCCCGGGATCCGACCACCACGGCGAGGCCAAGCTGCATTCGTCGCTGGCGCACCTCTACGGGCACGAACGGGTCTGGATCGAGTCGTTCCATACCTCGGGTTGGGGCGGCACGCTGGAGGAGACGTTCGACTGGCTGGTGCCCTGGCTGCGCGGCGGCGCGAACCTCTACAACCCGCACGCCACCTACTTCGGCACGCGAGGCGGCTGGTTCGAGTGGGCTCCGCCGTCGACCGACTGGCGGCAACCGTACTGGGCGCATTATTCGGTCTTCGCCAATGCTGTCTCCCGGCTCTGCTGGTTGTTGACGCGGGGCCGGCACGAGGCCGATGTCGCTGTGCTCTTCCCGAACGCAACCGTGCAGGCCGGAACCGGTCTCGATGGCGCACATTCGATGGAAGCCGCCCGCGCGCATGACACGTATCTCAACGTCGTTGGCCGGATGGTCTGGTTCGCTCCGAAGACCGGGCTGCTGGATGCCGCGGGCATCGACTACGACATTCTGGACGACGATTCCCTGGCGAACGCCGCGTTCGAAGAGGGCAGGATCGCGATTCGCGACGAGTCGTATCGCACGGTGCTCCTGCCGGATTGCACCGATCTCGAACCCGGAACCGCCGAAGCGCTGATCCGGTTCGCCGACAATGGCGGCACGATCCTGGCGCTCGGCGCTGTTCCCGAGCGAGTGACCAGCGGCGATCCCTCGCTGATCGATCGCCTTCGTCCCCACGTGCGCGGCGTTGACGCTGGCGACCTCGGCCCTGTGCTCCAGGGTGATGGTCCGCTCGTCCAGAGCTCGATGCCGACCCTGCTCCGCCGGATCGGCGACGTGACCGTGGTCTTCGTGCCGTCGGCGTTCCCCGGCGCGTCGAGAATAGACGGCTGGCCAGTCGCTACCATCGACTTCGACCGCAACAGGTATGCGAGCGAGCAGGCCATTACCGTCAGGGGCGTCACCGGACAGCCGGTCATCCTCGATCCGTTCACCGGCAATGTGTATGCGGATCTGGATTCCAACTGGCGCGCCACCGCCGATGGTGTCACGGTGACGGTGCCTACCCTGGGCGCGCCATGCACGGTTCTTGTGTGGGGTATCGAGTCGTTCGTCGCCGTGCTCCCGGGTAGTCTCCGCGAGGTGCTCACCCTGCCGGATGAGTGGCAAGTGGACCTCGTCTCCACCATCGACAATCGCTGGGGTGATTTCACCTGGCCGGCGTCGGATGGTGCATTCCCGGTCGAGCAATGGACATTGGAGACCGGCGGTGATCAACCGGCCATCGCCACCTTCGGCCCACGCGGCCGGTGGCTCGGCCCTGCTGATGCCGGCACGCTGACCGCTGCGACTCCAGACGAGTCCTGGGCGGTGGCAGAGTGGTCCCTTTCCCGTGGTATCCACAAGGATCCGCTCTACCCGAACCAACTCGGCGCAGCCGGCCATGTGGCCGAAGAGTTCATTGACTTCGGCCGTGTCGCGGCTGGTGACGCCGTCCGGTTCCGTACCATCGCGCCGGTGCCGGACGGCGGCTTTGGTGGTTGGCTGGTGATTGGTACCCAGGCGTCGATCGAGCTTCGTATCGACAATCGTGTCATCCCGGTCGATCCCGGCGAGAACGCTCGCTACCAGAAAGCGATCCCGGTTGATCTCGAAGCGGGCGACCATGTCATCGACCTCATCCTGACTTCGCGCGGTTCGGGTCGGCAGCGGCTCCGGCTCTCGCTTGCCCTCGTCACCGATCCGATAACCATGCGACGGCCGGACCTGTTGACAACCGACGGCACGTCCTCGACGGGCCCGTGGATCGGATTCTCCACCACGTTTGCGACCCACGCTGTACCAGGTTCGGCCAACGTCCAGGTGGGCACGCGCGGTCCGGCGACCATCTTCCTGGATGGTCGGGAAGTCGGGCGCCAGGGAGGCTATCTTCCCTACGGCGACGGCTCCGCGACGCAGCGATACGATCTCGCGCCCTTCCTCACCACACCGGGCGAGCATTCGTTCGAGATCAGGATCGATCACGCTGGGACTGTCCCGATTGCGACTGTCGACGGGCTCATCACCTTCACCGATGGCACATCTGACGTGTGGCTCATGACCGATCCCTTCTGGAGCCTGACCAGCGATGGAGTCTCCCTGCCGCTCGCGATCGAGCCGTCGGTGCCTGGTGACCCGGCCCTGCTTAACCTGCGCCAGCGCCCGCATCCTCTGCCCGGCGCCCGCTGGCTGGAAGGCGAAGGCGCCGATCCAGGCACCGTGCTGCCGACCGTCTGGACTGATGAGTACGCATCGGGCAAGGAGATGATCCGGCTGGTCGTGCCGCCGGGCGCCACAGGCGTGTCCATCCCGGTGGTTGGTGGCGCAAATGCCGTGCTGGAGGGCGAACCGCTGGCGGCCTGGGATGGCGATGGCACCTGGATCGTCGACCTCCCGGCAGGGGATGGTGTCCGGGAACTCACATTGGAGATCGAGCCCGAACCTGGCCACGCTGGCGGCGCGGCACTGTCCGGCCCGGTCACCTGGCATACCGGAACGGGCATGGCGAACCTCCGCCCATGGTCGGACCTTGGGCTCCGCGACTACAGCGGCATCATGACCTACCGGCAAACGGTCGAGTTGCCAGGAGCCTGGGACGGCGCGGCACTCTGGCTCGACCTCGGCGACCTGCGCGGCTCGGCAGCCATTCGGGTGAACGGCCAGCCAGCCGGTACCCTGGTGGCATCTCCGTTCAGGGTCGATATCAGCCAGTTCGTCCCGGCGGGGTCGCTGGCCATCGATGTCGAAATCGAAGTCGCGAACACCCTCGGCCCGTACATGAAGGCCACTACGCCGACGCCCTTCGTGCTTGCGGGCCAGGACGTATCAGGATTGTTCGGCCCGGTACGCCTGTTGACCTCGGAGTAGACTGGGTGCGGCGAGAGGAGGCCGCATGCCGGAAGAGAAGCGGGACGGCACACCCCCACGAAAGCGTCCGACCTCGCAGCCGGATCAGGATACCCACGCCTTCCGGCAGTACCGCAGGCACCTCGACGAGGAGGCGCGGGCCACTATTCCGCTCCTCGATCCGGTCGTCACCGTTGGCACCGTCCTGGCGCTGGCCGCGGCGATGGGACTCGCCTTCGCGCCGTGGATCCGCTTCGTCCGGGAGGATGGAACGACCGGCAGCACCAGCGCGCTTCGCGGCGATGGCCTGATGCTGATCCTCGCTGCGAGCGTGGGGATCGGCGCGCTCGTCACTGCGTTCAAGGCCGCGCCAGGCGAGGCGTCGTTCCCGGCCATGATCGGCTTCATCGCCTCGGTCGTCGGTCTCATCGTCGTGGGGTTCACCCTGCTGGATCCGCGTTTCGTCCACATCAACGAGCCGGAATTGCCGGTCTCGGTCAGCCGTGACTGGGGGCTCCCCAGCGCATTCCTGGTCATGGTGGTGGCCGTCGTCGGTTCCTGGCGACTGTGGCGCATGGCGGACTACTATTGATACCGAGCCCGGATGATCACTGCTGGAATTCCGCCTGCGGCGGTATGTCGTTTCGAGGCATTGCCGAGGATTCTTCTCCATCGTGTCAAGGCAGCGAAGCGAGTCTCGCCCGGAGTGGCAACCACACAAGGTCCGCTCGACGACAGCGACCCAACCGGAATCACCCGGAGTCGGCATCAGGCATTCGCAACCCGGGCAACCCATCGCTTACAGTGGCCGGCGTCGGCCACTTCACCGCTTGACCATTCCCCTACAGCATGTTGCAGGGACGTTGATTGCGAAAACAGGACAGCCCAGGCGCGCAGCGCCGTGTGGCTGTCCCTACACGACCGAACACCGATCAAGCTCACCGCAACGGGCTGTATTCC
>CAZSUN010000065.1:0-21532 GCA_964610045.1 uncultured Sphaerobacteraceae bacterium
GCCAGACCACGAACACCCCTCCCGCCAGGCCGGTCAGGCCCCGGACCGCCATGGTCGACCCGAAGAATTCGGCGCTGACGCCCACCGACTCCCGCATGAAGGCGGGCAGCACCGCCGAGAGCGGCACATCGGCCAGCATGGCGAGGGCAGAGATGGTCACCAGCAGCCGCAGGACCACGCTGACGCGCACCGATCTGGCCCCTTCGCGGAATGACCGCACGGCCCCGCGCCAGGATGCATCCTCCCGCACGACGCGACGCCTGCGGCCATCCCGAAGGCCGATCAAGAACAGCCATCCAACCAGATAGAGGACGGCAACCACAACCAGCACCGTCTCGAATCCAGCCCACACGAGGAGCCATGTCCCGGCTGGCGGGCCAACGATTCGACCGAAACTGTCGTTGAGGGTATTCAGGGCGTTCGCGCTGCCAAGGTCTTCGGCGGGCACCAGGTTGGGCAGCAGGGCATTCTCGGCGGGGGAATAGAAGGTCATCACGCCCGACTGGATGGCGATGATGGCGTACAGCAGCCCCACCTCGTCCCGGTGGGCCAGGGGCAACGCCAGCAGCAGCAGCCCGACCAGCGCGAGGGCGCAGATGGCCATCACCCGGGGCCGGCTGCGGCGATCGACCATCGCCCCGGCAACCGGACCGAGCAGGATGCCGGGAATCGCGGAGAAAACGGGAATCAGGCCGGTCGCGAACGGCGATCCGGTGAGGTCGAAGACGTGGATGAGCATGACCGCGTGAAGCGCCCACCAGGCGAGCATGAAGGAGAGGCCCGCGGCCCAGGCACGGCCGAAGGCGCGATTGGCAAGCAACAGTCCCATGAGAACTCCGGCAACAAGATGCGACGGGTCAGGGGAGGGAAGGGCCTTGCCAGGCGATTCGAACGGGCGAGGGACCACCAACCAGCACCGGGGACATCACCCCGGTTGGCCAGGTGCTTCTCGACGTGGTCGATCGGCCGCGTGGGTCCGCGGGTGGGATGAACCCTACCCCGCCTGGTTGGGCCCGGCGGCCGTGCAGCCGGCAGGAATTGGGGAGGCGCTGCCGTGCGGCGCGCGGCCCTGCCGGTGGAATGCGAGTGACATGGTAGTACTCCGTGTCGTGACGGCGACCGCGAATATGCCGTTGCCGATACCGGAGCAGTATAGGCGGCCAAACGACCGACCGGCGGCGCGTCGTTGCGCCGCCGGTGGTGTCTGCAAGGGGTCAAGTCACTGGCGTAGCTACCGGGGTCGCACCAGGTTCGGGCGAGAGGTCGATTTTCAGCAGGCGGTTGCTTTTCTGATTGGGCGAGACATTGAACTCAGGCTGAAGGTCAATGGTGAGAATAGAGAGATTGCCTTCCCCATCGAACTTGAGGGAGACCGGCGGATCCAGGGAACCGGCGCCCGGCACGCTGTCGAAGGATGACTGCAGTACCCCGTCCGGGTCGTAGACCAGGATCTCCGACTTGCCTGTCTCGAGGCAACCACATCCTCGCTAGCCGATGCCGGTGCGGACCGCCCAGGCGGCCACGGCCGTGCGCGATTCCAGGCCCAACCTTTCCAGGATGTGGAAGACGTGGTTCTCCACGGTGCGCTCGCTGATCGAGAGAGAGTCCGCAATTGCCCGGTTCGACTTGCCGGCGGCGAGGAGCCGGACAACGTCCATCTGTCGAAGAGTCAACTGGTGAGCCGGTGCTTCGGGCGAGGCATCGCATCGTGATCTGGCAGGTATGGAAGGTACGCCATCGATCTGGATCGCCTCATCTCCTCCGGCCACGGGGGGATGATCGAGGTGGATGGAAAGGGCATAGACGAGCTGGATAGCGGTGTCGAGACAGGATTCCAGGGCGATCCGGAGGGCGTCAGGATCCGGCCCGGCTGCGACGTCCTCGCCCCTGATGGGGGACGCATCCGCGGAATCGGGATCAAGCGCAGCAGATTCCGGTCCGCCAGGCCCGCCATCCATGCGTGGCCGGGAGGTCCGGGTGCCCTGACCGGCGGTGGCAGCCAGGATCGCGGTGAGGCCGAGCGCCACCGCCGTGGCCCGATCGGGCCCGGCCATGGTGGGGGTGGCAGCAGGAGTTGCCGGGTAGGCGGAGAGATCGGCATTCGACCCGGCAATCGCGTAGAGGGTTCCGTTGAGCGAGCCGACGTAGATCACGCCATCGCTGGCGATCGGTGCGTATACATCCCTGTCGTCGAGATCGATCGACCAGTCCAGGGTTCCTGTTTCGGCATCGAGCGCGACCAGCATGCCGCCGAGGGTGCCGAAGTACAGCTGGTCCCCGGCCAGCGCCGGCGGGTATGAAACAGGGTTCCCGGTACCCGCCTCCCAGCGAACCGCACCGGTCTGCGCGTCGAGCGCCAGCACGCGCCCGCCGGGGTCTGCACTGGCCACGTAGATGGTTTCACCCGTGATAACCGGCGGGGTGAACCCGAACCCCGGCTCCGCATCGAGCCGCCAGACGAGGGCGCCGGTTTCGGCATCCAGCGCAGCAACGTAACCGGCGTCGGTTATCCACATCGGTGTACCGGTCGTGACGTAGACGAGCCCGTTGACCACGGCGACGCCGTTGACCGAGGGGTCCATGCTCATCGCCACGGTCCACACCTCATGCCCATCGGCGATAGCCAGCGCATGCACCGCGCCGTCCCCGGTCGTCACGTAGAGCAGGTCGCCGTCGAGCGCCGTCGGCAGGGCGTCTTCGCCGGGGAACTCCCGCCGCCAGATCAGGTCGCCGGTGGCCGCGTCGAGCGCGACGAACGCGCCGCTCGAGCTTGCCGTGTACACCACGCCCTCGTCCACCAGCGGCGCAAACCGGTAGCGGTCGCGGTATTCGTCCTCGAAGCGCCAGCGCTCGGCGCCGGTGGCCGCGTCGAGGGCGAAGACGCTGCCGTAATCGTCAACCACGTAGACCGTGCCATCAGCCACGGAGGGGGGCTGCAGGAATCCCCAGGTGGAATCGTTGAACACCCAGCGCACCGCGCCGGTATGAATGTCCACCGCAGCGATCCCGTAGGTTCCAGCCCCAACATAGAGGAGGTCTCCTGCCAGGGCGGGCTGGCTGCCGAGGCGGCCACTCAGATTGGAGGCCAGCACCATCACCGGATCACCATCGATACCAGGACCCGGCATGACGCCGGTGCGTCCCGGATCAGCACGATACATCGGCACGTCAAAAATCGACTCCGAGGTGGGGGCGGCGATGCGGGCCCGGTTGTCGTTGTCGTTGGCGAGCCAGACACCGGTGACCGTGGTGAGGATGAAGACGGCGAGGACGGCGGCCTCGAAAACGGGGAACCAGCGACGGTGGGCACGTGCGCGAGCCGGCTGATTGACCGGGGTGGGACGCAGCGGGATCGGCAAGGGCGTGATGGGCGTGGGAGTGGGAGCGAAGTCGTCGTAGGTGGCGAGCAGGGTGCGGAGAAAAGAGTCGTGCCACTCCCGGGGCCGGCGGGCATCGTCGGCGATGGTGTGCAACTCCCGAATGAGTGGGGTCAGGTCGCCAGGCGCGTCAGGTGGAGGGACCGGGATTGCGGGGTAGTGGGGGATGACGTCGTCCCAGTAGTTGAGGAGCGCCTCGTCCTGTCGCCGGGCTGGAGTGAAGCGTCGCACGATCATGGTGTCCTTCCATCCCCGTTACCGGTATCGAGCAGGGTCCGCAAGCGTTTCAGGGCGCGATGCTGGGTGGTGCCGACCCACGACCGGTTCCGGCCGAGGACATCCTGAATTTCCAGGGTCGTGAGGCCTGCCAACCGGAGTTCGATCACCCGCTGCTGGCCGGCGGTCAGCAGGGGCAGCAGGTTCCACAGCTCGGACGACTCGCTGTGGAGGACGGCGATGTCCTCCGGCGAGAGATCCGGGCTGGCAATGGGGCCAACTCGTTCGATGGTGGCCTGCCGGTTCAGCTGACGGTACCGGTTCAGCACCTCGTTGTGGGCAATGGAGAAGAGCCACGAGGCGAAACGATCGATCGGTTTGCGCCGAAGGCCCTCGAGTGCCTTCAGGAAGATCTGGCTGGTCGCGTCCTGGGCCAGATCCCGGTCCCGCAATCGATAGCTGCAGTACTGCTCGATGCGGGTCACATACCGGCGATAGAGTTCCGCGAACGCGGCGGGATCGGTGGCCACCCGGGCAGCGAGCGCCTCGTCAGGCTCGTCGCTGATCCCGATCGTGACCGGGGAGGGACGTCTTTGGTTGGCGGCCGATCCGTTCCTGTCCATGGGACCTCTTCCCACTGCACAGGGGTTAACACGGAACTCGCCGGATTATTACAAGTTGGACGATATCAACATCTCTGCATCATACCGACTTCGGGTAAATGATAAGCGTTCTCGGCCATGAGTGGATCGAGCGAAGCCTGCGAACGCTCGCGGGCGAAGATCCTTCGGCTTCGCCTCAGGGCGGGCTCGGGTCGCCCCTACGAGAATACCCGGAACCGGTATCACTCCTCAGATTGTCATTTCGAGCGCCGCGAGAAATGCTCCGCCGCAGGCGGTAAGGTCCGACGGGAAAGAGAACCTCCGCCATCTCCTTGTCATTCCGAGTTTGCGAGGAATCTCTCTGCGCCGAAAGGGCCATTCCGCCCGCACAAGGCACGGCGGGATGGCCATCCCATCCTGTCCTCGAGCGAAAGACAACGCGTCTCGCACGTCAGGACACGCGGTCGACCCAGTTCTCGATGGTAAGTTCGGGTTCGAGCCGGCGGTGGTGCCTGATGTTGTTGGTGACGAGGATCACCCCGAGCGCGATGGCGTGCGCGGCAATCATCTGGTCCATCGCGCCAATGGTCTGCCCTGCCCGATCCAGGCGGTACTGGATCCGGGAATGGACTTCCGCCGCCGGCGTGTCCCACGGAATGACGCTCACACGCTCCAGGAACCGAACGATCCCGGTTCGCAGGCGATCCTCCGATGGACGAGCGTCAAGGCCGTAGAGGAGTTCGGACACCGTGCAGGCGGAGATACAGATTCCCTCGAATCCCCGTTCCAGGAATTGGCGCGTCACCGACGGGTGACGTCCCTTGATCAGGTAACTCGCGATATCGGAATCGAGCATCCGTACTGACTCGCTCACTCGTCATCCCCGAAGATGCTCCCGGGTTCGAGCGGGACGTTCAGGGGACGCTCGACCATCCACGCATCGAGATCCTCCTGCGGGATGTCGAGCGCGTCGAGGAATGCGAGAAAGTCCACCGCGGACTGCTTCTTTGGCCGTTCGCGCCTGAGGGTGAGTTCCCCGGTGTCCACATTGTGGGCAACGTAGACCTCGGCCTCGTCGATGTGGATGTCTTCGGGGAGGACAATCACCTGGTGACCATCCTCCATGCGCACTTCGGCGCGTTTCAACTCGATCACGAGGCAACCTCCCAAACTCGTCCGTCACCTCCAAGTATAGAGGAGGTCGGCTGGGACACGACACCGGCGGCGCGAAAGTGCGCCGCCGGTCGGTCGTTGGGTGTTGAGAAATGCCAGTCAGGGTATTGGTGTCGCCACCGCTGGAACGGTGAACTGGAACTTCTGGATGGTGTTTTCGAGGTAGTTGGCGAGGTAGACGTTCCCGGCATCGTCTGCCGCCAAACCGAGGTGAACGCCCGTCTCTACGGACCACGTCCCCAGCGGCGTCCCATCCGGCGCGTAGAGATGGAACCGGCCGGGCTCGAATGGCGACATTCCTCCCTCCGCGGCCACGATCTGTCCATTGGGCAGGAAGACGATCGACTCGATCTGGCCCGTGAACTGCCCGACGCCATCGCCGTATTCACCGTACGTCCGGATCACCGTGCCGTCCGGCGCCAGGACCCGGATCTCGTAGGCATACATATCTTCGATATGGAGGTTGCCTTCGGCATCGATCCAGACGCCATTGATCGAGTTGGTCGGTCCGTTGCCATCGGGGAAAGTCGGAACCGATCCGAGCAGTTGTCCACTGGCATCGAAGTGCTGGATGTCGTTGCGGAGGCCATCAAGCACCCAGACCGTGCCATCGGGGGCGACCGCGATCCCGATCGGGTCCAGGAACTGGCCGGGATCGCGCCCGCTCTCGCCCCAACTCGTCAGGAAGGTTCGGTTGGCGTCGAACGCCTGGATCCGACGGTTGCCCACGTCGAGGACGAAGATCGACCCGTCGGGGGCGATCGCAAGCCCGCCGAACCCGTCGCCGTCGGCGCGGAGGAACGAGAACTGCCCGTCGCCGCTTCCCGGCTCACCCCACGTTTCGAGGAACGTGCCGTCCGCGTCGAAGATCTGGAAGCGGCCGTTGCCGGTATCGGTGACCCAGATCCGGCCCTGGGGATCGATCGCGATCTTGCCGGGGCTGTCGAACGGCCCGGCACCGCCCTCCGCCGTCCAAAGCAACATTGGGGCATCCACCACGGTGGTGGCAGCAGGCGTTGCGCTCGCTGGGGACGCTTCCGCAGTCGCGGCCGGGGTGGCCACCGGTGCCGGGGTGGTCACGGCAGGTGACTGCATCTCACCGCCTGGGATTCCTTCGCCAAACGCCTGGATCGCACCGAGTGTTGTCGTAACCGCGATGATGCCGTCGGCGACGGCGGCCTGGCCGTTGATGCCGCCATCGACATCGACCTGCCAGAGGATTTCGCCCGTGCCAGCCGCGATCGCGTAAACGGCGCGATCATCATCGCTCGGGACGTAGATGATATCGCCGGCGACTGCCAGCGGGCGGGCCACTCCGCCAACCTGGATGCGCCATCGCTCGTCGCCGGTTGCCGTGTCGAATGCGTAGACGGTACCGTCGGCGCTTCCAGCGTAGCCGATCCCATTCGAGACGGATGGCGAGTGAATCGGCTCGTCGCGCTGCCAGATCAGGGCGCCGGTTTCGGCATCGTAGGCGGCCAGCGAACCCGTTCCGGCCTCGGCCGCAACGCCAATGTAGGCGATCCTGTCGGCAACGACCGCCGTGCCGGTGGGGAGGTCGCCGGTGTCGACGAACCAGACCAGTTCGCCGGATTCGGTGCTGATGGCGGTGAAGTCACCCGATTCGCTGCCGACATAGGCAATGCCGCCGAGCAAGGCAGGCGTTCGGGCCGCACCTTCAGTTGTGATCTGGTAGCGCCACCGCTCGGTGCCGGTTTCGGCATCGATCCCGGCCAGCATTCCACCGTCGGCCGGAATAACCAGGATGCCGTCGGCGACCGCTGGCGAACCGAAGACGGCGTCGTCGTCGAAACGCCAGCGCTCCTGGCCGGTGGCGATCTCGACCGCGTAGAGGGTGCCACTGGCGCCAACGACGTAGATGAGGTCGCCAGCGACGGTCGGGCCGTCGGTGAACGGCTCGGCAGCGAATTCCCAATGAACGCTGCCAGTGGCCACGTCAAGCGCGTACAGCGTTCCGTCGTCGCACGCGGCGTAGACAGTGCCTCCAAAGATCGCGGGGGCGGTGAAGCAGGGAGCGTTGGCCTGGTAGTGCCAGAGTTCCGCCGGCTGGGTGCTGGGACCGAAGTTGGTCACGCCGCGCCGGGAAGCGTCGCCCTTGAAGTGGGTCCAACCGGAGGTGGTCTCGGTGGTTGGGGTGGCAACCGGCGGGACGATGATGCGCGGGTCGTCGTCGCGGCCGGTGGTGAGCCAGATCCCGGCGATCGAAGCAAGGATGAGCAGGATGATCAGCCCGATTTCGAGCGCCGGAACCAGTGTCCTGCCCCATCGATGCCCACTTACGCCTGGCCGGGCGCGGCCACGGTCGTGAGCGCCGTTGGTGGTTGGTGGTGAAACCCGTGGTTGCGGCATCGTGCCCGCAACCGGGGAAATGCTGGTATCCATCAGTGTTTGCTCCAGGCGGCGGGCAAACACCGGGTCGGGGTCGTACCGCCGGTGGGCGGCACGGGCCCGGTGAATCGCCGCGAGTTCGGACGGCTCGATCCGCGCCGCCAGCCTGGCCAGTTCCTCGGCCGGGGCGTTGCGCACGAGCGCGTTCCAGTAGGTCGACAGGTGGTTGTCCGCCCGGGAGGGCCTAAAGAGCGCCATGGCTGCCCTCCCGGTTGAGACCCAGGCAGTCACGGAGGCGTCGCACCATCCGGTGTTGGGCCACCCGGATCGCGCCGTGACTGCGGTTGAGGGCGACGGCGATCTCGCGATCGGTCAGCCCCTGGAGACGAAGGTCGAGCAGGTCGCGATCGTCGCGCTTCAGGCAATCCTGGCGTAAACGCTCCAGTTCCCGCGTCCACTCCGCCCCAAGCGCCTGGTCTTCCGGCGAACGAGCGGGATCGGGGAATTCCGGCACCGCGTCGATGTCGACCGCGGTGCCGCGACCCGAACGGTAGGTATCGGTGATCACGTTGTGGGCGATCGCGAACAGCCAGCCGGCGAAGAGATCGCCGTCGCGGCAGGTCCGGATCGAACCGAGCGCCTTGACGAATGTGGTTTGCGTGGCATCTTCGGCCGCTTCCCGGCTCGAAAGCCGGTGGCGGCAGTAGTCGTAGACCTGGTTGAGATAGCGGCGATAGAGGAGTGCAAACGCGCGTGGATCGCCCTGCCTGGCCTGCGCCACAAGCTCGGCGTCGCTCCCATCCGGATCCATTGATGGGGGCGCAGTTGCTGGGGATTCGCTCCGCAGCCAGCTCACCCTGTGAACTCCCCGGTACCGCTTCGAACGCGTTCACCGGTACAGACGTGGATTGCCGGAAAGTGTTACAGGGTGATGAGAAAAGAGGAAAGAGAAAAGAGGATTGGGGAGGGGATGCGGACGGACGGCGGTGGTGAGCTGGAGAGATTCCTCGCTGACGCTCGGAATGACAACGAAGTGATTCAGGGCTGCCGGGGCGGGCTTCGATGTTTGGCTCTGTACCTGCCAATTCGATCGCGCGTCGAGCGGCCTCGCGCTGGATCAGCGCGGTAAGCGCTTCGCGCAGGACATCGTCCTTCTTGTCGATTCCTGCTATCAGAATCGCGCGTTCGAGGAGTTCTTCGTCAGCGGCACGAGTGTTTCCATCGCGCCAGTTCCCACGCGAGTCGATCGATGGAAGCGTCACCAGCTTAGCGCAGGGCAGGGACCACCCGCGCGGTCAGTGCGCAACCGCCCGGGACTCATGCCGTGGAGTCCTGCGACTGCACGTCGGGAACAACCGTCACGAGGCCGGCGAGTGCCCGGCAACGGGCATTGGAGTTTTCGCCCGCGATGATCGCGTGAGCGGGGTTGTCTGGCAAGGGATCGTGATGAACCTCGAACCCGAACTCACGCACTTCGCCCGCAACAAGCTGACCGAGCAGGAACCCCGACCGGCCGGCTCGGTTGACGCTCTCTTCGGGTGTTGTCAGCTTCGCAAGATCGACGGAGATCTCGTTGTCTGGCCGGGAGTTCACTTTGAATGCGGCCGAACTCACGCGCCCATCGGATTTCACGAACTGCCCGAATATCCTGCGGTACAGCAGGTCTTCGGCAACGATCGAGATCCTTGCGGGCTCTGGCGTCAATGGGTGAAGCTGCTGATGCGGTCGACGACGTCGCGGGGTGAGGCTGCTGGCTGCCCTGACGACTCTTCATCGATCCCGTCGTCTCGTGCGATCAACCAGGTGAGTTCTCCGGTGCGGTCGATTTCGACCTCGATCTCCCCACCCCCCAGGGCCCATTCGAATTGGATGCCACCGGTCGGAATCGGAATGATGTCGATCTGGCTCAGATCGGCGAACGCGCCCGATCGCCAGAGTTCAATCGCGAGAACACGCGCGGTGCGAACCGCATCGGTCCCAATGGGCGCAGCACCGTAGCTATCCCAGTCATTACCGAGTCGAGCCAGGTCGTCGATCCTGTCGAGGGCGCGCACGAGCAACCCTGTATGCTCAATTGAATCATCCGCCACGGCGTGACCACGCAGATCATCGCCCTGGTGAGGCCGCGCGGTCTCACGCTGGATCAGCGCCGTGAGCGCCTCGCGCACGACATCGTCCTTCCGTTCGATGCCAGTGACACGGACCGCTTGCTGGAGGAGTCGCTCGTCGATTGTGACGGTTGTCGCCATGGTCGTACCCGTTCACCGTCTCGCCCAAATGCGGGAACCGGTGCTCCGCCAGTATAGATGCCCCGTCAGTGGGCGATGGAGCCGTCGGCGCGGGTGGGCGGCGCGATGGCGTGGTCGACGAAGGCGGTGCATTCCAATACGTCCAACCGCAGATCGAGCCCGATGCCGGGGCGATCCGGAACCGTCACGTATCCGTTCTCCACCTTCAGCGGGTGGTCGACGATCTCGTCGAGGACGGTCGCCTGCCCTTCCATCAACACGTAGTTGGGCGTGGCAGCGGCGAACTGGACGAAGGCGGCGAGGTTGACCTGGCTGCCCATCAGGTGCGGAAAGATTCCGACGAAGCCGGCCTCGGCCATGCCCGCGATCTTGCGGCATTGGGTGAACCCGCCCACCAGCGAAACATCCGGCCGGATCCAGGCGGCCACCCGGCTGGCAAGCAGTTCGCGGAAGCCGTGGATGCTGTCCAGGCGCTCCCCCGCCGCGATCGGGATATCGATGTGATCGGCGACGTACCGGAGAGCCTCGAGGCTCTCCGGTGCGACCGGGTCTTCGAGATACGCGATCCGCAACGGCGCGATCTCGCGGGCGAGCGCGATCGATTCCTCGGGCCGGAAGTTGCGATGCAGCTCGACCCCAAGGTCGACATCGGGACCGATCGCATCCCGGACGGCGCCGACGATTTCGACGGCGCTCCCGATGTAGGCAGTCGGTGTCTGCTGCTCCCAACCCGGCAGGAAGGGCATCACCCGCAGCGAGTCGTACCCCCCCGCGACCGCCTTCGTTGCTTGAGCGACGTGATCCGCGACTGTCTCACCGCCGATGCTGGCGAAGACGCGAACCTTGTCCCGCACCTTGCCGCCGAGCAGTTGGTGCACCGGTTTACCGGTGTCCTTGCCGAGGATGTCCCAAAGGGCGATGTCGATCCCGCTCAGCGCGGCGGAGAGGACCGGTCCGCCGAAGTGAGCGTCGCGAGTCACCGCCTGATAGTGATGCTCGATCTGGCCGGCATCCTTGCCCGTGAAGTACGCGGCGAGGTCCTCGACCATGGCCGCAACCGCGCGATGGTGGGCCCAAAGGCCGCACTCCCCGGTTCCGGTGATGCCCGCATCGGTCTCGACGCGGACCAGCAGGCAGCGCCCGGCGAGGTATGGCGCTATGCTCGTGATGATCATCTGTGGTCACTCCCCGAATTCTCATTCCACCCGCAGCATTGTCATTCCGAGCTTGCGAGGAATCTCTTGGGCACTCGCATGGCGGTTCAGCGCTGGTTCTCACCACGCGGCGATCCCCCATACCACTCGGCACTCAGATCATCCCAACCCGGATTCAACGACTCGACGAGCGCAACCTTTTTCTGCCGATCCCATCCCTTGATCTGTTTCTCGCGGGCGATCGCGTCGTTCACCCACTGATATTCCTCCATGTAAACAAGCCGGTGTTTCCGGTATTTGCTGGTATGCCCGCCCAATTCGCCGGCCTTGTGCTCCCAGACGCGGCGTTCAAGGTTGCTGGTGATGCCGACGTATGTCTTTCGTGTGAGGCTCGCCATGATGTAGGCGAACTATTGCCTCATGGTTTGGACATTCCTTGTTCAATCAAGAGATTCCTCGCAAGCTCGGAATGACAACCTGGCGAATGTGCGGTAGGCGTGCGGGTGCGAGGTATCGTGCCTTCTATCACACCAACCCCAGGTGTTCGTCGATGTCGCGCTGGTAGGCATCGACGGCGCCGGCTTCGACCTCGTCGAGGGAGACCGGCCGGCCGGCGAGGTGCGATTCGAACAGGGTGTAGACCAGTGCCACGGCGCGGCGGGCGACCTCGCCGGTCACTTCCGGCGTCGTGCCGGTGCGGATGCAGTCCGCCAGTTCGTGGTATTCGAGCGCGATCAGCTTGCGGTCGGTTTCGACGAAATCGAAGTCGTAGGTCCAGGGCCGCTCGCCGCCGAAGAGTTGCGCTGCCACTGGCGAAAGCCGGTATGCTGGCGCGTGTTTGAGAATACGCTCGTCCGTAATGTCGGTTCCATCGTCGAGGGTGAGCCGGATCGGGCGGCCATTGCGGTCGCCAGGAGCGGCGATCGAGCCTCGCGTGCCGAAGATCATGCGATGATTGAACGGCAGCCCGTGCCCCGCCTGGTGGAAGGTCCACTGCCCGATCGCGCCATTGGCGAAGTCGATCAGGCCGAACATGGCGTCCTCGCCGGTGGGGTCGACGGTTTCCGGGAACCCGTCGACCCAGGCCTCCCAGTAGCCCCCCGGCCCGGTGGTGTCCTGCTTGCGCCGGACCTTTTCGTAGAGCCGGGTGCGGCCGAAGGCGGAGGTGGCATCGCCAAAGGTGTACATCAGGATGTCGGCGTTGTGGACCCCGGCATCGAGCGTGAGAGCGCCCATCAGCTTCATGTGCCGCCAAGGGGTGATGAAGAGCTGGTCGCGGCCGCCGACGCTGGTTTCCATGAAGAACTGGCGGTCGCCGATCGCGCCATCATCGATCAGCGCGCGGACGAGGCGGTTGATCGGATCGCGCCGGAAGTTCTCGGCCACCGAGAGGATGCGGTTGTTGCGACTGGCAGCGGCGATGACTTGGTTGCAGGCGCGGATGGTGAGGGCGAGCGGCTTCTCGCAGAGGACGTGCAGGCCGCTGTCGAGGATGGAGGTGGCAACGCGGTGGTGCAGGCCGGATTCGACCGTACAGGAAGCGGCTTCAAGACCATCGACCTCGGCTGCCATGGTTTTTATGTCGTTATGCACGGCCGGTCGCGTGCCGAGGAGGGTTTCCGCTTCGTCCGCCAGGGCATTGGCGCGGCTGGCGTCGAGATCGCAGACCGCCGCAAGTTCGACGTTGTTATGGTCGGTTTGGGCGAGTTCCCCGATTCCCGCCAGGTGCCGCCGCCCCATGCCGCCGCAGCCGACGATCGAGACCCGTACCGGTTCAGCCATGCCCACTCCCCTGTTGCTCTCTCCTGCCGTCGCTGTCGGGTGATGGCAGTGAGGATCGCGCGATGGGGAGGAATGTCAAGAGGTTGGTACTGTTCGGGCTGCTCGGATCACTCCGCTGGATCGACCGGACGCCTGCGTGGCGGGATTTTCAGGTCGGGCTGAGTACCGCCCGATTCAATGAGCCTCCGGGCTGTTTCTCGATGTTCGGCCTCCTCCAATGGATGGAGGTCGATGGGCGTCATGATCCAATGGAATCCGTACTTGATCCCGTCTCGATCGCCCTGGCCCGGTGCGAAGTACTCCGCGATCAGCCCCAGGAGTCGATCCCTGAATTCTGCCGCCTGCGCCGTGGAAAGCCGGGTCCGGTGTTCGCCGCTGGCCTGAACAGCCTCCTCTCCATACAGTCCGTCTTCGAGTTCCCGCAACGCGTCTTCGAAATCCGCCGCGACCCTGTCCGGGAACGCCTGGGCAGGCGGATCGGCCGCACGCCCGGCGAGCAGCGCTTCGCCTGCGAGGGTGCGGCGCCAGCGGGTCTCGTCTTGCCAGGATTCCACCAGCCCATCAACGGCCAGTTGCTGGAGGTGCCACAGGACCCGGGCGTCGGTCCTGCCAAGTGACGCGGCGAGAGCATCGAGTGCTTTTTCGTCGTCGAGGCAGGCGATCAGTTCGCGGCGAATTCGATAGTCAAGATGATGGGATTGACCGGTCATGGGTTACCAATCCGTGGCGTGGTTGAGTCACTCGCGATGAGTTGGTGGACGTGCCAGGACTGCGAGACGATTCCATGATCGACCCGTCCGTGATCGAGTTCCACCTGATCCAGTTTCGACCTGTTACCAACGCTTCGTTATGTTATGAGTTGTTGCGATGGGCAGTCACGGTAATCCATCCGGCGGGCTGGCGGTAGAGTTCGCCGCGGTGGGACGTGACCTGGGTGTCCGTGTATGCATCGGCGAGCAGGTTGCGTGCGTACTCTTCGCTGAAGAAGTGGCGGACCTTGCCGTCCAGGTCGAACATGTCTGGCTCCATTTCCACTCCTTGACCCCAGGCGGGATCCTGGGGCGATTTGCAGGCGAACAGCACCCACCCGCCTGGCCGCAGGACGCGGTGGATCTCCCGCAGGATCGAGCGCGTGACATCGTCGCGGTAGTAGTGCAGCGTGAGATGCGCGTAAACGGCATCGAAGGAAGCGTCTGGGTATGGATACGGGGCGTCGATGCGCATTTCCCGGAACTCGAGGTTCGGGTGGCGCGCCCTCTTGGCGGCAATGACGGCGGGAACGAAATCGGTGGCGATCACCTCGTGACCGGCCTGTGCGAAGGCCACGGCATCGTCGCCCCGTCCGCAGCCGAGCTCGAGGATGCGGGCCCGCGGAGGCAGGATGGTGAGGCAGTCGGTCGCGAACGCGGAGACGCTGCCCTGGGGCTGGGGCGCATCTCCATATTGCCTGATCCAGAGGTCGCGCTGGTCGGGAACGGGGCGGTTGGTCACGGCGATGTCCTCGTGCGATGGCAGAGCGCGAGCCGGGCCAGCGGACCCGGAATGGTACTATCCTCTCACGGGGCGAACGGACAGTCACGCCGTTCTATTGCCATTGATTATGTCACGCTTTGTGACGGGGAGCAGAGGGCGGCATGGTGCTGTCGGATCGCGACATTCTGAAAGCGCTCGAATCGGGCACGATCCGCATCGATCCTGCTCCCGACCTGGCGACCCAGCTGGGCTCGGTGTCCGTGGACTTCCGGCTCGGCACGACCTTCATGGTCTTCGAGCACAGCCGCTTCAGCTACATCGATCCCCGCAACCCCGGCTCGATCGGCGATGCGATGCGCACGATCGAGGTTGCACCGGACGAGCCGTTCATCATGCAGCCGGGCGATTTCGCGCTGGCGTCGACAATGGAAATCCTGGAGCTTCCCGACAACATTCTCGGCAGGCTCGAAGGGCGTTCCTCCATCGCGCGGCTCGGGATCACGGTGCATTCCACAGCGGCGGTCTTCGAGCCTGGCTGGATCGGGACGGCGACGATGGAACTGAGCAACCTCGGCCGGATGGCGGTCGCCCTGTACCCCGGCATGCGCATCTGCGCGTTCTCGTTCGAGCCGGTCTCGTCGCCGGTGATGACGCCGTATCGCGACAAGAAGAACAACAAATACGCCGGCCAGGTCACGCCCCGGGCGAGTCAGCTCAGCGAGGAGAACCGGCTTGCGCAGGACCTGGCCAGCGACCTCTGACCCACTGCCAGGTGTTTCACGTGAAACATCGGTCGACCGGAGCGCGGAGCTTGCTGTAGGGCAGCAAACGCAACTGCGTCGGTTCTGTACGCGTTCTGCGCGAACAGAGCCATCTTTCTGCGCGCGGTTTGGGGCGCATCCGTGATCTGCAAGAGGCGTGGCGGCTCGAACAGGGGGTTAGCGAGATACGGTGGAACAGGGAGCGGGTGAGGTGAAGACGCGAGCACCGAGGACGGTAGCGCCCTTCTTGGGTCGTACGAGAGCGGGTGAGAGCAATGGGTGAAAAGGTTACGAGCATTGATGAGTACCTTGATGGAATCGACCCTGCGCGCCGATCGGAGCTCGAACGGATTCGCGCGCTTGTGACCCGGCTCGTGCCGAGCGTCGAAGAAACCATGAGCTACCGCATGCCCACGCTGAAATACAAGAACCGCGCACTGGTGTACTTCACCGCATCCAAGAACCACATGAGTTTCTATCCCTCCTCGTGGGCTATCGAGGAACTGAAGGATCGGCTGTCGGGCTACAAGACCACCGAACACGCGATCCAGTTCACGCTGGAGAACCCACTTCCCACCGCACTGATCGAAGACCTCGTTCGCATCCATGTCCGCGAGATCGACGCCGACCGGAAATGACCAACCCCTATGTCACGCGTCCTGCAGATCACGGAAACCACAAAACCTCGCGTGTCTGGTCGTTCGCGCCCGGCATGAAGATTGTGCAGGTTTTCGGCTGAAGTGTCGGGAAAGTGGTGATCGCGTACGCACCTACTGGTAGGGCCATGCCTACCTCGTGCCCCAGCATCACCGACGCCACCGGTTCAGCCACCTCGGCAGGGCCACTCGTGCTGCGCGACGGTGGTAGGGAATATCCACCGCCGCACCCGCTCACCGCTCGGCAGCGTCAGCGTGCGCTGCTTGAACGCCGACGTATCGTTCTCCCGAAACACCTCGACAACCATGAACTTCTGCGCCTCGGCAAACGCCCGGCAATCTGCCTCCTGCCGATCTACCCCGCCGCTCCAACCCCTCGGAATCGTCACTGGTACGGACGTGCAACACCGCTCGCCGTTGCGATGCGTGCCCAGCCGCCGTCGCCGGAGCCTTCATCGTACTGGCCATGAGACGTACCTCACTTGTCACTCATGACACAGGTACGTTTACACCCCCAACAGCTTGCCCCTCGCCCCTGCGGCGGGTCACAATGGACCAGCATTGAACGCTCCGTGACCAACGCTGGTCGCCTCGATCGCCAGGTCGAGCAGCGTGCGGGGAGACGAGGAGAGAAGACGGTGTCAACCGAAACTTTGCAGGACATCCGGGATCGACTGCGGCCGATGCTCGATGTCGCCGCCGACCAGTACCGGAACCGGGTGCCACGCGGCTATCCCAATGTGATCGACACACCGGACCGCGGTCTGGTTGGGATCGAGATCGACGGCAATCACGCCCTCTTCATCACCGATGAGGACGGCGACCTCTATGCCGAAATCTACCGCCGGGTCCAGCGTACCGATGCGCGGGCTGGCGCGGGTTACCAGAAGTACGGCGGTCTGCCGTTCGCCGACAAGCGTGTGCTGGCCCAATTCCCAACCGACCAGGACCTGCGGAACCTGGTGGCGGAGTTGATGTCCTACTTCAACCAGCAGCAGACGATCCTCTTCATCACCGACGACTGATCCGAATCACCGGGCGGTACACAGGAAACGGGGACGGCAGGTGCGCCGTCCCCGTTCTGCGTTCCTGGCCCCGGCACGCTCCATCGTATTGTCATTTCATGCGTAGCGAGAAATCTGTGACAGTGAGGGGCTCTCGACCCGCGTACGACGTTTCTTCACCCGGGGCGACCCACATCATCGATTCATCGACATCGTCCCGGGATGACACGTGCGCGCGGGCGCTGGCTACAGCCGTTTTCAGGAAGGTTGGTCCGCCAGGCGATGAGGTCTGCCGGACTGCCGATCGCCTGCGTCATACCGAATCCGGGTGAACAGGTGCAGGTCCTCGTAGAGGCAACCCGAGCCTGTCCTGAGGCGATGCCGAAGGCAGCGAAGCGAGTCACGCCCGGAGTGACAGACCATGCACGGTCTGCCTGCGACAGCAATCCATCATGAATCATCCGGCACTGGCATCACGTGTGATTCAACGAACTCGACGCGGCCCGGTGTTTCACGTGAAACATCTTCGGGACAGGAAACGGGCCGGCAGGGGAGTTCCCCTGTCGGCCCGTTTCACTGACAGCGTTTATCGCGCCGCGAGAAATCTACTCCACGATCCAGGCGTCGATGGCCCTGGTATAACTCACGAGCCCGCCATCGCCGAAGAAAATGCCGATCTCACGCGTCGCGGCGTCCGCGCCATCCGAGGCGTGGACCAGGTTGCGGCCCATATCGATCCCGAAGTCAGCGCGGATGGTGCCAGGCGCCGCCTTGACCGGGTTCGTCGCCCCGTTGGTGTCGCGTACGATCGCGATCGCGTTCGGCCCTTCGAGGATCAACTGGACGGAAGGTCCGGACGTGATGAACGAGAGCAGTCCAGGGAAGAATCCCTTCTCGACATGCTCGGCGTAGTGCTCGCGCGCCTGCGCCTCGGTGATCGTCGCCAGCTTCAGGGCGGCGATGCGCAGCCCGCGCTTCTCGTACCGGGTGAGAATGTCGCCGATCAAGCCGCGCTGAACCGCGTCGGGCTTGAGCAGGACGAGGGTCTGTTCGATCTGTGCCACGGAACGTATATCTCCTGATGAAGTCGAGGCCGCACAACACCTGCGTTACGCGGCGCGCCCAACCGGGAAGGATAGCGGCTGAGTGCGAGAGGTGTCAGCCTACGGGACGATGTTTCACGTGAAACATCTCTACGAGTCGCTCCCGGTGCTGGAATCACCGCCCCCGATCTCGGAGTCCCCGCCATCCGAACTGTCACCGGCTTTCGGGGTTGCGTCTGACGACCCGGCATCGTCTCCCTGGCCACCAACCTTTGAGATTCGCGGCTCGTCTACGCCCGACGCGATCCCTTCGGATGACGCAACGCCTACCACCGCCGTCTCGGTGACGGCTACGTCCCGGGTAGCGCGACGCTTCACCGGTTCACCATCCACGGAAACGTCCCGGTTCTGACGCTTTCGGGCTCGAGCCTGTTCAAGCGTCCAGAGGGTGATCGCAATGGCCACCACCAGCGGCACAAGGATCACCACCACAATGAGAAGAAACCACTCGAACCCAGACATGACATCGCTTTCCGTGAGCCCGGGACGGCGAGGCGATAACCGCCCGCAACAGTACCCAGGACAGATTCCTCGCTGCGCTCGGAATGACAGGGGTGGGAGACGGCAACACAAGGCGTATGTTGGACCACCTGATACACGATCGACACCAACCAGCGGGACGGCAGATCAATCACCCCGAGTCGGCATGCACGTGTTGTCGCCACGATCGGGTCGACCAGTCGGCGCCGGAATCAGCGTACAGAAACGGGGCTGGCGATTGCCAGCCCCGTCCCAACCAACAGCAGCTTAACCGTTAGGAGACGGCCAGCAGCATCGGGTTTTCGAGGTATTTCTTGACCGACTGCAGGAAGGTCGCGACCTGGGCACCATCGAGTGCCCGGTGATCGGCCGAGATCGTGATCTTCATCACGTTGCCGACCTTGATCTTGCCGTCCTTCACCACTGGCACTTCTGCGGTTGATCCCACCGCCAGGATCGCGGCCTGCGGCGGGTTGATCACCGCAATGAACTCATCCACGTCGAACATGCCGAGGTTACTGATCGTGAAGGTGCCGCCCTGATACTCCTCGGGCGTGAGGCCGCCTTCGCGGGCGCGCCGGCCGAGATCCTTCGTCAGCGCTGCAATGGCGCCGAGACTCTTGCCATCCGCCGCCGGGACGAACGGCGCGATCAGGCCGCCATCGAGCGCGATCGCGATGTTGATGTCGATCGAGTCGTGCTGGTACAGCTCGCCAGCTTCCCAGGATGTGTTGACCTCGGGATGATCGCGCAAGGCGAGGGCAGCGGCTTTTACGATCAGATCGTTGACCGAAACCTTGACCCCGGAATCGGCCAGGGTTGCGTTGATCGTCTGCCGGAAATCCAGCGCCGCCGACATATCGACGCTTGTCGTGACATAATAGTGAGGAATGCCGAGTTTGGACTCGGTCATGCGCTTGCCGGTCGTCCGGCGCATGCGCGAGAGTTCGACCTTCGTCCCCTTGCCCGACCACGGAACTGCCGCCACAGCCGCGGCAGGTGTGGCAGCCGCAGGAGCCGCTACCTGACCGTTGGCGGCAGGCGCCGCTGCCGGAGCTGCTGGGATCGGTTTCGCGCCGGAAACGTAGTCGCTGATATCGTTCTTGACGATGCGGCCGCCAGGACCAGACCCCGCCACCTGGGTGAGGTCGATCCCGTATTCGGCCGCCAACCGCTTCACCAGGGGCGATGCGCGCAGGCGCTCTCCGGGAGCGCGCTCGAACGCGACCGGCGGCGCAGCCTGTGCCGGAGCAGTCGCGGCGGCAACAGGTTCCGGCGCGGGCGCAGGGGCCTCCGGGGCGGCGGCAGGCGCCGGTGATTCGGCTGCCGCCACAGGTGTCGCGGCGGCAGCGTTGCCAATCTCATCCTGGGCTCCGATCGTGGCGATCGGCGTGCCGATCGGAGCGACCGTGCCTTCCTCCACGAGCAGGTTGGTCAGGAAGCCGTCTTCCTGGGCTTCAATCTCGAGGGTGACCTTGTCGGTTTCGATCTCCGCGATGGGATCGCCTTCGGAGACTTCGTCACCGGCCGCCTTCAGCCATTTGAGGAGCGTCCCCTCCTCCATGGCGTCGCCCATCTTGGGCATGATGACTGTTCCCATGATCTACCCCTCGAGATACAGGACCCGGCGAACGGCATCGATGACCTGCTGTTCGTTCGGGAAGGCGGCAAGTTCAAGGTTTCGCGCATATGGCGCGGCAACTTCCGCGCCGCTGACCCGCTCCACCGGCGCATCGAGATCGTCGAACGCCTGCTCCTGGATCACCGCCGCGACTTCGCTGGCCACGCTGAACCAGCGCCACTGTTCCTGGACGACGACCGCGCGGTGCGTCTTGCGGACCGACTCCACGATGGTGTCGGAGTCGAATGGGCGGATCGAGCGCAGATCGACCACCTCCGCATCGATCCCGTCGGCGGCGAGCTTGTCGGCAACACGCAGCAGCAACGGAACCTGGCGGCCGTATGCGACGAGGGTGACATCGGCGCCTTCCTTCGCGATCCGGGCCTTCCCGAATTCGACGGTGTAGTCGCCTTCGGGCACCTCACCCTTGATCCCGTACAGCGCGCCCGCTTCGAGGAAGATCACCGGGTCGGGATCGCGAATCGCCGCCAGCATCATGCCCTTGACGTCTTCCGGCGTCGCCGGGGAAACCACCTTGAGGCCAGGGAAGTGTCCGTAGAACCCTTCGAGGCTGTGGGTGTGCTGGGCAGAGAGTTGGACACCGCCACCGTTCGGGCCGCGGATCACGAGCGGGATGTTGACCTGCCCGCCGGAGAAGTACCGCAACTTGGCCGCGTTCTGGATGATCTGGTCCGCCGCCTGAAACGAGAAATTCCAGGTCATCATCTCGACGATCGGGCGCATCCCCGCCATCGCCATCCCGATTGCGGCCCCGGTGAAGCCGTTCTCGGCGATCGGGGTATCGAGGACCCGGCGTGGACCGAACTGGTCGATCAGGCCATTGGTGACGAGGTGGGTCCCGCCGTAGACCCCGATATCCTCACCGATCAGGACGACCCGCTCGTCCCGCTCCATTTCTTCCGCCATCGCCGAGCGCAGGGCATCGCGATAGGTTATGACTGGCATCCGCCGGTTCCCTTTCTGCGCCGGGTAACGGTACGCGGGGGTTCTTCCCCGCGAAGCACCCCCGGCAACGAATTACCCTGCAGCCCGTACGGCTACGCCTTCGGCATACACATCCGTGAGGAGCTCATCGAGCGATGGCTCCGGACTCTCTTCGGCGAAGGTGACCGCGTCATCCATCAGCGCCTTCGCGGCAGCCCGGATTTCGTCGATCTTCTCCTGCTCCACGCCTTCTTCTTCGAGCCGCTTCTCGACCAGCCCGATCGGGTCGCGTTCGCGCCATTTCCGGACTTCTTCCTTGGTCCGGTACTTTTCAAGGAAGTCGGCGGCACCGTGCGGCATGATCCGGTAGGTGAGGGCTTCCACCGCGAACGGCTTACCGGTCTCCCGCACCCGGTCAACCGCCTGCCTGCCCACGTCGATCACGGCCTCGAGGTCCATTCCGTCGACCTTGACATATTCGATGCCGTAGGATTCGAACTTCTTGCCGAGGTCGATGTTGGCGGTGGCCCGCTCGACGCTGGTGCCCATGCCGTACTGGTTGTTCTCGAGGATGAAGAGGCAGGGAT
>CAZSUN010000066.1:0-21411 GCA_964610045.1 uncultured Sphaerobacteraceae bacterium
CCGGTGGTGGTCGTGCTCACCCCTTCGATCGACTTCGAACGGTACGACGTTTCCTCAATGTAGACACCGGGCGCCAGGTACTCAGGCATGGGGACTCCTCGCGATCGTCCGTGCGATCAACCAACCGACAGCTTGACGAACACCTTGCCGGAGGCATCCCCAGGCACGGCGTACTCCTGCCCAAAACGCAACTTCCCGAACTCCAATACCCCGGTGCCGTCCCGGTTCCGGAACAGCGGCTTGTCCTCCTGGGCCTGCGCCAGGCAAATGTCCGGGTACCTGCCGGTGCCGGGTTCTGGCCCACACCGAACCTTGATCTCCACTGGCCACTCGGCCTTTGCCAACGGCGCCGGCGCGCCATTACCCGGTTTGGGGTACGGCACAAGGATGAGCGCCCGCCCGTCCTCGTCGGTCATGCCAATGGCCGTTTCCGCACCAACCGTGACCTGCACGATCGCCCAGCGAGCCGGCTTGCGCCGTAGCGGTGGCAACCCGGACTCGTCAATCTCAACCCGGACCACCGCCATACCAGGCACGGGCGGCCGAGCCGGCCCGGAAAGCAGCGGGATACCCGGCACGTTGGGAAATACGGTGGCTGCACAGGCAGGTGTCAGGAGTTCCCTGTGCGGCAGCAGCGCCTCGATCGTCCATGGCAGGAATCGGCCCCGCCGATCGACCACCTCGATCGTGAATGCCTGGCGAGGCAGATCGTCGTCATCGAACGGGCCTGCGCCGGGATCCTTCAGGGATGACCAAAAGGCGGTATCGCCTGCGCCTGTCTCCAATCGTCGCAAGCCGGGCAGGCCGTGTGCCGTAAACACGCCGGACCGGTTGGCGATGGCGGGTACCCGCTGGAACGGTTGTTCTTTCGGCGACACCGTAACCTCCAGCCCATCCGACACCAACGCGCGTGCCGCGACGTCCCAGAAGCGGATCCCGAGAGGCGTGACATTCGACACCGCCTCCAGGAATTTCCATCCGGGCGCGATCACGAGGGCACCGCAGGCGTGTGCATTTCGAACACCCGGGTCTGGACATCCGGGTGTTCGCTGACCGCCACCGTCGATTCCAGCGCCACCATCCGTGCCATGTATGGAGCCGAAAGCCGCTGGTTTGGCTTCATTAGTTCCCAAAACGGGACGAGATCCTGGTGCGACAGGCTGTCTGCGGAAAGCTCGACCGTCTCCGCCGGACCGAAAACCCCCGGGGCATTGGCGTTCATTACGGCGGCCGGCAACACGGCCACGTCCTGGAGGGTCCGCATCCCCCAGCCCAGCACCTCCTGCTGGTCGGAGGCGGTCGCGCCCCACGCGGTGAGCAGGTAGTGCAGGTCGACCGGGAGCGGTGGCAGCATCCGTTTGCCATCGGCCCCCGTGTGCGGCCGTCCATTTCGGGCGGCCACATTTACGGTCACCCGGTAGAGATAGAGCGACAACCCGAACTTCATGGGCTTCTGGAAATCACTGGCCTGATACAGCGCGAATTCTGCCGCCAGCCCACCGAAGTCACCCGGCACATAGGCCTGCTCCAACACGCGCAGGATGCCCTTGCTGGTTGCTGCGATAGCGCGGGTCGTGGCCATGCGTAATAATCCGCTCCGTGAAAATCGTCGCCTCACCAGGAGGCTTGGTCATGCCGATCAGCGAGTGGCAGGTCGCGACACGCCTCACTCTGGATCAGTTCCACCATCTGGTCCCAGGTCCGGAACATCCTCCCGGACCGCTGCGGCACCCGGATCACCTCGCCGTACCGCAACGTGCCGTCTGGGTCCATGAGTAGGGGAACCACCAGGGTGACGCGAACTCGTTGAACCAATCCCTCCTCGTCGCTCATACATCCCACACCAGTCGTGTCTCGAACGCGGAGGCGGCCTCGCATGATCGCACCCTACCAACACGCACTCACGCAGCAGTCACATTCGGCTCACACCCAACAATCACCGCTCCGGGAAACGGCGCGACGATGAAATGCGAAACCCTCCCGAGTGGGCGTTCAGCAGGCTGGGTCAGGCGGTGAAAGGCTGTTTCAGGAGGTTCAATGGTGAAGTGAGATCCTTGCCAGGCGGCAATTCCTGCTACGCAGCCGCGGCTCGGCCCATGAACCAGGTTGGGTTGTGCTTTTCAGGCAGAACTCAGGCAGGACGATGGTCAGCCAAGCAGATCGGCCAACAAAGCCGCAGTCTCCGGTTCGACCGCGGTATCGAACTGCTCCCTGATGATCCGTTCGCACAGATGGTAGTGGCGCATCGCTTGCGATCGCTGGCCCATTCGTGCGTAGCTCCGGATGATCAGGCGGTGCGCATCCTCCCGGCTCGGATCGGATGCGAGGAGCCGGGTCGCATAGGCGATGCTCTCCTCCCAGTTACCGCGCTGGAACTGCATCGCGCTGACTTTGCTCAGGATCTGAAGGTTCGTCCCGATCAATCGTTCCCGCTCGATCAGGAACCGCAGATCTTCGAACTCATCAACATCCAGGTCACCCCGATAGAGGGGGAGCGTCGCCAGTAGGGCCCCCAGCGCCAATTCGCCAAGGCCGTCGCGCTCGAGTGCGATGGCCTTGGCGAATGCCGTGTCAAAGAGTTCGATGTCCGTGACAACCGCCTCGTCGAGTTGATAGGCATCGCCTCGGAACACGACCAGTTCGAAACCAGCATGCATGCGCCGGAACGAGCGCCGCATGGCGCTGACAGTGGTCTGCAGAGAGTGGCGCGCCTCACCGGCGTCCAGGCCTGGCCAGACCCACTCCGCCAGCAACCCGGCCGGTACGCGCCGATCGCGGCCAAGCGCCAGAGCCTTCAGGATCGACTCTGCCTTCCCCCGGCGAGCGAGTGAAACCGGTTCGAGGTCGCACTCGATGGATGGGGGGCCCAGCAGCCTGATCACGTAGGTGGGCTGACTTCGCGCGTCCAGCGGTACACCGGGAGTCCGCAGTACCGGCAGATCGAACGCATCTGCGTTAGTGCCTGATCCTGTGATCTGGTGTTGCAGGGAACCAAGCGTTGTTACGAACCGTGATAACTGGGCAACCGTGTCCCGAATGCATCGATCGAGCGTGTCCATCTGTTCCCACAACGAATCCATGGAAGATCCGGAGGAGTTGGCTGCGCTGGTATCGTATGGTCGCTCCGGCGTGTTCATGGTGTGACCCACCAGTCGTGGTCATCCCCGCACGATCGGGACCAGATTGAAGGAGGGTACGAACCTGTCGTACTCGCGCGATTGGGCAACAAGGACATCACGAACGAGGCCATGGTCCAGGAGTTCGATCGCGTCCCGGTCCAGGCAACATCTCGCCGAACCCGGATGGAACAGGTGCCGCGGACCCTGCGGCGAGAGCGACTCGTGTCCCGAACGATCCCTCGGGCAAGCGTGGTAAATCGACAAATCACCATGTGGTCCCGCCAACACCCTAGCATCGGACCATGGGAAAGGCAATGACCCGCTCAGGCTGATCGGCGTCGACCGGGTTCATGATCTGGCGGACTCCCTCGCCGCGCCGGATACCCGGTCGGTGTTGCCTTGCATATATGGACGGTATGGCCCACCTGTGTGCAACTGCCGGTTGGCCACATCAGTGCGGTTTCAGGTGTGTCCCTGGCGATGGCGCGAAAGCATCGCCAGAACCCTCCCTGTTGTCCGGAGTGGTTCTGGGAGTTGTTGCTTGTCATTCCCACCGTTCGTCGTAGCGAACCGTGATTTTACCCGTGAGGGTGCGCCCTGGCTGCCTGAAATGGATGAAAGCGAGTGGCTTGGCCCTACCCGAGTTTCCCACGATGTATCCAGTTGGATGTTCGCGGTCCAAGACGAATTGCCGATATACCGGACCCCTGGCTCACCCAATAATGCTACCTGCCAAGGCTTGCGTTTCCACTGAGCCAGGAGTAGCCTCGAATGACCAAGTGATGACATAAACCAACGGACCTGCACGGTCACAAGATACTTGGAACATATCGGGACATTGGGATCACCAGCCACCCTTCCGCCCGCACGATTTGGGGGAAAGGATCGCCGATTTCGGATCGGCCTGGGTCTCCACTAGAACTGTCTCAGTTCGAACAGGAGTCTGTTGCCGTGCCCCTGGAAACCGAATCGACAGCGAGAAATGGCGACACCTCGTCAGAGATCTCCGGAGACAACACAGAGAAGAGCAAATCCGGAGGCCCAGCAAAGGAAAAGCGACTTCTGTGGTGGGGATTTGCGGCCGCCGCCTTGGTATCAGCGATCGCACTCGCCATTGGGTTCGTAGACTGGAACCCATTTGTTCTCCACACCCCCGAACACACTTGGTGGTGGGTAGCGCTTGTTCTCCCACTGATGCTCTTGATTGTCATTGTGATAGCGCTTGTCGTGAGGCGGCGTCGCCCACACGATGATGTCGTGCGTCGTGAAAATGGATGGAACCCAAAGCGTGAATCGGCGAGTTTGGGGGCTACCCTGCTGGGAAAGTCACCGATCATTCTCGGCCTGGCTGCGACGGTTACTGTGGGGCTCTATGTGCTGCCCGAGGAAGACTACACGTTTCTGCATGGGCAAGGCGAGTACCTGGTGCTGTTGGTCGGGATTGGGGTTGCACTCGCCTTTGGAGTCGGTGTTTCCTACTTCGGGAGTGGATATGCAGCACCCAACAACATCAACCCGGATATCTATGGTGCTCTCAGCAGCGAGTTCCACGACCTGAACGCGCAACTGGAAGCGTACTGTCCGGTCATTCCGGAAGACCCTGATGCTCCGCTCCAGGGATCGCAGGATGCCCAAGGCGCCGCCTGCATGCTGCCACACCTTGCCGCCTGCGTGGCAGCGCGCTTGCATCGCGACTTCATCGCCAGTGAACTTGGGTTGCAGAAGTCACTGACGATAGACGATCAATCGAACTCCAAGACATCCTCATCAACTGGTACACGTTGGGTGCTCGGGACAGGCTACATTGATATCTGGCACCGATTGCATGCTGTAGACGAGGCGCTCTTCCTGGTCAAGCCTGATGCGGCAGTGGCTGGCGATGGCCTGTACGATGTAATGCGACTCAAGGATTCGAGCATCAAAAACAGTGTTGATCACATTGGTCGACTGCGACAGGCGGTAACCGTGTTCGGGGCCTCCGTCTACCTTTCAACTCCTCCGGCTGTGCCCCAAAAAGTCGATGTCAAGGATGAGGACAAAGCCCAAGCGCGCGTGGTCATGCAACAGGTTCGACACGTGATCAACCAGTACCGCGACGATCGCCGCGAGGGCTTGGTGCGCACCCGGAATGATCTGCTGTTTACCGGAACCCTCACCGGCGTGATCAGCTTTCTGCTTCTGGGGCTGGTTATCCTCCGCCAGGTAGAGGACTCGACCCTTGCGGCGGCCATGGTGTTCTACCTCGTGGGAGCCATTGCCGGGCTTTTCAAGCAGTTGAGCAGCGGTTGGGGTGACGCGGGAGCGACCGAAGAGGACTACGGGCTGAATCAGACGCGCCTGCTGTTTACGCCGCTGCTCTCGGGGCTGGCTGCAGTCGGTGGTGTGCTGGTCACGTCGATGCTCTATGCCTCATTGAGTGGTCCGGTTGTTACGACTGAGAATGTCAACATAGCGGTGCCACAATTGTCCGTTATCTTCGATTTGAAAGAGGACCGATTCGGCCTGGTCATCGCCGCCATCTTTGGTCTGACGCCGAGTATTCTCGTGGACCGTCTCAAAGGTGAGGCGGACAAATACAAGGCCGATTTGCAGAGCAGTAATGCGCAAGGAAACACGTGACACATCGATGTGCTTGTAAGTCCCAAGCACTCACGGGATCCGAACACCAGTGACATTGGACACGAATTCGATGTTGCGCAAGGCCTGAGATGAAAGGACCAGGCCTTATTCACAGCCAGAATGGATGCGGGACGTTGCGTTGACGAAGACAGCTTCGATGGCGCTGCCGGCAACTCACAACGATTCTGTTCGACGTTCAGATCCGCATCACCCGCGACCGATTTCCATGGCTGTCCGGTGTCCCAGTCCTGGGGAGACGCACAAGGAGGTAGAGACTTTGCCAACGAGGTGGTTTGTCGCGCAACGCTGACGTGAACGCGTACGTCGGGATACCAATGGGGTGCTACGCGGATGGCAGCCTCCGTGTCGCCCTCGCCATGTTCGAGCGTGGGAGGCAATTTCAATGACCTACACTGCTCAGACCCCAATCAAGGGACAGGGCCGGGGCAACCCGGACAAGATCAAGGCGTGGCTCCGGCAGCGAGACGTTGGTCGTCCGGACGATGCCGATGACTATGTCGACGGGCTCTACGGGATGGCGCCCGACTTCGGGATCAACGCCGACGTCTGCCTATGCCAGTTCCTCCTGGAAGCGAGTCGAAGGGAACCACCGCACGAACCGGGGCATGGCGTCCCGTGGCTCCACGGCTGCAACCCTGTAGGCATCGGTGTCAGCAGCGATGCCCAGTGGCGGATCTATGACTTCGCCAACGGGCGGAACGGGGCGATGGCCCACCTGATGCAACTCAGCATTTACGTCAACGGGCTGGACCTTCCACCGGGCTACCGGATCGAGGAACCGTACGAGGCCGCTCCGAACCCTACGCCTCGTTGGTACGCAACCATCCGGGCGGAACCGAGCCGGATCAAGTGCGCCACCGTGCTGGGCGACCTTGACGGCATGTGGGCCGTTCCTGGCAATGGCTATGGGGCCAGCATCGCCGATCGCCTCAATCACCTGGAAACCGCTGGATTGTTCATCGAGGAGGACCAGGCAATGACTACGTTCGTCAAGCATGAATGGCCAGGTCTCGCCAATCCGGTCTACTTGCCGGAAACCCTGAAGGTTTCAATCAAGATCATCCCCAGCATAACGGCGGGGTGGACGTCAGGGAATCCTTCAAATGAGCACACCACCTATACCCAGCACTTCACTGATAATATGAGGAGTTCTGCCCAAAGCGAGTGGAAGTGGGCAGCCAATGGTGGACGCATGGAGCTCGATCCACCATCCCCAGGCAGCTACCATATCATCGTGGACGGGAAGGAAGTGATCGTCGCCCAGCGGTTCGATGAGGCAGCCGGGCATGCCGCGAACAAGGTCGGCAACAGAACGTCCTACGCCTGTGAGATGGCGATCGCCGGCGGCTATGAGGCGGCGTTCCAAAACGCGGCACGCGTCGCGGCAGGAGTGATCGTGGCGGAGGGCTGGCAGGTCGATACCGCCCTCTTGCAACACTGGGACTGGCTCCGGGCCAACGGAAAGCGGAAGAATTGCCCGTCCATCATTCGTGATAAAGGGGACTGGTCACGGTACAAGGCGACTGTCACGAAGAATGCGGCGGAGATTCGTGCCTTTCTGCTGGAGGGTCGAGTGGACGACATCCCACTCGGCTTGGACTTCGAAGACCCAATCACCATCCCCGAACTGGATACGGTCAGCAAGTCCGAAGGTATCGCGCCCACGTACGTCGATGGCGGCGGTCGCCGCTGGTTCTGGGTCGGTGATCGGGTTCGGGTCAGGAATGCGACCGGACGATTCCAGGAGCCCAGCAAGGACGCGGCCCGAGTTGGGCCAGACCTTCAGGTTGGCGAAGAGTTCGAGGTGGATTGGGTCACCGACTTCGACGGCGAGGTTTGGTATTACACGGCATGGGGCACCCGGATCTTCGCCGACGATGTCGAGCGCATCAGCGATAGCAAGGGCGATGCGGACTGATGTTTGCCGGGTGCGACATTGCCATCACCACCGGGAGCATCGTTGCGCTGCCTCATACACGGCGGCATTGATGAAGTGAGGGAATTGGTCCCGGTATCCTCGTAGTGTTGAGCAATCGGGATGTGGCGGGAGGATCCCCTCATGGCTCTGAGTGTCTAGCTTTACCGGCTGATGGCGGGTAGGCATTGGGCATGGCCAACCCGCTGGTAAGCGACGACCTGTGGGCCATCATCGCCCACAGGTCGTTGGGCACAAGGAATTGCTCCTGACTGAGGTCAAGTTGCGGGTAGCGACAGGACTCACTATGGAGAGCGACGTGACCGGCCTCGTGTGCCAGAGTGGTGCGCTCAAAGCCAAGGGGGGGTGGCAATCACGGTGTCGAGCAAGTCTTCATTGAGCACGATGCAGGCGGGCTTGGTGAGAGTCGGTTGGACCAACTTGCCAGCAGGCCGACTGCCCCGACCGGCGGGGATGGACTCCCAGAGAATTGGGACGTCAAGCGTCACATCCACGATCTGATCGATGGGCACAGGCGCCTGCACCACGCTGTCTGTCTGGCGCTCATACTGACCCAGCATTGAAGCGGCCCGCTGTTCGATCTCCCGCTCGGAGAGGAAGGCTGGCTTCATTTCTCCCCCTTGTCTCGGAGCAGTTGCACGATTTCCTGCCACTCCTCGTTGCTGTAGCGCTTACCCGCCATGGAGCGGTAGAGTTCTGCCACGTGCTGTTCGGGGCGGTTGAGCATGTCTTGAGTAAACTCTTCCGGCAACTTGATCGCCAACAGTGTCAACCCGTCCTCGTCTGCGCCCAGCACTTCGGCCATGCGACGGACTGTGCCCTCAGCCGGTGGGGCTCCTTGGTCATTTGATAGGTGAAATCAATCCCCACTTGACCCGCCAGCTCGGGGAGCGTCAACCTGTGAGATTTGCGGAGTTACTGGATTCGGCTACCGAACGTCATTCCTGGCCCTCCCGATCGAAAGCACCGTTGTGTTGGTATACCGTGTCAACATCAAGTTACAGAAGTGAGACTTGGCGCCCCGATCTGTCGCTGCAGACAATAAGTTCGAGTAGGGGCATTGTGGTTGCCGTTCGTGCCGGATAGAGGACTCGAACCTCCACGCCCTTGCGGGCACCAGCTCCTAAGGCTGGCGTGTCTGCCATTTCACCAATCCGGCCCCATCGTCTACCTGGCGTTGGCGCCCCCGTCCGGGGTCCGCGCCAACTCCGGGATCGACTGCTGTCATCGTACCGCAGACCGGCGAATGACAACCATCCACTGATCAGGCGCAACAGTTTAGCGCATAGGTACGCGCTCGCTGCGTACAACCTGGTCATGGCCTGCGGTCTGTTCATTCTCGCGATGCCATGCTCCGCGCGAACGAAGTCCCGCTACTGGGTTGAGGCAACATCCACAGCATATTGCCAACAGGAAACGCTCCTCACGATGGAGGAGCGTTTCGTCGTACTTCGCTGTGATGGCCGAAGGTTCGGCCCTTACCGCACCGGTGGATCGAGAGCGGTCATATGGTGTGCCCCCTCTTGCTAGATCGAACGGTAGGACTTCATCCTATGCCCGTGAACGGACAGTGTCAATCCCCCAAAGCCCGATTCTCCTGGCGGATGGAGGGAGTGGAGATCGCCAGTAAGGCACACGATGCGTATGGAGCAGCCATGCGGATCGCTTCCACGCCTCCCGCGACGATCTGGCCTGGGTGTTGCTGGCCGAACCCGACGGTCGCGGGAACCGGGCGACGGCGCGTTGCACCTGCGGCAGGGGGTTGAAGATGACATTACCGCCGCGCGTGATCGCCATGCAGAGTCATTTGGGAATCCCTGTGGCCTGGCGATCAGGGGCGAGTCGAGCGAACGACAGCCATGGTCAGGCTTGTGGGTGCTCTACATCATCAACCCCGTGTCGTGGGTGGCTGACTTTTCGTCATTCTATCGTTGGCTATTGCGACGATCCGAACCTCGCAACTACGTTTCGCTCATGCTGCCGATTTCAAGGAGATTGCCCTCCGGATCGGCGACGTAGAAGTTGCGGATGCCAAAAGGATAAGTGATGGGCTCTCCGGTCGGAAACGCAATATCCAATGTCGATAGCCGCTCATACTCCGCATCTACATCGGCAAAGCAGGGCAACCAGAGGGCCACTTCAAACGTCTGATTGATTCCTTCCGGAGCGAGGTATCTCTCCCCAATTGCCTCGGCAAATCGTTTCCTGCTGTACATGAACAAGGATAGCGCGCCACTTGCCGTCTCAAACTCGGCGAAATCCCCACCATCCCATGTGGTATGAAGACCCAATATATCTCTGTAGAATCGAACCATCGTGCCCATGTCGCAAGCATACAGGCACGCGCCTACTCGTACATTCCGTCCGATCATGGTCACTCATCTCCCTGGAATGTGACGTAGCGAAGTTCGCTCGAGCGATCGAATACATGTGCGGACGTCCTCGGAACCCGTGTTTCCGTGCGCGCGCATCCTGCGCCATCCATATCCCGTAGCGACCAGAGGCCAAGAATACCTTCCTCCCTACTCATTGTCAGGCGCGATCGCCAACAATTGGAGGCCGGACAGCAGTCACTTGCACGTTCCGTCGTGAGATTCGCCCCTGATCAGCGGCCGATCCTGCTCTTCGCTCGGGAACCCGGGTCTGCCTTTCCTCGCGCTATCACGATTGACTGTGGCGGGTCACTCGTCGTTGAACTGGATCATTCTCCTGCCAATGGAGGGAAGCGCTGAGCAGCTTCCCTCCGTTGGCAGGTGTGCAGAGAGTTCGCAGGTGCCCAGGTATCGGAGACCCCTCGTGGCGCTCACCTTCACAGATGCTCCAATGTTCTGAATCAGCAGATCCGGTTGCCGCTCCTCGGAACCACGGGCACAATGCCTCCAGAATGCGTCCCCTCGCCCCGTCTCGCAAGGAGCCCAAAGCATGCCCACCGATCGCGCCGACGACTCGATCTCCATCACCCTCGGCGAACGGGCGATCGAGCACCTGCGGGCGCTTGTCCGCCTCGATACGACCTCGCCACCGGGCAACGAACGCCAGGCCACGGACTACATTGCCGGAGTGCTCGCCGTCGCCGGCATCGAGTCGACCGTGCTCGAATCCGCTCCCGGCCGCGCCAATCTCGTTGCCCGCCTCCCGGCCAGCAATCCGGCCGGTCGCCCGGTCATGCTGATGGGCCACACCGATGTCGTCGCGGTCGAGCGCGACAAGTGGGAGCGCAATCCGTTCGGCGCCGAACTGGTCGATGACTACATCTGGGGCCGCGGCACCCTCGACATGAAGAACCAGGTTGCCGGACAACTCGCCGCCTTCGTCGCTCTCAAGGAATCCGGCGCCACCCTCACCCGCGATGTCATCTACGCCGCGTTTGCCGACGAGGAAGTCTCCGGGGAGTTGGGCGCGGGCTGGATGCAGGCCAACCACCGCGACCTGATTGATGCCGAATTCGCGCTGAACGAAGGCGGCGGCGGTCAGGTCGAATTCGCGGGAATGTCGTTCTACACCTGCGGCACCGGTGAGAAGGGGCAGTCGATCCTCGAGGTTACCTTCCAGGGCCGGCCAGGGCACGCCTCGACGCCGATTCCGGACACCGCGATGGAGAAGCTCGCCATCGCGCTCGAACGGCTCCGAGCCTGGCAGCCTCCGTTGACCCTGACCGAACCGGTCCGCGCCATGCTGGCAGGCATCGCCGCCGGGTTGGGCGGTGATGCCGCGACCGAAATCGACCGCATCCTGGCGAAGCACGACCTTTCCTGGTCCGACTTCGACGTGGTGCCGTTGACCGAGCGGGACCGGATCCGGCTCCATGCCATCCTCCATCACACGGCCGTTCCCACTTTGGTCGAGGCCGGCCAGCGGATCAATGTCATCCCGTCCGAGGTCAAGCTCGGGATCGACTGCCGGCTCGTGCCGGGCACCACGCCCGAGGAGTGGCGGCAGATGGTGCAGGATGTGGTTGGCGATACCGGCGAAGTGACTCTGGTCAACCGCAATGCCGGGACCGGTTTCGACCCGGCCTCGCCGTTCTTCGATGCGATTCGTGAGTCGTTGCAGGCTTTCGTGCCGGATGCGAAGCTGGTTCCGACCCTGATCGGGGGCCGCACCGACGCCGCCTGGCTGCACGGCACGAAGGTCTACGGCTTCTACCCGATGCCGCCGTCCGACCGCCGCGGCACCTACGACGGTCTCGTCCACGGGCACAACGAGCGCATCCACATCGACGATGTCCGTTTCGGCGCCGCCTTCGCCTACGACCTCATTACCCGCTTCGCTACGGAGTGAGAAAAGAGGAACGAGAAAGCAGAAAAGAGGTATGGTACGGACTCCGGGGAGACACACGACGAACCGCGTCCTGGCCAAACGTGAGATGTGCCCACCGACCAACGCGGAGATTCGCAGTCCCGGAATGCTGAGCGATATTCCGGATGCCTGTCGCTTCACGAATGCCTTGATACGCTTTCCCTTCTCCTTTTCTGTTTTCTCTTCTCTCAGGAAGGATCACCTTTGACCGAGTCACCCCGCCGCATCGACAGCCACTTCCACTTCTGGAATCCCGCCACCCGCGACTACCCCTGGATGCCACCCGAACTGAAACGCGCCTACGGCCCCGACGATCTCCGGCCACTGCTCGCTGCCAACGGGTTCGATGCGGCGGTCCTGGTGCAGACCGTCTCCGACGTGGCGGAAACCCGTGAGTTCCTGGAAGTCGCGGCGGAGCACGATATCGTGGCCGGGGTGGTCGGCTGGGTCGATCTCACCGATTCGCAGATGCCCTCGACGCTCGACGACATCGTCAACAGTGAGACCGGGGCGTATCTCAAGGGAATCCGTCACCAGGTGCACGACGAGATCGATCCCGACTGGCTGATGCAGGAGACGGTCCAGCGCAATCTCGAAGCGATCGCCGGGCACGGCCTGGTCTACGACCTGCTGGTGCGCACCCGTGAACTGCCGGCCGGCATCTCGGTCGCCCGCGACTTCCCGCACCTCCGGTTCGTGGTCGATCACATCGCCAAACCGCCGATCGCCTCGGGTGAGATCGAGGAATGGGCAGCCTTGATGCGGGAGTTTGCCGCGCTGGAGAACGTCGCCTGCAAGCTGTCGGGCATGGTGACCGAGGCCGACATGGCGAACTGGACGCCCGACGATCTCATGCCCTACGTGGCGACGGTGGTGGAGATTTTCGGGCCGGATCGCCTCATGTTCGGATCTGACTGGCCGGTCTGCACCCTTGCGGCCAGCTACGGTCAGGTGGTGTCCGCTGCCCGCACCGTGCTGGATGACCTCGGTGTCCTCGACGAGGCGGCCGATGCCGCCATCTTCGGCGGCACGGCATCGCACTGGTACAGCCTCGCCACCGTTTCGTAGGGCTGCGGATTGTCATTCCGAGCGTAGCGAGGAATCTTCGTTCCTCACGCGCACCGCAAGGACATCGCCCGTGTCACTCGACCTCACGCCCGCTGCCACCGGAACCGTCGACAGCATCGATCAACTTGAGGCGCTGCTCGGGACACCAAAACCCACCTCGATTGCCAAGGAATCGGTGGGCATGACCGCGCTCGAGCAGGAGTTCGTGCGCATGTCGCCGTTTCACCTGTTGGCGACCTCCTCTCCGGACGGCGCCTGCGATGTCTCCCCGCGTGGCGACCCGCCCGGCAGCGTCTGGGTTGCCTGTGACCGCACCCTGATCCTGCCCGATCGCCCTGGCAACCGCCGGGCCGATTCCCTGCGCAACATCGTTGCCAATCCGCACGTGGGGTTGTTGTTCGTGGTGCCCGGCTGCGATGAGACGCTGCGGATCAACGGACGCGCCCACCTCACCACACACGAAACCATCCTCGAACGCCTCGCGGTCGAGGGAAAGCGGCCAGGCCTCGCGATCGTGGTGCATACCGAGCAGGTTTACATGCACTGCGCGCGGGCGTTCCTGCGGTCGAAGCTGTGGAAGCTGGAATCCTGGCCGGATCGCGCCTCGGTCCCGCAGATGCCGGCGATCTTCAAGGAGAAGCTGTGCCTCGACGGCTCGGTGGAGGAGATCGCCGCCGAGCGCGCGGGACGGTACCAGTCCGACCCGCTCTTCTGAACCGAGCGTGATTCGGGTCGCATGTCTACGATCGGCACCCTGCACTGGCGTGTTTCATCTGGAACAACGATGCCTGGCAGGGGAGGGCTTCCGGCGAAACATGCATGCGCATTGGCCGCCATGTTCGCTGCGCCGGGAATGCCCCTCCCGGAGTTTGCTATCCCATCTCACCCAGCAGTTGCTGCAATTGCGGGATGATGTCGCCGAAGAACGCGCCGTAATCCTCCGGCAGCGAATTGAACACGAACGCCAGGGCGGTCCCGTTCGGCTTTCGCACGATCCAGGAACAGTTCGACCCTTCCAGCGCGCCCGCGTGCGACCACTCGTAGCCGCCGTCGACCTCGGCGCTGTTGAAGGCGAGCCCGTAGGATGTCGCCGCGTTACCGGCCCCTTCCGCCGCGGATGGCGCTCGCGGCGTCGTCTCCAGCGCGGTAACGGACTCCGGGGTCAGCAGCGCCGGCCCCCAGGTACCATCGACTCCGAGCGCGAACCGGGCCAGGTCGTGGGCGGAACTGATCCAGCCGCCATGGGAATCGAGCGACTTCAGGTAGAACGAACCGTACCCCACCGGCACGTACCCCTCGCCGGGCGTGATCCCGATGCGTGGCGCTTGCCCTTCCGGACCGTAGTACCGCACCTCGCCGGGGAATCGCTCCTCCAGGTACGTGCCGCCGATCTTCCAGTCCGTGATTCCCAGCGGGGTCGCAATCTCGTCGAGGACGTATTGCTCGTAGGTCTTGCCCGAAACCTGCTCGATCACCCGTCCGAGCACGTTGTAGCCGAAGTTCGAGTAGGCGCTGAGCGTACCGGGATCGAAGTCGAGCGGCTGCCCGATCATGAAGCGGATGATGGTGTCGGCTTCGGCCGGATCCTCGGCGCCCAGGGCGTGCGACGCCATCGACGTCCACGGGAGGTACTGCGGGTCGTAGGTGGCGGCGCTGTTCCAGCCGCCGGAGTGAGTCAGCAGTTGCTCGATCGTGATCGTTTCCAGCCGGGGATCCGGGACCGCGTTGGCGGGAGGATCGAGGGCGAGCAGCGGAAAGGCGAGGGTATCCAGGGACAGCAGACCGTCGTCGATCAACTGCTGGATGGCGACCCCGGTGACGGGCTTCGAACTGCTGGCAATGCGAAAGGTCATGTCCGGGGTCACGGCCTCGCCAGCCTCGACATCTGCCAGTCCGTAGCCGCGGTTGAAGGTTACTGCCTCACCCTGGAGGATCGCGAGTTGCCCGCCGGGGATCGACCACTTCTGCATCGTCGCGGTCACCGCGTCGTCGAAAGCGGCCAGCTCTGGCACGGCGTCACCCGAGATCGGGATATCTGCGGCAGCCACAGCGGAGGCCCCCGGGGTCGATTGCGCCCTGGCAGTCGCCAGGCCGAGTCCCGCCGCCACTCCGGCCGAGACGACGCCCGCCCTGGCGACCTGGCGGCGATCGGTGGAAAGGTCCAGCAGGCGCGAAGCGAATCGGTGCAAGTGGGTGTCCTTTCCAGGGAGATTTCCCCGGCGAATGCGGCGCTGACCGATGGAAAAGTGTGGAATCCCGGCCCGGGGCAGTGCTGGCGGTCCCGTGATGCGCCAGCTCGGACCAGGAAGGTGGTGGACTCGCCAATGCCGCAGACCGGGACAACCTCTGCCAGCGAAAACCCCGCGTCACCATTCTGCAACCCGTCATGGCCAGTGTCATTGCCGGACGGTCCCGATTTCTTGCCTGACCGTACCAGGAATTCGTTGGCCATGCCGGCAGGAAGACGTCCAAATGTCACAACTGCTATACGAGTCCGGGTGAACAGTCGCTGTTCCACGTCGGAGCGACCCGAGACTGTCCTCAATGCTTCTCGCAAAGGGCGCGCCTTCGTCGGTCGTTTGGAGGGGCAGCCCCGGAGCGTCAGCGACGTGTGGCTTCCCGGATCAACCATTTGCCATGCGCTGTTGAGGCAGAGCCGAAGGCGGCGAAGCCGGCCGTGCATGGTTCGCCACTCCGGCAATCCATCATGAACCACTCGCGCGAAACGTCCAGCAACAACCGGTGCCCCGGGCACCCGCTAGTACAGGTACTCCCGGTACGACTCGTTGCGCTTGCCCTCGGATTCGTCCGGTACCGGCATGTCCTTCAGTTCGCACGAGATGGCATGCAAGGTCGGGACGGTATCCGGATCCGGCCACATGGCGGGCTTCCAGAGACCGGCTCGCAGGATCGAGCGCGCGCAGTGCATGAACACCTGGTCGATCTCGACGATCGTGGCGAGGTTCGGCGCCTTGCCCCGGACCGACATACGTGCCAGCAACTCCGGGTCCCGGGTGAGGAAGGCGCTTCCATTCACCCGCAGCGTTTCGTCCACCGCCGGGATGATGAAGATCAGGCCAACATGCCCGTTGGAAAGGATATTGCGATGCCCATCGGCGCGGCGGTTGCCAAGCCGGTCGGGGATCGCCAGGGTCAGGTCATCGAGCACCAGCACGAAACCGGGCTCGTCGCCTTTCGGTGAGACATCGCAGTTGCCGGCCGCGTCAGAGGTGGCGACGAGGAAGAATGGCGACTTCTGGATGAACTCGATGGCCAGGGGCGACAGGCGCGGTGCTTCCTTTTCCATGATCGACGGATGGGGCACGCCATTGGCCGCCTCGACCTCGTCGACCGTGGTGATCTGGTGCGCCCGCAGGCGTGACATCAAGTCGGGTGCAATCTCCGTCGCCATCGTGCCAGTACCTCCATCAAGCGGTGGTGCGCGGGTTGCACCATCTTGGTGAATGGTAGCAGGACGGCACATCGTGGAGGAACGGCTTGCAACCGTGGGGCAACATGAAAATCCCGCGGAGCCAGGCTGGCCTGGACACTCGCGGGATGGGAGGTGAGGGAGGTTGGTGCGTCGCCATTGACGCCGTGGTGGATTCGCCGTTGAATCACGCGCCGCGCGTGGCGGGGAACGATGGATGATGTGCCGGTTGCGGCACCACCTGCCAGACCGGCGGCTGGGGCCGGAACAGTTTCCAGGCCACGGCCAGTCCGGCAAGGGCGAGCGCCGAGCCTACGATGCCATCGGTGAAGTAGTGATTGCCGGTCAGGATGGTGGCCAGGTACATTGCCAGCGGCATCAGGACACCAAAGACTTTCCAGAACCTGTTGGTCGACATGCTGACGATGGCGATCCCCATCAGCAGGTTCCAGCCCACGTGCAGGCTCGGCATGGCCGCAAACGGGTTGGTGAGGGATGGTGGTTGCAGCACCCGGTACGAATCCGAATGCAGGGTCACGGTATCGACGAGCCCGAGGCCATCCACCAACCGCGGCGGCGCCATCGGGAACAGGAAGAAGAAGGCGAAGCCGACCAGACCCGAGAAGATCATCGCCGATCGGAACACCGGGAACATCTCGCGGTGCTTGATGAAGAGCCAGGTCAGGGTGGAGATCACCACCGGCCAGTGACCGTAGATGTAGATCCAGTTGACGAGGTTGACCGCCCACTGATGATCGAGGATCAGCGACTGGAACTGCCGCTCGTGGAAAATGCCGATGGTCTTTTCGAACGAGACGAGGTCGTGCGCGTGGCGCATCGCCTCCGCCTCGCGGGCGTGGATCAGGCCGCGCACGAAGAAGTAGACGTAGACCGCGATGGCGACCAGGCCGCTCTCGCGCAGGAACCCCATGGAAAGCGGGAAGCTGCGGTGCGTTCGTGCAGATGATTTGTGGCCTGGATGCTGGGTGATCACGACGCTCACGTGTCACCTCCCCTTTCCCTGGGAGCCTCGTTGCTCCCGCTTCATTTCTACTGACGACATTCTGGCAACGGGGTTTCACGCCATCGCCACAGGCTTGTGTCAGTTCTGTTACAGCGCCGGAGACAATGGTTCGCGTCTGTTTCCCGGCGCCGAACGTCTGAGTTCCAGTCTGTGGGCAATGGGGCGCCAACACAGCCGGGAGGTCTGTAAACCTCACCTGCCGGTTATCCCCCAGATCGGGTGACTTCCCGTTCCCTGTGAGAGAGAACGACATCCCTGCCGGATCGGTTCCCGGCCTGCCGGTGGTCCGTGAGGGGTCGATCCATGATGGGGCTGGGGACGCCCCGGATGCTTCTCCGTGGTTGCGCTGTTGCCGCAGACATTACAGCCGTGGCCAGAAAGGTAGATCCACGAGAAGAGGAGATCTGGAGGGCTGCCGATCGCGTGTCTCGGCCCTGGTCCCGAGTTCTCCCAGTCTCAACGTTTCGGCAACTCGCTGTAGGGCGTCCGGAGTAACGGGTCCCGGCAGGTGTCAGCCGTTCGTCTCCCCCCGCCGATTTCTGCCGTCGTCGAGGAGTCGAGCGATCACGACCCGGATCCAGTCGACATCGACCTGTTTTCCGGTCATCACGGCATCCCACTGGAGTCTGCCTGCTCGATCCCGAGTTCGCTCGCAACGAACCGGGTGAAGGCGATCACATCGTCGCGGCTGTCCAGTTCCTGTCCATGCTGCCAGGCTTCCGCCCGGGCAACCAGCGAGCGCCACGGTTCGCCATACGTCTCGCGCACCCAGGCTGACGCGACTCGCTTCGAGGCGATGCCGTCATTGAACTCGCGATGCAGGATCCGGCAGAGGGTGAGGGTGACATACGCCTCGTGGTGGCTGTCCGGCAGGAAACCGGGATCGTTGAGTTCCGGAATCCGCTCGTCGGTCAGGTCGCGGCGTGACGCCTCGCGGACATCCTCGATCCGCACGGGTGGGATGAGGTCGCCGGGGTTTGGTCCACACAGGGCGGTGCCGGTCTCCTGGATTGCGTAGAGGTTGATCAGCCACTCGTTGCCATACGGTGGATCGGGGTCCCAAAACGCGCCCTGGTTGACATAGGGCCGCCCCCTGGGTGGCGGCAGCGTGCATGCCAGCATGTCGCGCGTGATGTACGACCCCTCGATCCGCTCCCGCCACACTGGATGGCGCAGACCGAGATCGGTATGCAGTGTAGCCAGCGCCGCCCGTTCCTCCGGGGTGATTTCCCGCTCCATGATCGCGAGGTAGTCGATGTCGCTGGAACCGGCGTCGAAGTCGCCGTACGTGAGTGAACCGGTCAGGTACAGCGCGATCAGGTTCCCGCCGAGGATCGCAGGAATGCCGGTCGAGAGGCCGTCGACAATAACGCTAACGTCCGCTTCCCCGGCGGCGGTGACGGTGGACAGGCAGTTCATCGTGCCGGTGTTCCTGCCGCGTCGCTGGGTGTCACCTCGACCGCCAGGTGTTTCATCACCGGTTGGCGGCTTGCGCGGCTGTAGTCCTCGATCGGGCAGAGCACGTTCAGTTCCGGCATGTACCCCATCACGCTGCCGGCTGGAATGTCGTAGGTGACCGCGAGATAGCCGTAGACACTGCGACGGCTGCCGTCACGGGCGATGCTGGTGATGTCGATGCGGTCGAATTCGGACACCCCGCGCGCCGCCATGTCGGCGTGATTCATGAACAGCAGGGTGCGCAGGTTGCTTACGCCACGGTACCGGTCGTCGTTGGAGTAGATCGTGGTGTTGAACTGGTCGTGCGATCGCATCGTGCTCAGCATCAGCATCCCGTCGTCCGGGAGGGCGTCGTGCAGGGCGACGCTGGAAAACTCCGCCCGGCCGGTGCCGGTGAGGAAGATGCGCTCGCGCGCCGGCTGCCTGATCCGGAATCCATCCGGCTCCCGTACCCGCCGGTTCAAGTCCTCGAAGCCGTCCAGGGCGTCCGCCATCCGGTCCCGGATCAGGTCGTAGTCGGCAATGAGATTCGCCCATGGGGTCTGCGTGGCCGGGAGGGTGGCGAGCGCGATCCCGGCGATGATCGCGGGTTCGGAGCGCAGGTGCGCCGAGGCGGGTTCCTTCCGGCCCCGCGACAGATGCACCATGCTCATCGAATCCTCCACCGTGATCGATTGCAGGCCCCCGGCCTGCTGATCCTTCTCGGACCGCGCGATGCACGGCAGGATCAGCGCCTGCCGCCCGTGGACGAGATGACTCCGGTTGAGCTTCGTTGAGACCTGGATGGTGAGCTCGCAGTTCCGGAGCGCCGCGAAGGCGAAGGCGGTGTCGGGGGTGGCGAGGGCGAAGTTGCCGCCCATGCCAACGAAGACCTTGACGGTGCCCTCCTGCATGCCCATCAGCGTGCCGACGACATCGAGGCCCGGTTCGCGCGGTGGGTCGATCTGGCAGGCGGTGGCGATCCGGTCGAGCAGTTCGTTGCTCGGGTGGTGGTTGATGCCTTGCGTCCGGTTGCCCTGGACGTTGCTGTGACCCCGGATCGGGCACGGTCCCGCCCCGGTCCGGCCAATGTTGCCGCGGAGCAACAGCAGGTTGACGATTTCGCGGACCGTCTCGACCCCATGCTTCTGCTGGGAAATCCCGAGGCACCAGGCGATGATGGCGGCATTGGCCCGCCGGTAAATGGCAGCCATCTCGCGCAGTTGTGTTTCCGTAATACCCGATTGTCGTTCCAGGTCTGCCCACGCCGCATCTTCGCAGGCGTGCCGGTATTCCTCGAAACCGGTGGTGTGCTGGTCCAGGAACGCCTTGTCGATGGCGCCGGGTTCGTCCCGCGCCGTTTCGAGGAGCGCCTTCGCCACACCCCGGATCAGCGCGGCATCGCCACCGATGCGTGGCTGGACGTTCAGCGTACTGGTCGAGGTCGCGCGGAGCCGGGCCATGTCGGTGAAATCGTGCGGGACGATGGTGCGGGTGGCGGCGGCTTCCACCAGCGGGTTGATGTGGACCAGAGCCGCCCCTCGCCGGGAGGCTTCCGCCAGGGAGGTCAGCATCCGTGGCGCGTTGGAGGCGGCGTTGACGCCGATCAGGAAGATGGCGTCGGCGTGGTCCCAGTCTTCGAGGTCGACCGTGCCCTTGTTCGTGCCGATCGCGGCGCGCAGCGCGATCCCGCTCGCCTCATGGCACATGTTCGCACAGTCGGGGAAGTTGTTGGTGCCGTATTCGCGGACGAACCACTGGTAGAGGAAGCTCGCCTCATTGCCCAGCCGGCCCGACGTGTAGAACGATGCCTGGTGCGGCGAGTCCAGACCGCGCAGGGTCTCCCCGGCAAGCCGGAACGCATCCGGCCAGTTGATCGGGACGTACCGATCGGTCCCGGCGTCGTACGCCATCGGCTCGGTCAGCCGCCCGGCGTCTTCGAGCGCGAAGTCGCTCCACGCCATCAATTCGGAAACCGTGTGCCGGGCGAAGAACTCGCGGCCAACCCGTTTGGCGGTCATCTCCCAGGTTGCGTGCTTGATTCCGTTTTCGCAGATGTCGAGCCTGACCTGCGGATCGTCCGGCCAGGCGCACCCTGGACAGTCGAACCCCACCCCTTCGTGGTTCATGCGCAACATCAGCCGGGGACTCTCCCGCAACGCGTGCTGGCGCAGCAGGATCTTGCCGACATTGAGGGCAGCGCCCCAGCCGGCGGTGGGATGATGGTAGTCGCGATGGGTGGGTGCGCCGGTTGTCGCGGGTCCGCACCCTGCCGCTGGCGATCCAGGCGCTCCCTGTCCGCGCAGGACGTCTCGCTCGTGACGCGACGGTGCATCGATGGGCTGCAGGTGGTCGGTCTGAGTGCGGTCGACAATGGTCATGAAGTCCCCGCGATCGTGCCGTGGTGCTGGTGGGGTCTGTCCAGGACCCGTAGCTGTGGTGTTTCCAGTTTACAGGA
>CAZSUN010000067.1:0-21194 GCA_964610045.1 uncultured Sphaerobacteraceae bacterium
GCCTGTCAGCCGGGTCCATCGTCGCCCTCGTCGTCATGCTGTTCGCCATCGCCCCGGGAGCCGCTCCGGCCACGGCGGCGCAGGATGGAGGCGCCCCCTGGTTCAGCAACGTCATCTGGCAGCCCAGCCTGGCCGATGCCGGGGTCGCGGTCGCCGAATTCGTCAACCAGATCGACGCTTCCTGCTCGGTCACCGTCGAACCGGTCCAGGCGGCCAACGGGATCGGCCCCGAAGGAACCGTCTACGCCTTCGCCATCTACTGGAGCTGCCCTCCCGGCACGCCCGAAGTCCCCGAGGCGACCTGGCAAAGCGCCATGATCTGGCAACCCAACATCGCCGACGCGGGCCTCGCCCTCGCCGAGCATCTCAACCAGATTCCCGCGTCGTGCTCGGTCAATGTCGATTCCATCGTGCCCACAGCCGGCAATGGACCAGAAGGACCGGTCTACGCCTTCCTCGTCACCTGGGCCTGCTGAGTCCATGCATTCGGCACGGTGCGAACATGGAAGGCGGGGATCGTCTCACGTGTCTCGCGAGGTAGAGTTTTCGCATGAACACGATTGGCCCGGCCCGCGGCAGGCCAGACATACCAGTCCGCCGTGTATTCCGACCAGCAACTTACTGACTTCATGGAAAACGATCGGATGGAACGGCGCGATGTCGTTCGCATCCTCGTCATCGATGAGTCGGATCGGGTGCTGTTGATCAGGGAATACTTCGGAGCGGTGAAAGATCCGAACGGGCCCACCCATGACGGTCCGATCTGGGTCCTGCCCGGTGGCGGCGTGGAGCCTGGGGAGTCTCCCGAACAAGCCTCCACGCGTGAACTTTGGGAGGAAACCGGGATCACCGGGGTCGAACTGGGGCCTTGCATCTGGACCCGCGAAAAGCTCCTCATCATCCACGGGCGAGAGCTTGTCATGGACGAGCGCTACTACCTGGCGCGGGTGTCGAAGGTGACGGCCAACCGGGAGAACCTCAACGCGGCCGAGCAGGAAACGGTGCGGGAATATCGCTGGTGGTCTCTGGAAGATCTCACAACCAGCGACGAACTCATCGCTCCACGGGGACTGGCTGGTTTCCTCGCGCCGATCCTCGATGGCGACATCCCCCACGAGCCGATGCGTCTCCCGGTATAGTCCCAAAGCTTCGCATTCGATATCCTAGCGCTCCAGAATGCTGGTACAGTCCTCGCAACGAATCCAGCAACCGAACCGGGAGGACAAGCGGCGGGATGGCGAACGATGGCTGACACCTTCAGGGTGGGATTGACGCACGACTTCCTCACGGCAACCAGCACCCACGACATGCGGCTCGACCTGCTGGACAACACGCCAGGCATCGAATGGACGTACCTGCCCGAGGCCACCGAGCTTTCCGCCAGCCACATCTCTGGCTACGACGCGCTCCTGGTGCTCGGCCCTCACGTCACCGCCGCGAGCCTGGAGGGCGCCGATCGCCTGACCGTTCTCGCACGGTTCGGCGTGGGCTACGACAAAGTCGACGTGGAGGCATGCACCCGTCACGGTGTGGCCCTGACCATCACGCCCGACGGGGTACGCCGCCCAATGGCGATGGCGATCCTGACGCTTGTCCTTGCCCTCGGCAGCCGCCTCCTGGAGAAGGATAGCCTCACGCGGGCAGGCGGCTGGGCGCGCAAGCCGGATTACATCGGCATGGGCCTGACCGGACGCATTCTCGGCTCGATCGGGGCCGGCAATATCGGCCGCGAACTGTTCACGCTGGCCAAACCGTTGGGCATGCGCTACATCGCGCACGATCCTTATGCCGCCGGCCTGACCGGCCTCGATGTCGAACTGGTCGACCTGGAAACCCTGTTCCGCACCGCCGACTTCGTGGTCGTCAACTGCCCACTCCTTCCCCAGACCAGGCATCTGGTCAACGCCGAGCGACTCGCCCTGATGAAGCCAACCTCGTACCTGATCAACACCGCCCGGGGTCCGATCGTCGACCAGCAAGCCCTTACCAGGGCCCTCCAGGAGCGCCGCATCGCCGGGGCCGGGCTGGATGTGTTCGACCAGGAGCCGGTCGATCCCGATGACTCGATCCTCACACTCGACAACGTCATCGTCGCCCCTCACGGGCTCGGGTGGACCGACGAACTGATCCGGGTCTCCGGGGAAAGCGCCCTCGGCGGCATCCTCGAGGCCGCCGCTGGCCGGGTCCCGCCATACATCGTCAACCACGCCGTGGTCGACAGCCCGTTGTTCCATGAGAAGCTGGCGAGGAATGCTCAATGAGGACGAACCATGTCAAGCGCGCGCTGGCAAGCGGCGGAACCACGATCGGCACCATGGTCTTCGAGTTCAACTCCCCCGGTATCGGGCGGATCGCCGCCCAGGCCGGGGCCGAATTCGTGGTGTTCGACATGGAACACTCCGGATGGGGCATCGACACCATCCGGATGCTGCTCGCCACCACCCGCGCCGCCGATACCCTCCCCGTCGTGCGCGTGCCAGCAACCCAGTACCATCTGCTCTCCGGACCGCTCGACAGCGGCGCGATGGGCCTGATGATTCCCATGGTCGAATCCGAGGATCAAGCCCGCCTGATCGTCAACTCGGCCAAGTACCCGCCCGTTGGCGGTCGAGGCTCCGCCTTCACCCTGGCCCACGACGACTACGAGGGGGGAGACATCGTCGCCAAGATGGCCAGCGCCAACGAGGAAACCCTCCTCATCGCCCAGATCGAGACGGCGGCGGGCGTGGAAAGCGCCGATGCGATCGCGGCCGTCGAAGGGATCGACGTGCTCTGGATCGGCCACTTCGATCTCTCGGCCTCGCTCGGCATACCGGGCCAGTTCGAACACCCCGCCTACCTGCGCGCCGTGGACCGCGTGCTCGATGCCTGCCAGCAACACGGCAAGACACCCGGCATCATGACCGCCGATGCCCAGGCGGCCCTCCCATTGATGGAACAGGGCTTCCGCGCCATCGCCTGTGGTGGCGACCTCTGGATCTACGGCCAGGCGCTCAGCGAGCAGATTCAGAAGATACGTAACAACGGCCAGATCTCAACCGCCACCTGAACCGAACGGCATCAGGCAACAACGCCCGTCCGGGCCATCGGCATCTTCACCGGCAATCCGGTGCGCGACGACTCGTAGATCGCCAGGATCACCTCCAGCGATTTCAGCGCGTCGCGGCCGGTCACGGCTGGCGCGCGGTCGTCGCGCACGGCCTGGAGGAAATCCTGGATTTGCAGCGCGTGGAAGCCAGGGAACCCGGAATGGCCCGTATCCTCGGACTCCCATTCCTCCCGCATGTGTACCTCATCCGGAATGGTCCAGATATCGTTGACGCCCTGCTCGCCCTCGTTGCGCTCCCACACGCTCACCGCCGCGCCGCTGTCGCCATGCACCGCCACCCGGAACCCGAACGCCGTCTCGAACGTGGACGACGCCTGGATCACGCCCAGGCCGCCGTTCTCGAACACCACCGTCGCCACGGCGGTGTCCTCGACATCGATGTACGCGCCGTGCCGCAGCGTGGCGAAACGGCCAACCACTTCCACCGGATCGCCCATGAACCACAGGAACTGGTCGATGGCATGCACCGCCTGGTTCATCAGCACGCCGCCGCCCTCGGTCGCCCATGTGCCCCGCCAGGGATCGGAGGCGAAGTAGGACTCGGATCGCCAAATCCGCACCGACACCTCACCCAGGGTCGTCTTGCCCAGTTGGCCATTGTCGATCGCCGCCCGCATTCGCTGCGCGGCCGGCCAGAACCGCCGCTGGAAGATCACCCCGAACTTCACGCCCGCCTTGTCCGACGCCGCGATCATCCGGTCCGCTTCCTCGAGCGTGATCGCGACCGGCTTCTCGCACAGCATATGCACCCCGGCCTCGGCGGCCGCGACCACCACCTTCTCGTGGATCGGATGCGGCACGCACACCATCACCACGTCGATGGCGCCGCTGTGCAGCATCTCGTGCATGTCCGAATAGACATTCGGCACGCCATACGTATCCGCCAGGGCCTGAGCCCGCGTCACATCGGCATCGCACACCGCCACGAAGTCAGCTTCCTCCAGCAGTTGCAAAGCCTTCGCGTGGGTCTGCGCGATCTTGCCGCAACCAATGATTCCCGCGCGCACCTTCTGGGTCGTCATGATCTGTCTTTCCCTGGTCGATCTCACGAATAGCAAACGGAGGAAACCTGAACCCGCCTCAAATCACTGGTCGCGTGGCGGCCTCCTTGATCGGCGGCAATAGCCGGGCATGCAGGTAATCGGCCGCCCACTTCACTCCGTCCCGCCCGGGGAAAATCGGGTCCTCGTTCTCGATCGCCACCACGCCGTCGTAGCCCACCTCGCGCAGCGCCGAGAAGATATCCGTCCAGTTGAGCACGCCCAGGCCCGGCAGGCGGTATCGCCACCAGCCACTGCCGAGGATGCCCTGCCGCGCCAGCCGCGAATGCAGGATCTCCACGTCCTTGCCATCGAAGTGGTAGATGCGCGAACCGTACTCGCGAATCACGTCGGTCACGTTGGGAATGTGCAGCCAGACGAGATGCGACGGATCGAGACTGAGGCCCAGCGCCTCCGACGGCACCGTCTCGAACATCGCGTCCCACAGTTCGGGGCTGTGCGCGAGGTTGCCCTCCGGACCGCCCCGGCCAGCCGTTTCGAACGCGATCTTCACGCCCCGGTCTTCGGCATAGGCGGACATCGGGCCGTAGATCTCCTTGTAGATCCGCAGGTTGTCGGCGACGCGGTTGGACGCGTGTCCATCGCCCACGCCGGGCGTGCCATAGAAGTTCATGCCAAACGCCGACCCGGTGAAGGTCACCACGGTATCGACGCCCAGCGCCTTCGCCGCGTCGATCGTCTGCTTCATGTACGCTACCCGCATCTCCCGCTTCGCGAGATCGGCGGTGAGCAGGTTCATCATCGGCGCGAGCGACACGATCTCCACGTTGTGGGCCGCGATCAGGTCTAGCGTCTCGCCTGGCCCGTCGCGAACGATCGCCTCCACATCCAGATGCCCCGGAAACGACGCCCCATCGATCGGCCTGTACCCTGGGCCGACGTTGACTTCGATGGAGTGAATACCATGCCCGCTGGCCCACTGGACCAGTTCCGGAAACGGGGTCGGCTCGACCCCGACCAGCGACGCGAACCCTATCTTCATGCCGGAATCCTCCAGGATGGTGGACAATGAGTGCCGCCGTGAGGATGAGCCAGATACTTGACATACCGGTTTCTCCGGGCATCTCTTCGACGGCGAAAGCTGGCGCAATCATCCACGGCTGAACTTCCCAGTCAAGTGGTCTCTTGGAGAGAATCGACAAATGGGTGCGGCTAGTCCGTACATGTAATCCGGCTGCCCAGACCGGGAACTCGACTCTTGCTTATTTCGACGCTGGCAGCCTCAAATATGTGATACATTGCCAAGCAAGTCCAACATCGATTCTCTGGAGGGAAAAACATGAAACGGCGTCTTGGCGTGCTACTACTCGCCCTTTCGATCATCATGTCTGGTCAGATGCAGGGATCAATTGCCACTGCCAGTCTCCAGGAAACCGTCTCAAGCAAAACGGTCAATGTTGAACTCATTTTGGACGTATCGGGCTCTATGGCACAGCTTACCGATACAGGAGAAATGCGGATGGACGCAGCCAAACGCGTGATTCGTGAAGTCGTCACCGCGATTCCGGAACAAGATGGTATTAATGTTGGACTACGGATCTATGGATTTGCTGGCGACAATACTGAAGCAGGTCGGGACGTCAGCTGCCAATCCTCAGAGCTAATATCTCCAATTTCGGGAGTCAATAAAGAGCAACTTCTAGGTGAAATTGAGTCATTGCAGCCGACAGGATGGACACCTCTTGGCTTGTCGCTTGAGCGTGCTGGAGATGATTTCTCCCCAGGTGAGAACATAACGAACGCAGCAGTGCTAATCACCGACGGCCTAGAAACCTGTGGCGGTGATCCCTGTGCTGCAGCGAGTACCCTGCATGCATCCGACATTCAACTCATCACACATGTCGTTGGATTCGGCCTAATCCCAGAAGAACAAGCGACGCTTAGCTGTATTGCTGAGGGTGGAGGAGGAAAGCTCCTAGAAGCCGCGAATGCATCAGAACTAAGTTCGGCGTTGTTTGACATCCTTGAAGAACTTGAAGTAGTTCAAGGGATAGGATTCATCGGTGGAACAGCTTTGGGCATCATTCCCGCGGGAGAAGCCGGTGAGCTCTCCGTGGTTGGAATCGGTCCTTACGATGGTAACGTTCTGCCTATAGTGGCGCGAAACAATACAGGAATGGACATTATCCGAATTACGGCTGTCGCCACAGCCCGAAATCCTGCGGGACAGGTCATTGGCAGTGGAAGCGACCAACTGTTCAATCCAAACCTCGTTCGGTCAGGAGGCGTAGCATTCGGATATGCTTACTTTGACGGTATCGAACTCCCTCCAGACACAACCTATGAGGTCGATCTCAGCTACACCCCTGCAACTGAAGACGACTTTGAGAATAGGCGAGACCTGGAAATCGTGGAAGCCTCATCCATCGAAGGGCGAGTCGTAGGTAGTCTCCTCAATATCTATGACGCTACGATGACCGGTCCAATAAGCACAAACGCCGTGTGCTTCGGCCCAAATGGGGTGCCTTCCAACTTTATCCAATCCTATTCATCCAAGGAATCTGTCGCCCCCAATGAATCCTTTAGTTTCCAAGTAGATAACTTCCAATCCACAGATTGTTCGCTGTTCTTGGTGGCAGCCTCGGGATGGATTGACGACTTTGGGTCAGGTACCAGTGTCGAGCCTCCAGGAAGCCCGATTGCAACGGCTGAATCAGCACCCTCTGATACAGCTACGACTTCCAACCCGGTCGGCCAACAAATCTCCTGTGTTGATCGGAGTTCTGCCGAGAGCATTGTCTTGGCTCTCCAGTCAATGGGATTACCTATCGGGGACTACCTTGTGTATTCGGCCGAAACTGACCCGAACGAATTACTGGGTAGGCCCGGTCAATATATCGGTAAAGTTAACTTCGTCGACTCATCGATTTCTCCCGGAGCAATCGCTCTCGACATAAACGACGGTGGGTCGATTGAGGTGTTTGCCTCAGAGGCTAACGCCCAGGTCCGACATGACTATGTAGTGGAGGTCACGCAAAGCACCCCGCTCCTTGCTGAGTACGACTTCATTCAAGGCACAGTCTTGCTGCGGCTTTCCAAGAGCTTCACTCCCGATGAAGCAGCGGTGTATGAAGCGGCACTAATCGAGATTCTCCAGTTACCTACTTGTAGCTAGCGCTCCTGCATCGTTACAAGTAGGTAACTGGACACCGAACTTGGGGCGGTACAACGCTAACGATCAAAATGAACATGGAAGGCAGATCATCTTCGCAACTCCTTGCCCTCGCGTCCGGAGCAGCCAGCCGCCATGATCGCCATCACCCTCGCCCAGGCCGAAGCCTTCCTCGCCGACCGCTTAGACGTCCCGCAGGGTACTGTCGAAACCATCCAGCCGGGAGCGTGGTCGACCGTCTTCGCCTATACCGAATGCGGTCAGCCGCGCATCATCCGCTTCAGCCAGCATCTGGACGACCTCGAGCACGACCAGCGCGCGGCGGAGTGGTCCACGCCCGCCATGCCGGTCCCGCGCGTCCTCGAACTCGGCGACGCCTTCGACCGCCACTACGCCATTTCCGAACGCGTCCCTGGAGGCTTCATCGACCGGCTCGACGACGCGGGATTCCGGGCCATCCTGCCCGCCCTGTTCGCCATGCTGGATGACATGCGAGACGCGGACCTTTCGAACACGACGGGGTTCGGTGGCTGGGACAGCACGGGCAACGGCTCGTCGGCCACCTGGGTGGACTATCTGCTCCAGGTCGGCGTCGACGATCCCAGCGGACGTGGCCATGGCTGGCGCGCCGCGCTCGCGACCTCCACCATCGGCGATGCTGGGTTCGAAACCGCGCTCGACGGCCTCCACCGGCTGGTCGAGCACGTTCCCAACGAGCGCCACCTGATCCACTCCGACCTGCTCAATCGCAACCTGCTCGTGGCGGACAACCGCGTCACCGGCGTGATCGACTGGGGCTGCTCGCTCCATGGCGATTTCCTGTACGACATCGCCTGGTTCGCCTACTACTGGCCGTGGTTCCCCGCCTGGCGCGAGATCGATTTTCTCGCGGAGATCCAGGACCACTACCGCCGGATCGGCCTCGATGTGCCGGGGTTCCACGAGCGGCTCCGCTGCTACCAGGTCCACATCGGCCTCGGCAGCCAGGCCTACAACGCGTCGATCGGCAGGTGGGACAACGTCCGCGCCGACACCGAACGCACCCTCACGCTGCTCCAGCGCTGACCCCGGCATCGCTCGTCCCATGGATATCGAAAGCAAGTCTGAGTAAGAAAGTCGGATATCGGGTATCATCGGCTCGACTGGCCCCTGTCAGCCATAAGCTCAGCGAAGGACGCATTCCGTGATCCCCGAAACCGCCAAACCGGCCGCCTCCAGCACCCAATGGTCCGCCACCGAGATCGAACGGCTCGCCTCGGCCCTCAGCCGTCGCAAGCTGCTCACCGCCAGCTTCGCCACGGCCCTGCTCGCCGGGCTGAACCACGCCTCGGCCCAGACCCCAGTCAATGGCGGGTGGACCTTCCTGGACGACAAGGGCAACCAGATCACCACCCCGGAACAGCCCGAGCGGATCGCCGCCGACCTCATCGCCGCGGCCGCGCTCTGGGACTTCGGCGTCCGCCCCACGGCCGTCTTCGGCTGGGACGTGAACGCCGACGACACCTTCAACGTCGCCGCCGGATCGGTCGATCGCGACGCCGTGGAGGTCATCGGCAATGTCACCGTGCCGTTCGATCTCGAACGCGCGGTCGCCGCCGCGCCCGACCTGATCGTCACGCTCGATGGCGATCCCGCCGACCCAGCGTCGTACTGGAGCATCGACCCGGAGATCGTCGACCTCGTGCGCGAGATCGCCCCGCTGCTGGCCATCAACTCGAACGCCATCCGCACCGACCTGGTGGTGGGCCGCTTCGCCGAACTCGCGGCCGCGCTGGGCGTTGACCTGGACAGCGAGCCGGTCGTCACCGCCCGCGCGGAGGCCGAGACCGCCGCCGCGAACCTGGTCGCCGGGATCGAAGCCAATCCCGGCATCCGCTGCCTCTTCATCTACCCTGCTGAAGACACGATCTACGTGGCCAACCCGAAGGTGGTCTCCGACCTGATCTACTTCCGCGAACTGGGCCTGGAGACGCCGGAACTCGACGTGTCCGATACCGAGTATTGGGAGTTCCTTTCCTGGGAGGAATCGGCCAAGTACCCGGCGGACCTGATCTTCACCACCACCCGGGCGCCAATGACGGTGGACGACCTTAAGGCTCATCCCGTGTTCGGCCAGTTGCCCGCGGTTCAGGCCGGACAGCTCGTCGCCTGGAACGACACCCACGTCATCAGCTACCAGGGGCTCGCCACCCTACTCACCGAAACTCTCGACGCCGTCAGCGCGGCCAGCGTCGTCGCTGGCTGATCCGTCACGAAACATCGCTCCACCGGGGCATCGCCGGTTAACCCACGACGCCCCGGTATCATTGGGGGTACGATCAGGCAATGGAATCAGGAGAAATGACCTCCATCACGATTGTCATCGACACCGATATTGACCTGGAGCTTGAGCGCATCGCGAGGAAGACTGGACGCGGCAAGCCGGAGATAGCACGCGACATTCTGGTGGACTGGCTTGAGGATCAAGCGGACAAACGTCACGCCTCCGAGGTGATTGCCCGGCACGAACCAACCTCGTCCAGTTCCGACATCAGGCGACGACTCGGCCTGGAACGCTGACTGATACCGGGTCCGCGAGATTACTCGCGGAATGACCATGGTCTTGCGTGGCCCGTTCGCATGTAGGGCCAGCCAAGGCGCGCTTGCGCGCCGTGTGACTGGCCTGACCAATCAAACAGACTTGGTATGAGACGCCTGTCTCCAGGCTTGCCTGCCCAGACCAATCTTCAGCGGGAGCAGATATGCGCCTGAACACGCCCGGAATGCACGGATCTCCGGCCCGAGCAGCGGGCTGGAGATCCTGTCCCGGCCAATCAGACACGCTTCATACGGAATCCGGAGAGAGACAGGGCAGCCACACGCTCGCCTTCGGCTCGCTGGGCTGCCCCTACCCGCGCATGGTCAGCATCGGACGGGATAGCGAGACACGCGGTGGTGTAGGTCGATACACCCGGATTCCGTATCTGCCAGTGCGCAATGAGCAACGTCGTGCCAAACTGAAGGTCCACCTACACGCCCCTCGTTCGCGGGAAGGACCGTCATGAGCACCAAACCGGAGCCAATCAGGATCAGCGTCCAGCTTCAGCCCCAGCACGGAACCTGGGAAGCGTTACGCCAGGCCGCCATCGGCGCCGACGAACTCGGCGTGGACACCGTCTTCAACTGGGACCACTTCTACCCGCTGGCTGGCGACCCCGATGGGTCCCATTTCGAGGCCTACACCACGCTCGCGGCCTTCGCCGAGGTCACCTCCAACGCCCGGATCGGCTCGCTCGTGACCTGCAACTCCTACCGCAACCCGAACCTGCTCGCCGACATGGCCCGCACCATCGACCACATCTCCGGCGGGCGATTCATCCTCGGCATCGGTTCCGGCTGGGCCGAACGCGACTATCTCACCTACGGCTACGAATTTGGCACAGTGGGAAGCCGCCTCAAGGACCTCGGAACCAGCCTGCCGATCATTCGCGAGCGATTCGGCAAGCTGAACCCTGGCCCCGTCAACGGCTCCATTCCGATCATGATTGGCGGCAAGGGCGAGAAGGTCACGCTTCGCCTCGTCGCCCAGTACGCCGACGCCTGGCACACCCACGGCGCGGACGCCGAAACGCTCGCTCACCGGCTGGGCGTGCTGCGCCAGTGGTGCGAGAAGGTTGGCCGCGATCCCGCGGAAATCGAGTTGCTGACCGACGCCAGGATCGACGAACTGGACCAGCTCGAAGGACGCCTGGAGCTTGGGTTCCGGCACCTCGTCATCCGCGCCACAGGTCCGGACTACGACCTCGGCCCGCTCCGCGAACTCCTCCAGTGGCGCGATAACCGCATCCCCTGATACCGGCGCCGGCTGGTTCCTTGAGGATCGACAGACCTGCTGCGCAGGCCGTCGATCCATACATTTGGCCCTGTTTCCGGACTGGCCCTCGCGGTCCATTCCTCACTTCATCTCGCGGATTCCGTATGACACCCCATCATCCCTGACGGGGTAGGGCCGCGAGAAACGCGGTCAGGGCTCCCCGCGTATGGGGAGCCCTGATCCAGTGCTTCAAGCACATCCCCAGGTGGGAGGAGCAAGCGTCGATTCCAACCACCGGGGCGCCGGCTGGTGACCGTTATTGGGAAACCGTCGTTCCAACCAGCTTCCAGGTTGAACTCTGCACGATTTCCAGATCCAGCACTTCCACTCGCTTCGCGCCCGGAGCTGGCACGCAGCCCATGAAGACGTACGCCGCGTCGTCGATCATGATCTCCACAACCTGCTTCCAGAAATCCAGCCGCGCTTCCTGGTCAACTGTCTGGTTCGACTGATCAATCAGTTCCAGGATTTCCGGACTCTCGTACCCGGCGAAATTGGCGATGTTCGTCGGGCTGAAGAACGCGCTCTGGTCATCCGGATCGATACCACCTGCCCCTCGCTGGAGGATGCCCATTTGGCCCTCACGCGCATTCCACAGGTCCACCCAGGTTGTGCGTTCCAGCACCTCAATGGTTGTGCGGATGCCAACCTCGTCGAGTTGCGCTTTCACGATCTGGGAGATCTGGTTGTCGACCGGCCGGTTGATAATCGAAAGCGTGATATCAATTCCGTCCGGATAGCCGGCCTCGGCCAACGTTGACCTGGCCGCTTCGGCGTCAAACACCGGCGCCGGGTCCTCAATGAAGAACCACGCGCCTTGGGGGAAAGCGAACGACGAGGTGTAGCCCGTCCCAAAGCTGATGTTGTCGATCACCGCAGCTCGATCCACCGCGCTCTGCACGGCCTGTCGCAGCACAGGATTATCGAACGGCGCCTTGGTCACGTTCATTGCGATCAGATACGAGGTGGCCAGGGTCGTCTCCACAAGCTCAACGCCCTCAACCGTGCCAATCGTCGAGAAATCAAGCGGGCTCAGACGCTCGTTGAGCTGGAACTCGCCGCCGCGAAGGTTCAGCATGCGAACAGAATCATCCGGCACGCCGTCCACCACCAGGCTGTCGAGGTAGGGGAACGGTTCGCCATCAGGCGCGATTTCCCAATAACTCTCATTGCGTACGAAGGTCGCGGCCGAGCCTGGCTCCCACGACTCGGTCTTGAATGGCCCAGTTCCAACTCCCTGTAACTGGAAGTTCTCTCCGAGTTCCTCAACCGCCGCCGGTGACACGATCGGGCATCCGGACAGCATCGGCAGGAACGGAGCATTCGGCGCCGAAAGAGTGATGGTCAACGTCGTGGCATCGGTCGCCTCAATTGCGTCGATCACGCGCAACCGGTCCGCCGCCGTGTGAGTCGATCCCTCGGCCTTGTACCGTTCGAGGTTCCATTTGATCGCCTCGGCATCGAGCGCCGTACCGTCGTGGAATGTCACGCCATCGACCAGGGTGAAGGTATAGGTCAGTCCATCCTCGCTCAGGGTCCATTCACTCGCCAGTTCAGGCGCGACGTCACCCGCGATCGTCACCTCCACGAGCGAGTTGTACAGTGCCTGGTACGACATGCCATCGCCCGATCCCAGCAGGGAGGAAAATGGGTCGAGACTCGTGACCGGGCCGACCACGGCGCCGCGAATCGTGCCGCCGCGAACAGGAGCATCCTGGGCCGCGGTCCCCGTTGCCGAACCGATGCCAAGGCCGATGGCGGCCGCGCCGGCCATGGTCATCGTCATCAGGTCGCGCCGGTTCACCGGCCGGTTGATCACACTGTCTGAACGTCGGGTTGTGGAATCACTCATGAATTGCTCCTCGTGGCCAACCTCGTGTGGAACAAGCGAGTATCGAATTCGTAAGCCGGGCGGCCGGGAACGCCGATTCAACATCGGCGTTCCCGAACATAGAACGCTAGCTGGTTCTCACGAATGTGGCGCCCTATTGAACAGGCGCGCGATTCGAGCCCGCTCCTATTCAGCGTTCCAGGCTTCATCGAACTGCAACAGGAAATGCGCGTGAATGTCGTAGTCCCGGGCGGACGCCGACGCCGCGCCGTAGCCCGGCACGATCCCAACCTGGACGTACACCGCGTCGTCAATCCTGATCTCGGCGATTTCATGCCAGATCCGCAGCCGCTCCTCCTGGTCCGTGGTCTGGTCCTGCTGCTTGACGAGGTCCATGATCGGCTCGCTATTGTAGCCAGCGAAGTTGGATTGCGAACCCGGATCGTAGGTGCCAGCCGAAAGGCCAGGATCCACGGCTCCACCACCGGAGATAAGCGAGCCGATCTGCCCTTGCCGTGATGTCCACAGGTCCACCCACGTCGTACGCTCAAGCACTTCGATCGTGGTGCGGATACCGACCTCGGTCAGATTGTCGGCGACGATCTGCGCGATCTGGTTATCCACCGGGCGGTTGATGATGGAGAAGCTCACGTCGATGCCATCGGGATAGCCAGCCTCGGTGAGCAGTTGGCGCGCGAGTTCGGGATCGTAGACCGGGGCTGGATCGTCGAAGAAGAACCACGTGTCCTTCGCGAACCCCATCGGCGAGAGATATCCCTGGCCAAAGCTGATGTTGTCGATGATTGCCTGAAGGTTGACGGCCGCTTGAACCGCCTGTCGCAGCGTCTTGTTATCGAACGGCGCCTGATTCGGGTTCATGGCCAGGCAGTAGCCGGTGTTGCTGAGGGTGGAATGCACCTGGATCGACGGATCGGTCCCAGCGGACTGCACATCGCGAATACTGAGTCGCTCGACATAGTCGAACTCGCCGCTTCGCAGGTTGAGCAGGCGCACCGAATCGTCGGCGATCGCGTCGAACTCCACCGCGTCGTAGTACGGAAGCGGTTCGCCATCCGCGCCGGTTTGCCAGTACGCCTCGTTCCGCGGGAAGGTCGCCACCGAACCTGGAGTCCATTCACCGAACGTGTATGGCCCCGATCCCACTCCCTGCAACTGGAAGTCTTCCCCCAATGTTTCCACGGCGGTGGGCGACACAATGGGCGCGAACGACACGCCGGTCAGGAATGGAGCGCTCGGGTTGGCCAGGGTAAAGACCACCGTCGTTGGGTCCGGCGCTTCAACCGTGGCGATTGGCCGGAGCTGCGTCACCGCGGGATAGGTGGAATCCTCGGCCCGGTAGCGGTCGAAGTTGAACTTGATCGCTTCCGCGTCAAGCACCGTGCCGTCGTGGAAGGCAACGCCTTCACGAATGGTGAAGGTGTAGACCAGGTTGTCTTCGCTAATGGACCACTCGGTCGCCAGTTCTGGAGCGAAGGAGCCGTCTGGCTGCAAGGCGATGAGCGTGTCGTACAGGGCGGCGGAACACATGCGGTCGTTGTCGCTGTTGAGCCAGGTGAAGGGATCGAGACTCGTCAACGCTCCGAACCCAGCCACCCGTGCCGTGCCACCCCGGATCGGCGTCTCATCCTGCGCGGCCGCGGAACCAACCTGGCCTCCAAGAACGAGCACGCCACCCGCCGCCGCCGTCGCCCCCATCAATTGCCGGCGCGTAAGGGTTCGCGCGACTTCCTGACCGGCAAGTTCGGTAACATCCCTGGATCGTACGAGTCTGTTTGTCATGTCAATCGTTCTCCGTTGTAGGACCAAAGTGAACAAGGCTCGTGTCGAGAAAAGCGCGGCACCTCCATTTCGTTCGACGATGCCGCTCAGCGGCCACGAAGACGGGGATCGAACAGGTCTCTCAGGCCATCGCCGAGGAAGATGAAACCGAGGGTAGTCACCGCGATGGCCAGCCCGGGAAAGACGCTCAACCATGGCGCGAGTTGAAGAAACGGGTAGCCGCTTTGCAGCATGCTGCCCCAGCTTGGATTGGGAGGCGCCGCCCCCAGGCCCACGAAACTCAGGGATGCTTCGGTCAGGATCGCACCAGCGCTGCTGGTCGCGATCGCGACAAGGATGGGCGCGAATCCGTTTGGAAGGATGTGCCGCGCGAGCACCCGCGTGCTCCCCGCCCCGGAGGCCGTGGCGGCGGTGACGAATTCAACCGAGTTGAGCCGCAACACCTCGCCGCGAGAAAGCCGGGCGAAGGCCGGAATGCCCACGATTCCGATGGCGATCATCGCGTTGGTGATTCCGGGCCCCAGCGTGGAGGCGATCGCGATCGCCAGGAGGACCCCAGGGAATGCCTGCACGGCATCCATGATCCGCATGAGCACGGACCCAATGGCGCCCTGCCAGAACCCCGCGATCATCCCAATGGGCGCGCCAACAAACAGGCTGATCCCCACCGCGATGCCAGCCACCGTCAGCGATACGCGCGCGCCGTGGATGATCCGGCCGAGAATATCCCGCCCCAGCTCGTCGGTGCCGAACGGGTGGCTCAACGACGGCGGCTGAAGGGTATCGGTAAGCACCGGCTTGCCCGGATCGGCGGGCGCCAGCACGTTCGCGCCCACGGCCAGGATCACCAGCAGCCCGACAATGCACGCGCCAACCACCGCCTGCTTGCTCCGGCGAAACTCGCGCGCCAACCGTCTTGCCCGGCCGAGGGACGTGGCCGAGGCGTCAGCCTTGCCAAGACTCATGGCTGGGCTAGGCAATTCGTGGATCGAGGAAGCCATAGATCACATCCACTCCAAGATTCACCAGAACAACCACCAGCGCGATGACCAGCGTGCCTGCCTGAATAACGGGAAAGTCCCGGGTGAAAATCGCGTTGACCAGCAAACTTCCCACGCCCGGCACAAGAAAAATGCTTTCGATGATGAGCGAACCGCCGAAGAGATTTCCCAGGCTGAGCCCAAGCACCGTGAAGAACGGAATCAGCGCGTTGCGCAGCGCATGCCGGGTTATCACGGCGCTTCCGCGCAACCCCTTGGCGCGCGCCGTGAGGACATAGTCTTCCCGGAGCACTTCGAGCAGGCTGGAGCGCAGTTGGCGCGTAAGGGTGCCAGCGGTCGCCACGCCCAGCGCGAACGCGGGCATCAACAGGTAGCGCAAGGTGCCCAGCGGGTCTTCGAGCGGACTGACGTATCCCGATGCCGGCAACCATCCGAGCCGGACCCCGAAGAACATGATCATCAGGATCGCCAGCCAGAAGCCGGGCACCGCCAGGCCAGCCACGCTCAGCGCGCTGGCGGCGAGATCCCACGAGGTGCCACGCTTGATCGCGGACAGGGTGCCCAGTGGCACCGCGATCACCACCGCCAGGGTAAGCGCGTACATCGAGAGGATCGCCGTTACCGGCAGCCGTGCCGCAAGGGCATCCGCGACCGGCTGCTTGGTGGCGACCGAGCGCCCCAGGTCACCCTGGAGCACGTTCCCCAACCATGTCAGGTATTGCACCGGCAACGGCTCGTCGAGGTTGAGATCGGCGCGGAGGCGCTCGACGGCGGCTTCATCGATTTCCGACGAGGTGCCCAGCATGCCAAGCACGGGATCGCCAGGCAACAACAGCGTCAGGCTAAACACCAGCATGCTCATGAGGATGAGCACTGGGATCATTTCAATCAGTCGCCGGGTGACCATTCGGACCATGCGCGATTTCCCTTCCATGGCGACACCGCGCCGTGCGGCGCAATGTCCGATCCTGTCACCAGCTAGCGCTTCACCGGCGTGGACTCACGTATAACGAGCCGGGCCGGAAGCTCGATCATGGTGGGAGGAGAGTCATCTCCCCGCAATCGAGCGATAAGACGGTCGGCTCCGGAATATCCGATCGACCAGGCTGGAATCCGGATCGATGTCATCCGGGGCGTAAGCAGGTCGCCCCAGTCCGATCTTCCCGCCTCGGTGCCAACGAACGCGATGTCTCGCCCAATCAGCACCCCGCGCCGCTGCAACTCCCGGAGAACCAGGGGCGTGCCCGATACGTTGTGGACAACCAGCGCATCCGGAGGCTCGTCAAGGTCCAGCATCTCTCCCACGGCTTGTTCGAGACCCAGGTTGTCCGGGCCAAAGAACATCGTCAGGCGCGGATCGGACGGCACGCCAAACTCTTCGAGCGCCCGGTCCCGTCCGGCGCTTTCGGCCGTGTGCGAAAGCAGGATGAGCCCAATGCGCCGGTACCCGATCTGGAGCAGGTGCTTGAACCCTTCGTACGTCGCATGGTTCCCATCCGTGCGGCAGACATCGAGCGTTTTTGACTGCCCCATGAGATTCACGGTGCGCCGGGGATCGTAGTTGTGATCCCCAGGCACCATGCCGATTACCAGGTTGCCGTCGCAGTTCTGCGGTTCCCGCTCAATACCGCGTACTCCTTCCGCCTGGAGCACCAGTTCGTGTTCAAGTTCCGTCACCCGGTCCCGCGCGCCAAGGATGAGTTCGACATGGAGTGGAAGCATCAGGTTTGGCGCCACCAGCCCAATCAGGCGGCTCTGGTTGTTGCGCAGGGCCCGGGCGGACAGGCTGGGCCGGTAATTGAGGTCCGACGCCACCCGAAGCACGCGCTCCCTGGTTCCGGCGGCCACGCGCGACGAGTTATTGAGCGCGCGGGACGCGGTCATCATCGAGACCTGCGCCCCCCGCGCCACGTCTCGCAACGTGGGAGCCGACGACCGGGCGCGCGGCAAGGGCTTGCCCTCAGCCACGTGTCATGTCATCTACCCGGCGGGACCACCGCGAGCCTGTTGGCGATCCAGGTTTAAACATGAACGTAGACAACCGGCCGCTCCTTTCCCTCGGGTTGCTCAACCGAGACCTGGAAGGTCTCGATCGATGGATCGTCGTCATCTGGATCGTCGGCGAACTCGTACACCACGGGCTCGGGCTCTACCTCGGTCGTTTCCACGCTGACCTGGTAGCTCTTCACGCGCATCTTGTGCGGGTTGAAGATCGATCCGCCGGTTTTGAGATCGAACTCCCACCCGTGCCACGGGCATTTGAGAATCTCGCCATCCCGCTGGTATTCGAACTCGTAGACATCGCCAACCACGAGGCCGGTAACCATCCCGCGGCAAAGTGGCGCGCCCTTGTGTGGACATCGGTTTCGCACCGCGTAGAACTCATCGTTGACATTGAAGACGCCGATGCTGCGGCCCTCGATTTCGACAATCCGTCGCCCGCCAACCGGAAGTTCGTCCGCGAAGCAAACCTGGTGCTTGCCGGCCATTAATCCGCCTCCATGGACGACTGAACCAGGGAGTCGGGAAGCGAAATGCCAAAGGTCTCCGCGGCGTTTTCCCAGAAGATGCGTTGACGCAGTTCATCGGGGAATCCAACCAGCACCTGCTCGGGATCGTCCCAGTCCCAGTGCGGGTAGTCGGTCGCGAACATCAGCGTGCGCTCGCCCGCCATCCACCGGACGATGTCCTGCAACGCCCGTGGATCGTCCGGCTCGTCCATCGGCTGCGTGGCGAACCGAATGTGATCCTTGAGGTATTCGCTGGGCAGCTTCTCGACCCAGGGTGTCTGGTGCCGCAGCCCCTTCCAGTCGATATCCATCTTCCACATGAATGGCGGGACCCAGGCGAATCCGGCTTCCACCATCGCCACCTTGAGCGAGGGGAACTTCACGAACACGCCCTCGAAGATGAAGCTGGCCACATGCACCATGTAGTAGCTGGGCCGCATCTGGCGAGACTCGATGTAGTAGCTGGGATAGCCCGCGGCTGTTGGCGGGGGATTGACGCCCGAACCTTCCCCGCCAAAGTGCATCGCCACCGCCAGGCCATGCCGTTCGCAGGCCTCGTAGATCGGGTGGAAGAAGCGGTGGCCAAACGGCCGCGTGGAACCACAGCCCAGCATGATGGCGCAAACGGCTGGATGCGACCCGAGCCGGTCGATTTCCGCGGCGGCGCCCACCGGGTCCTGCGTGTTGATATGCAGGCAGTAGCGAAACCGATCGTCCTTCGCTATCCAATGCTCGAGCGAGTAATCGTTGAAGGCGCGACAAATGGCGCTCCCGTAGTCGACCTCCAGCATCGCGCTGGCTCCCGCGCCCGGCCCTCCGGTCAGGATCGCGATATCGATTCCGCTGCCATCGAGCAGGCGGATACGCGTATCCTCCACGTCAATCGCGGATGTGCCGATATTGGCGGGCTGGGGTTCCTCGATATCGATGGTGTCGGCGCGCCGGCCGCGGAACCCGCCGTTGTTGGCGTGGCTGGTGCCGACCCCGGTGCCGTAGGTGGCGAATCGCTCGGCGTAGTACCGCTCCATGTAGGGGAAGAGGTCCGACTTGTCCGCGAACGTGTGATGCACATCGGTATCGATGATTGGGATCGACCGTCTCCGCGCCAACCGGCTGGCGCCGGCTTTCTCAATCTGCTCAACCATTGGTTTGCCCCCCTTGCTCGAGCCGCGTACTGACTCGCGGCGACTAATACGCCTACACACGCGCCATGGCTCAATCGGCCTGGGTCTCCCTGGCCGCTGGCATGGTGAAATTGAATGTCTCGATCGCGTTCTCCGCGAAAATCCGCCGCCGTATGTCATCGGGGAACCCAACGAACGCCTGCTCGGGATCGTCCCAGTCCCAATGCGGATAATCTGTCGCGAACATCAGCGTGCGCCCGCCGTCCATCCACTTGACCAGGAGTTCAAGGGCATCCGGGTCCGCCGGTTCTTCCATCGGCTGGGTCGAGAACCGGATATGGTCCTTGAGATACTCGCTGGGCAGCTTTTCGACCCACGGGGTCTGGTGCCGCAGTCCCTTCCAGTCCAGGTCCATCTTCCACATCATTGGCGGCACCCAGGCAAATCCACCCTCGATCATGGCCACCTTGAGCGTGGGGAACTTGATGAAGACACCCTCGAAGATGAAGCTGGCGACGTGAACCGCGTAGAAACTGGGCCGTAGCTGGCGGGATTCGATGTAATAGCTTGGGAATCCGGCCGGCGAAGGGGCGGGATTGATGCCTCCACCCTCGGACCCGAAATGCATGGCGACAGCCAAGCCATGCCGTTCGCAGGCTTCGTAAATCGGATGGTAGAACCGGTGGCCAAACGGCCGGGGCGCGCCGCAGCCAAGGCTGATGGCGCAGACGGCGGGATGCGATCCGAGCCGGTCGATCTCGGCGGCGGCGCCCGCCGGGTCCTGCGAGTTGATGTGCAGGGCCAACCGGAACCGGTCATCCTTCGCGACCCAGTGTTCGAGCGAATAGTCATTGAAGGCGCGGCAAATGGCGTTGGCGTAGTCGACATCCATCATCGCGCTGGCCGATGAGGCTGGCCCTCCGGTGAGCAGGGCAAGATCGATGCCACTGGCGTCGAGCAGCCTGATCCGCGTGTCGTCCGCATCGACCGCCGACGAACTCAGGCTGTCGGGCTGCGGCTCCTCGATATCGACGGTATCCGCCCGGCGCCCTCGCCAGCCACCATTGCTGGCAAAACTGTTTCCCATCACGCCCATGCCGTAAAAGGAGAATCGCTCGCCGTCGACCCTGCTCATGTAGGGCAATAAATCGGTCTTGTCGGCGTAGGTGTGATGCACATCGACATCGACGATGGGGAATGCGCGCCGTCGTGACAAACGACTGGCGGGAGCTTCGGAACGCGACAACGTCACCTTGTTTTGCTCGGTATCGACAGCCATCCAACCCTCCAGGGCAGATTCAACTTACCAGTGCGGTAACGCTAACATCGGCCAAAATGACCGTCAATAGGTCTCATTCGCGCGAATCCCCGCACATATGTGCAACACGCTCTCTGGGATGGCCGATCTGGCCAGTTTCGGCGGGCGCCTGCTCCATCTGGCGCAATCCTGGAACGAAGTGCGGGGCTTCGAGAAACCCCGCCCATGCCTCGTTTGCCGTGTCATATGGAATCCGCGTGATCAATTGAGGGCCGGACCGCGAGGGCCAAGCCAGAAACAGGCCCAAATGTATGGATCGACGGCCTGCGCGGCAGGTCTGTCGATCCGGTTTCCGCCGCGAGGCGTGCCCGCCCGGCCAGGACAGCCACACGCTCGCCCGCGGCTCGCTGGGACTGCCCCTCCCTCCACGGCATGCCCGAGGCGCATGCTGATCCTCAAGGATTCACACGGAGTCGGTATCAAACCACCGCGCCACGGAACCCGCGGTCAAGCCAGGTCGCTTCCCGCCAACCAG
>CAZSUN010000068.1:0-20977 GCA_964610045.1 uncultured Sphaerobacteraceae bacterium
GGACACCCTCCGCGCGGGTATGTCCAGATTCGTTGTGGACGGGGATCCGCCCCTACCCGCGTATGTGTCCCACCGCCACCACCACCCATTGCGCCAACGCCCACTCCCCGCCAGAATGACGGCATTGAATGTGAACGGGATTCTCGGGAGGACACGGCGACATGGGACGCGGCGAGGCACGAATCAACTACTCGGAACCGATCAGGGCGAAACTGCTCAGCCTGATGGGCGACCTGCCCGACCGCGACCGCCCGATCACCGCCCACGTCATCGGCAGCGAGGAACGCGACGGCTACATGCTCGAAAAGCTCACCCTCGAACTCAACGGCCTCGAGCCGGTTCCCGCCTACTTCGTCCGCCCGCTCGAATCCACCGGCCCCCTGCCGGTCGTGCTCTACAACCATGCCCACGGCGGCGACTACGTGCTTGGCAAGGACGAGTTGATCGACGGCCGCTCCGCACTGCAGGACCCGCCGTACGCCCAGGCCCTCACGGAGAAGGGCTACGCCGCGCTTTGCTTCGACACCTGGGCGTTCGGCGAACGTCGCGGCCGGTCCGAGGGCGAAATCTTCCGCCAGATGCTGTGGGACGGCCAGGTGATGTGGGGCATGATGGTCTACGACAGCCTGCGCGCCATGGACTATCTCGTCTCCCGGCCCGATGTGGACGCGGAGCGCATCGCCACACTCGGCATCTCGATGGGCTCCACCATGGCCTGGTGGCTCGCCGCGCTAGATGAGCGCGTCAAGGTCTGCGTCGACCTCTGCTGCCTCACCGACTTCGACGCGATCGAAGCGATCGGCAACCTGGATGGACACGGCGTGTACTACTACGTGCCCCGCCTGCGCCAACACTTCACCGCCGCCGGCATCAACGCCCTCATCGCACCGCGGCCACATCTCTCGCTGGCCGGCATCCACGACCGCCTCACCCCCGTCGCCGGGCTAGACAGGATCGACGACGAGCTGCAGGAGGTCTACGCCGCCGCCGATGCCCCGGAGAAATGGCAACTCCTGCGCTATCCCTGCGGTCACCTCGAAACCGCCGGCATGCGAGCGGCCGTCCTCGCTTACCTCGACGCCTGGCTGTAGAACGGCGGATACGGCCGCCGGCCAGTCATACGGAATCCGGATAGAGAAAGGGCAGCCACACGCTCGCCTTCGGCGGGTGGCCATGCCACGCTTCGCTCTGCACTGGCTCTGGGCCACCCCTACACGGCTGGCCCTACGCAGGCAACGTCTTTATGGGACGGTACACCCCAGGTCAGGATCGACGCCTCCGGGACCGCCGCTGCCTGGCGGAGATGAACTCCGCCGCTCCCAGGAATGGTCCGTCTTCATACGGAGTCTGTATGAAGGCGGATGGCATGCCGCAACCCAAACGGGGCGGCGGACTTCAATCCTTCGGGTGTTCTGGATGCCACGATCGGAGTCCCCACCAGCGGCTGAAGGCGGTCCCTGATTCGCGGGTAACTCCTGTTCACGCCGCCCGCGAGCACCATGAGGTCGGCCTGGATGTCCGCACGCTCCATCGCCTCGCGCAGAAGCCTGAGGATGTATTCGATGTCCTCGTCTCCCAGCGGGGTAGGCAGGGCGTGCCCGCCGATCTGGGCATCCAGGCAATAGTTGAGACACCCGCCGCAGAAGCGAAGCCCAAAGTCCGGCAAATGCCCGAACTCGACCGGGATCAGCCGGCCATCCTCGACGTACATCCCGCCGATCCCGGTGCCCATCACCACGTAGAACATCCTCCCGGCGGGCCTCCCCCGCAGCACCCACTCGCCCAGGGCCGAAGCCTCCGCGTCGTTCATTCCCAGCAGGGGAGGCTGGGTCATGCCGAGTTCCTCACTGGCGAGGACATCCAGCCAGCCGGTGTGATGGGCGCCACGGACACGATCGCCGTCAACCAGGCCGGGCGCGGCGTACGCCCATTCGTCGTCCCGGTGCTCGGAGAGGGGAACGATGCGAAAGCCGTTGTTCTCGAAAAGGGTTGCCTGAACGGATGATCCACCAACTTCGATGGTGAGCATGACCCATCCTCCTGGATGCACAGGTGTGCTGGCCGTCGATTTCAGGATGGATGCTACCGGGGAGCCATGACCCACCTCGGACGTGTGGCGTAGCTGTGAAGACCCCAACTGTACCGCGGCGTGCTCTACCCCGCGATGACCTGGGCCACTTCCCAGTTGTGCCCGCTTGGGTCGGCGAAGCAGGCCGTCCGCCGTCCCCACGGCTGGTCGACAGGTCCGTTGATCAACGCCACGCCCTGGCTGGCCAACTCGAAGCACACAGCGTCGACATCGTCCACCTCGATCGTGAACTGCACGCGCGCGCCCGCATCCGGGCTGGCGACCTTCGCGGGGGCGATCAGGCCACGCGCCTCCTCCGTCTTCAGCATGTTCAGCACAACTCCGCCGAACTCGAAGCCAACGGCGTTCTCGTCCTCGAAGAGCGGCTTCAGGCCGAACACATCCATGTAGAAGGTCTTCGTGGCCGCCAGGTCTTCGGTGAACATGCTGATCGCGCCGATACCGGTGAATGCCGCGTTCATGATCCTTCTCTCCCCATGGGTCGATAGCCAATGCGCCTGTGCCGCCTCGCGGCGCCGTGACGGCATGGTAGGCGGCCAGCCGCTCGCCAGGCTTCTCCCAGGTTGCGTCGCCCTTGCTCCAGCGCCACCGCCCGCCACGAAACCCGCTTCGCGCCACCCCTCCAATGCCCCAAAAAGCCCGTCGTTCCGGGCATTTCCATTACGTAGACGCCCCTCGCGCCAGGTCGATCACGTACGTAATGGATACCACCGGAACTCGCCAAATGCCCCAAGACTTGCGTGATTTTCCCGATGGCCGCGGAATCCCGCCCCGGCATGCTGGATACACGGACGTTTTTCACAAGATCGTGCCATGCGGTTGGGGCACACGGGACTTCGATGAGGAGGTACGCATGCTGTCGAAACGTAGAGGCCCAAGGGCACACACCCTGCTGGCGATGTTCCTGCTGGCCATCATGCTTGGATCGCCGCTGATTCCAGGCATCGCCACGGCGGACCTGGCACGGGCGCGGGACGGCGAGGAAGCCGATACGACCGAAGAGATGAGCCAGGACCAGTCAACCGAAGAGGCTGTGCCAGAGGAGCCAACCGAACCAGTTCAGGAACCAGCCACGGAAGCGGCGACCGAGCCGGTCGAACCCACCGCGCCGCTCGCCACATCCACCGAAGACGTACACCTGGTGGCGCCAACGCCCTCCCCAACGGCGACAGAGACGAACCAGCTCGTGGATGGCGGCATCGAGATCGCCAAGCACTATTGCCCACCCGGGTACGATGCTGGCAACAAGACGTATGAAGAGATGCTCGTCGATTGCGACGACGCTGGACCCGCCGCCGCGTTCACCGTGAGCGGCGCCAGGTTCCAGCACGCCATGAGCGTCAAGGCGAACGCCAGCGTGGTCCTCCGCGATGTTCCCCGCCAGTTCGGCGCTGGCGAAACGGTCACCATCAGCGAAGAAGTGCCGGTTGGCTATAACGATCCGGTCGTCTTCTGCAGCTGGGTCCCCGAGGCCGCCATCCAGTTCAAGGGCAGCCCCCAGAACGAGCGCGTGGTGAGCTTCGAGATCCACGAGATCCCCGGATACTGGCCCACGCCCTCGTACGAGCTTGTGTGCGACTTCTTCAACATGCAGGCTCCCGCGAATTCCCAGCTCGTGATCGAGAAGTTCGCCTGCCCGCCGGAATTCGATGCCGCCTCCGCCAGCGTCGAAACCCTCATCGCCGAGTGCGACGAGCCGATGCCGGGAGTTGGGTTCGCCCTCAGCGCCGATGGGCTCGAAACCCGCCAGCCAACCAATGACGATGGCATGCTTGTGGTCGACGATGTCCCGCCCGGACCGGTCATGATCGAGGAGAACATGCCCGATGGGTACGACGGCTCCGTGGTGTACTGCGCCCAGGCGGACGCGACTGGCGCCCTGGGTCCGTACGAGGAACTCCTCACCTTTGGCGACCTGGGCACCCAGACCGACATCACCATCGATGGCTCCGGAGACACCTATACCTGCCTCTGGTTCAACATCCCCGAAGGCGAATCGGACGATGGTGGGCTCGATGACCCCGGAACCCCTCCCGACAACCCCGTGGATCCGCCAATGCTGGTCGGGCCGCTCATGCTCACCGGCGGCCAGACCGGCGAGATCGACATGCACGTGCTGCTCTGCCAGCCCGGCTACACCTTCGAAACCTTCACCATCGCCGATATGGGCGACTGCATCCCCGGCGAACCCGGCGTCACCTTCACCGCCACCGATGGCGCTGGCTACTCCGAAACCACCGCCCCCAGCGACGGATCGTGGCGCGTCTTCTTCGACAATGTGCCGATGGATGCGCCGATCACCATCACCCGCGATGTTCCCTCGGGGCTCGGCGCCCAGTTCGCCACCTGCGACCAGGGCAACGGCGTGCTGACGGTGGCGCCGGCCGACTTTGGCTTCCAGACGACAGTGGAAACCCCAACCGCTGGCGCCGCGGTGGAACGCTGCATCTGGTTCACCGTCGGCACCTCCGGCGTTCCCACCGTCTCGGTCGACAACCACCTCTGCCCGCCCACGCTGCCGTTCGATCCAGCCACGGCGACCTACGACCAGTTCCGGCTCGTCTGCGACCTGCCGGGCGCCAACATCCAGTTCGAAACCTACGACAGCGAGATCGAAGGACCGTACGAGCGTCCGGTGACCGATTCGAACGGTCACTTCGACCACGAGGTCGAGCCTGGCGCCCTCGTCACCGTCGTCCAGACCACGCCAGACGGCTACGGCCCGGTCCACGTCTTCTGCAATTACGGCAGCGCCGATGTCCCGGCCGGCCCCTATCTCCGCCCAGCCGATGTGAGCGACGACTTCGCCCGCAGCCACCCGCTCGCTGGCGGCTACACCTGGGACTGCCAGTGGTTCAACGTCCTGGCCGATGCCGAGCATCCTGATCCCACGGTCGATATCTTCGTCACCAAATACCTTTGCGCGCCCTGGGCAGACCTGACCGCCCTCGACTCGAGCGATATCCCAACGGAATGCGACGCCGAGCCCGGCGTAATTGACTTCACGGCCAGCAACGGCGCGTACCAGACACCCCTCATCGCGGAGGGCGGCAACGTCTACACGGCCACGGGTGTACCCTCCGGCGAGGTCACCGTGGCCGAGCCAGATTCCGCCACCGCCCGCCCGATGGCCACGCAATGCGTGGTGGAGGACCCCGCGGCAAACAGCAGAACCGCGCTACCCATCGCCTTCGAGGCCAACTCGTTCACCGCGACGCTCACGGATGGCCAAATCCTGCGGTGCAACTGGTTCAACGAGTATGCGGATACCAGGCCGGGCCTGGTCGTCATCAACAAGGCCTTCTGTCCGGAAGATTTCGACGCCCACAACGCCTCCCTGATCGACATTTCCGAAACCTGCCTGACGCCCCCCGCGGATGAGACCAGGCTGGTTGAATTCACGCTCACCGCCGATGGTTACAGTTCGACGCAGGCAATCAACGACATTGACCAGGGCATTCTTATCGTGGACTTCGACCAGGTTCCAGCCGGCCCGATCACGATCGCCGAGAATGTACCGGCCGGATACGGGGAACCTGTCGTCTTCTGCGCGTACACCATCGACCTGCTGGAATTGGAAGACGACGCGGAATTCGGAGCTGGCTACTTCGATCTTCCAGTCACCAACGGAAACGCCGTGACCCTTGATTACAGCGCCGCCGACTCCCTTCACTGCGCTTGGGTCAACGTGCCGGAAGTGGATGGAGATGCGCCAACGGAGGAACCGACAGAGGAACCGACCGAAGGGCCTACTGAGCAACCAACAGAGGAACCCACGGAACAGCCGACTGAGCAGCCCACGGAGGAGCCCACCGAGCAACCCACGGAAGAACCGGCCGGGGAGGACGCGGTCTTCCTGCTTGCCGCCCGCGACTGCACCGGCCTCGCCGGAGCCTCATCGCTCTCGTACGAAGAACTCCAGACCTCATGCGGCCGTCATCCGAGTCTCACGATCATGGTGACTGGCGATGGTCAGTTCTCCGAGACCAAACTCACCGATGGACTTGGACGGGCCGGCTTCGACCCAGTGCCTCCCGGCGAACTCCAGATCACCGGAGAGCTTCTCGAGGGGTATGGCGAGCCCATCGTCTACTGCTCCGTGCTCGACCCCGCGACCATGAGCTTCGTCCAGGCCGTGCAAGAGCTGGTTCCCACGGTCAACGGGACGTTCACCTACACGCTGGCTCCCGGCGACACCGGCGCCTGCGTCTGGTTCAGCATGGCCGCCGGAGATGACACCGCGACCGTGACCGTCATCAAGTACGCGTGCCCGGAGGGAACGTCCATCGGCGGGGACGAGTCCTTCTACATGGAAACCTGCGCCCTCGCCTCCGGCATCGAGTTCCGCATTACCCACGGTCACGGATCGGCCATGGGCGTCACCGATGCCGGCGGGGAGTACACCTGGTCCGATGTCCCGCTTGGTCCCGTCACGCTGCAGGAATACATCCCCACCGGGTATGGGGAACCGGTCGTCTTCTGCAACTACACCTACACCGAACGACCCATGATGGATTCCACCGGCGGCCACATCGCGTTCGAACTCACGCGGACCGGTGACTGGATCTGCCTCGTCTACAACATTCCGGGCGAGCACGGCGACCTCACCATCGTCAAGCACACCTGTCCCGAAGGCTACGATCCGCACGCCTGGAACGCCGATCCGAAGGCGGAGTGCGCCGAGGGGCCGAACGGCATCGTCTTCACCGCCACCAGTCCGAACGGCTACCAGCAGCAGTCCGCCACCGGCGACAGCGTGCAATACGGCGTGGTCTTCGGCGATCTCGAACCGGGGTCCTACACGGTTACCGAGCAGGTCCCGGAGGGGATCGGGCTCGTCTTCGTCTGGGATTGCTACGGCCAGATGATGGGCGAGTTGCGGCCCACCCCGCTCTCCGTGGGACCCCCGCTGACCATCGAGATTGGTGCCGACGAGACTATCACCTGCCACTGGTACAACGTGCCGCACGATCCGGATGGCTCCCTCACCGTCATCAAGTACACCTGCGCCACCCAGGTCTACGTCTCGGAGGTCGACTGCGAGGTATACGAGGGTGGGCAGGGCTTCGACCTGGCCTGGTGGAATGGCGACGCCTGGGAGATCATCGCCAACGGGACGACTGGCGCGGCTGGCTCCTACACCTGGAACGACCTCGACGCCGGGGAGTACTGGCTGGATGAACGAGACCGGGAGTGGTGCCAGATGACCAGCGACGGGCTCTCGGACGATGGGAACTGGCTGAACGTGGTCGAAGGCGAGGAGACCATCGTGAAGGTCTACAACTGCACCGGTGAGCCCGGGAAACCGGGGAAGACACCGATCAAGTACCCGAACACCGGCGTGCCGATGCGCGAGGAGTGGCGGTTGACGGCGTAGAGAGGCGAGTTACGTGGGGAAGCCCACACACCGGCATGTGTCGCATGGGGAAGTTCGCGAGGATGCCGGTTGGGGCTTCCGTACTGGTGCATGGGACGGTGCGGTGGAGCATAGGCGGTTGAGAGGAGCACTCCAGAATGGGTTCCGCGGCGGTCAGGCTCCGTGGGGTTCGGTGTGGTTTGGCGTGGGAATCGGGTAATCGCGTTCGGTGGCGAGGTTGGCCTCTCCGCCAAATCCCCATGGGCATGGGCGAAACCAACGTGACATATGGCTCGTTCCAGAACCGGGAGAGCCTCGAATACATGGGCCCGTGCATTCGAAGTTCAGGGGGAAGCAACCTGCCCGCGGATGCCGTCGTGCTGGGGCGCGACGCACGTTCTAGCCCATGGAGAGCGTTCGATGCCCTGCCTGTCCACCCCGCGAGCCGCAAGGCTCGCCGTCTTCATCCTGCTTGCCCTGTTCTCTCTTCCATTGTTGCCCGCGTCCGCCCAGGACGATGCCGGCGACCCAGAGACCTACGAGGAAAAGGTCGCCGCGCTGCTCTGCATCGACCGGAGTTGCCTCGAATTCGGCCCGCGCATTCCCGATTTCACCATCAACGTGGTCGATATCAACACCGGCGACCTCATCGACTCCTGCGTCACGGACGCCAGCACCGACTACGAAGGTTGCCTGGCGACCATCCCCGTCGACGCCCAGTGGACCCTCTCGTGGGACGAATCCCAGGTTCCCGAGGGTTACGAATACCGTGGCTCGCTGATGGGCGTATCCGGCGGCGCCTTCGGCTCCATCACCTACGTGGGATTCATCCCGCTCGAGCAGCAACCAACCAACGAGCCGGAACCCGAGTACCAGGAGATCTCCGTGGCCGCCGTCCTCTGCATCGATAGCGAATGCGAGGAATTCGGCGACCGGCTTGGCGATGTCACCATCACCGCCGTGGACAGCAATACCCGCGAAACGCTCGGCATGTGCGTCACCACCCCGGGCACGGAAACCCTAACCTGCCAGATGGAGGTTCCGGTAAACGCCGACCTCGAGTTCATCGCGGGCGATGAGAACATCCCCGACGGCTACATCTACTTCGGCTCGGTCATAACCATCGAGGATGGTCCGCACGGCCCCATCACCTACCTGCCGTTCGTCGCCGAAGACGACGCCCCAGACCCCGGCGTCACCCCAACCGCACCCCCGGTGAAGGCCCTGCCAAGCACCGGCGCGACTGTTCCGGAAAGCTCCGGCTCAAGCAACCTCGGGTCGATCACGCTGGCGCTGGTCACGCTCCTCCTCGCGGGCGCGGCGCTGCATCTCCGCCGCCGCTAACGCACGCAACAAGGGGAGGGCACGCGCGCCCTCCCCTTGCTCATACGTCCGCTTTCCAGTGAAACCGCCTACACGGCGACCGTCTGCTCCGACGCCGCTGTCAACCGCGCCACCTCGTCCGCCGCAAGCTCCAGCCGCGCCCCGGCCAGCAACGATGGCACCTGCTCCACGGTCGACGCGCTCGCGATCGGCGCGGCCACCGTTGGCTGCTGGCGCAACCACGCCAGCGACACCGCCGTCACGGGAACATCGTGCGCGGCGGCGATCTCGTCCAGCGCATCCAGCACCTTCCGGCCCCGATCATCGAGGTATGCCCGGGCTCCGCTCGCCCGGGGGCTCGTATCGCCCGCCTCGTTGCCATCGCGATACTTTCCGGTCAGGAATCCCTTCGCCAGCGACGCGTACGGAATCGTCGACAGGCCATGGTTCGCGACCACCGCTTCCAGCGCGCCTTCGTACTCGTGCCGATGCACCAGGTTGTAATGCGGCTGAAGCGCCACGAATTTGGCCGCGCCGGCCCGGTCGGACACCGCCAGCGCCGCCTCCAGCCGTTCGGCCGTGAAGTTCGACGCCGCGATCGCCCGCACCTTGCCGGCCTTCACCAGGTCGTCCAGCGCCGAAATCGTCTCCTCCAGCGGCGTCTCCGCGTCGTCCCGGTGGATGTAGTACAGGTCGATGTAGTCGGTTTGCAGACGCCGCAGCGATGCCTCCACGCCCTTCTCGATGCTCGCCCGCGACGCGCCCGGCGCCTCCGCGTGGGAAGCCACCTTGGTCGCGATCACGACGCGGTCGCGATTGCCCCGCGCCGCCAGCCAGTTGCCGATAACCGTCTCCGATTCGCCACCGGCATGCCCCAGCACCCACGCCGAGTACACATCGGCCGTGTCGATGAAGTCACCGCCGCCATCGACGAACGCATCCAGCACCGCGAACGACGCCGCTTCATCGGCGGTCCAGCCAAACACATTCCCGCCCAGCGACAGCGGGAAGATTTCCAGTTCCGAGTTTCCGATCCTGACCACGCGCGTGTACTCCCTGGCGAAACGACACTATCCAATGGGAAGCATTATCCCACATGGAATCGGCGAACAGGTCTGGGCAGGCCACTTGTCATGTCAACACAAACCCCACCCAGTAGTGACGGGCCTCGTGCCCGTCAAAACACACCACCTCAAACCGCACGCCACGTCCACGCAAATAATGTCGTCATGCCTCGCAAGCTCGGCATCCCCGGACGAAGTCCTTCCGCCGTCAGGCGGTGCTCCCATGCGCGCTTGGTATGCTGAAATAGTAAATCTTTGGGAGTGGCTGCCGCCCTTCGTCGATAACCGTCATACTTCTTCGATCAAACTGAATGGGATCGCATCTCGTTCAAGTACATCTCTTAGCAAAGGCAGATTTGGCTGTCCAACGGCCAAAGCAAGAAACCGCTCCGGGCGACTTGCTCCTACATAGAGCACCCGCCGTTCTTCAGACGCAATCCCACTGTGCCAATCTCTAAGCGCCTTAATGCCATGACTGCCTTCCAAACGAAGGAGCACACTCTCCCATTGTCCGCCCTTCGCACTATGAATCGTTTGGTATTTCAACGTTCCATCAGCGACCTCACGGACGGTTGTCCATTCTGTCCAAATATCTTCGCTCACCGCTCTGAAACTCGCTGAGAGATCAATAGTCTGAATATTTCTCGCACTAAACTCTTGCAATAAGAACGATCTCACGGAAGCCCCGCATTCCGAACGTCCCGCGGCATTTACTACAACCTTCAGCAGTCCTGCTGCCACCACTCTTAGCCAATCACGACTTAATCCCAAATGCTGTAACTTCCTGCTAGTCTCTGCTCCCGCCAACTCTTTCGGCCATGCAACAGTGTCCAGCACCAGACTCTCCAAAGCCAACAACGCATCGCATCGCTCACGAGAGCTCAACCCCTGATCCTGGATTAAAGATGCGGCGAGCAACACTCTCGCCACCTTCGCTCGTGACCCCCTATTTGTAGACGGCCCTCCCGCCAACTCCCTCGCATCCTTCTTCCTATTAGCCAAAACGATCGCTTTATGTGTAGCCAGCTTCCGTTCAGCAATGATCTCCACAAACTTCGTGCGCTGAAACCCGCTGGAACCAGCTAGAACGGCTATGCTGCCGTCGGCACCGAACTCTGACTCCGTGTTTCGTCCCGACGAACAGAGTGACGACACCAGCGAGCAAATCTCCGAACTCGAACGAAAATTACGCGTAAAGCTCAGCTTTTTGTCCTCCGGCCACGAACGCACAAACTCATCGTACGCTCCTTCCGCTACGCCCCTGAATCCAAAAATCTGCTGATCCGGGTCTGCGACCATTACAAGTGCTACGCCTGCCTCCTGCAACATTTCGAGAACGGCGTGTTCGCTAGGATCGCAATCCTGAGCCTCATCCACAATTACTTCCTCAAACCTCAGAGACAGCTTCTGCAGCAGCTCTTTTCCTCTCTCCCCCCGTAGTATGCGCATACCCATTGCTCGCGCTGCTGCCGCGTCCATATTCCCAACGCTCATGAACGAATCTATCACCCTTTTGGCATAACGCTCAATTCTACTCTTTGCATTGGGCTCGTTCCTCACGCTTCTCCAGTAAATCCCCTCCTCATAACTAAGCGACTCCTCTGCTAGATATATTCCCCCGTTCTGATCCCAACGAAAGTTCCATATTCCCAGTCCGCCGCCTCTTCCCAGTCGGACAGTGACACCCTCACTCATATCCTCCCATGATCTCCAATAATTAGGCATATACCCCTGACTTCGAACAAACTCTGGCGTCACCACGAAATGACGAATAAAACTATCGAAATTTCCCACATAATGGGGAGGCCTTGTCACACCTGGATTAACCGAAGTGCGCTCACGAATCTCATCAATAGCCTTATTCGTGAAGGACAACAAGCCAATACCACGATTGGCTGTCTCCGCCCTCAGCACAAACCGACGAACGATCGCCAGTGTCTTGCCCGACCCGGGACAGGCATTGACCGCAAACGCCCCTTCGCCAAGCAATCTCGCCTGTTCATGTGTGAGATCAAGTTCCTGCACAGTCAATTCCTCACGCTCTCACAACAAACTGGATAGCCTCCCGAAGGTAGGAGGGGATTTGAAATGGACTAACTCCGTCCTCGATCTTTTCAGCGATTACTTGAGCAAGATCTCCCTTTCCGAAATCAATCCGTTCAGACTGTTCACTACACGTCATTGCTTCGGCGAAGTGAGCCGCTCTCGCATCCGGGTCGCTAGGTGCATTCTCAACCATGCTGTCCCACTTGCCGGCACTTCTGGGGTGAAGTGCCAGGTATGCATCCCTCAAAATCTCGGCATTGTCGATTTCAGAAAACAGATCAGGCTCGAGTGACAACCTATTGGTGAACACTTGGAGCACGCCACAGCTCACGCTATCACTGTAGGCACTGAGATAAGTTTCCTTTCGCCTTTGGCCCTGGCGTTTGGCATCCATATCTGTGATGACAGCGACTCTCTCTACGATGGGATCGTCGCCACCCAGAAGAAGCTGGAGATACGGGGCAAAATCAACCCCGTCAATACTCACAATTGTCGCAGCCAGGAATCTCTCGCGGGCAAGTCGATGCTCATCCGTTTCACCATCAACCTCTCTAAACACACAATCCTTTGCTAGCGTTTGCAGCATTAGCGCCTCCGCGATACCTTCGACCAGCACTACCCTCTTGGCAAAAAGGAGAGAACATCGAGTAACGGACAGATACCGATCCAGCTTTCTTCTGTCACGTATATTGGTAATCCGTTCTGTCAAGCTCGCGGTTGATGTTACATGCTTACCTGACCCATCTACTGTTCTCCTCACAACAACTACATGCCTGCTCGAGACTGCACTGGTGATATTTGGCGAATGAGTGGAGACGACGACCTGAATTCGACCAGCCGGCTCCAAGGAACCCGCTGGTGGCTCAGATTTGGAGCTCGCGCTCGCCCGAGCCTGAAGATAGGTGAGAAGTACATTTTGCAACTGAGGGTGTAAGTGTGCTTCCGGCTCCTCAACTAGCAACAGAAGCAGGTCAAACTCTCTGGCTCGCTCCAGTTCGATCACCACCGAGGCTATATAGAGAAGGTTCGCATAGCCTAGACCTGAGGAACCAAGGTCACCGGGATCTACACCTGAATCCGCCATCTTCATTCGCAGCATACGCGCCAGCCGCTCCACTGTCTGTTCTTGAGGATTCAGAGTCAGCGTCTGCTCACTGGTGGCGTGCGTCAATTGCGAGAGGTGCTCCTGGATTGTCTCCTTAACCTTTGTGGGCAGATCACCGGAAGCCAAATCTTTGACAGCCCTATTTCCTGAATCAACAAACTCTGTCAGCTGCTCGTCCTGAGCCAGAGACTTCATAATTTCAGCGATTCGATTCCCATCATGGGAGTCCAGTGCATTTACTGCATCTCTAAGGGGAGGTAGATAGACACATGAAATTCGATCACGATTGTCAGGCTCGGGGTCTGGCACAGCCGCTTCGCCCACACATCGCCGAAGGCGAAATCGCCTGGGCAAGGTATCTTTGGTATCAAAAATGGTTCCCAAGACCAGATCATCAGCTCGATCAACCAGTTGGGGGATATATATAGCTTTCTCAATATCAGTCAGCTCTTCGAACCTGAGCGTTATCCTAATCGGAGATCCGTAGCTCATTCCCCGATCAAGATCTCGCGTTCCATCAAAGTAATACTGACGATTGCCCGATGTTGGATTGATTGCCAACCTGATCGAATCGATGATGTTGCTTTTTCCGGACCCATTCTCACCAACCAGAACCGTCAAGTCCTCCTCAAAGTGAACTGCGGTAGCACTGCATGATCGAAATGATCGAAGTTCAAGCTTCTTGAGTTTCATGTCACTCTCAGTGCCGTCGGCCAACCCTCAGGTCGCAAGCAGCGTCTGCCATATAGCCTCATAGCGCCCTCAACGGCGTACCATGATGCCGATTTACTTGAAGTTCCGTCCCAAATTCCAAACCATCGTACATGATCTCAACCATGAATCAACGGTCAGCGGCCACGAGCTCCCATTCCATGCACCAGTACGGAAGCCCGAGAGGCATCTTGGTTCCCAGAGCGTGACGCCATGACGAGAGATCACGACGTTCTCGTTCTTGCGTACAACGAAACGCGGCGGTGGGCCTCCGCCGGTGAGGCACCACCACCGCGTATCGTCATGGCCACACAATTGGTCTGACTGACCGTTGATGCCGTGCGCGTTCGATGCCGCTTGATGTCCCGGTCCGAACTCAGGGTTCCCGGGGATCGTCCCAGGAAAGGGGGGAGACGAATTCACGCTCACGGGATTGGAGATCATGCACGATGGTGCCGGTGACACCACCGGTCGCGAAGTTGGCGACATCGGCGAAGGCGTCCATTCCTTGTGGCGAGGTAAGAGCAGCCTCCATGTCATCCTGGCTCAGGAAGCTCATCGTCGCTATGCGATAGAAGGCCGGCGGGTCGCCGTTCGCATCGGCGACGGCCTTGCAACTGTCCAGTCGCTGGAACAACGGCATCTTCAGCGCCATCGGTACGTGCGTGGTAAGGTAATGGTCCTCGAACGCCTCCGGATCATCCGGATGACCAAAGACGAAAACGATGCTCAGCGGACCATTTCCGTCTGGATTGGCGGTGGAGCCCTGGAACGCATGTGGACTCGCGGCGACCACATGCCATCCCCCCGCGATCAGCGCCGTGGCGGCTCCGCCCGCCACTCCCCGGAGAATGGCGCGCCTTGATGTCCGCTGGGTGTGGGTGGTCAACTCGGCTGGACTGTGCTCACTCATCTCGTGTCTCCTCATGTTGATGTGGTGAAGATTCGTGTCCATTTCGAGGGACACTGGCGGAGAGCGTTGGCGCGTGGTGAACAGAATGCCCATCGCGTCTACTCCTTGCTGCCTCCGGCAAGGCGCCGGACCTGCATCCATCCTGCCGCCCGCGGGGGTCCGGCTCCACACGCACAGCCCACGCACTGGTCACGCAATCGCGATACCGGTGAAATCACGTTATTTGGCGCAAGATGTGATATTTTGTGCGGAAGGAGGCACGAAGTTCCGAATAGAGACAAGGTGGTGTGTGTCGTGCGTGGCCGCGAATCTTCCGCGTTCGGAGTGCTACTCCGCCAGTATCGAGAGACGGCGGCCCTGTCGCAGGAGCTGCTGGCGGAGCGTGCCGGTCTGAGCATTCGGGGCGTGAGCGACCTCGAGCGGGGTGCCCGGTCGACACCCCGGTTGGAAACCGTCGCCATGCTCGCCGAGGCGCTTAACCTGTCCGATGCCGATCGAGCCGCGCTGCTCGCGGCGCGCGGAGCCCACGCCAACGATCACCCGTCCCCATCCACCTGGCCGGACCTTCCGGTCCCGTCAACCCCGCTCATCGGGAGAATAGCGGAAATCGACCAGATCGCCACCGTCCTCCAGGAAAACAGCACGCGGTTGGTGACGCTGACTGGCCCGGGCGGCGTCGGAAAAACACGCGTCGCCCTCGAGGCCGCGCATCGAATTGCACGAGAGCTCCCCGGCGGCGTGGTCTTCATCGATCTTTCGCCTGTCCAGGAGCCAGAACTGGTGCTCCCGGCAATCGCCTCACACCTGGGGATCGTGCCGGCGCCAGACCGCCCCTTGATCGATGTTCTGGCGGTGGCACTGAAGGAACGCTCCTTCCTGATGGTGCTCGACAATCTGGAGCAGGTCATTGAAGCCGCGCCGGAAGTCGCCATCCTCCTCGCGCGCTGCCCGGCGATGACGATCCTCGCCACCAGCCGCGCCGTGCTCCGTATCGCGGCCGAGCAGGTGATCGTCCTGTCGCCGCTCGCCCTGCCAAACGTCACCTCGATCACCAATGTGTCCGATCTAGCCCGCGTGGACGCCGTCGCGCTGTTCCTTGATCGTGCCCAGGCGGCGCATGCCTCATTCGCATTGACGGACGACAACAGGGAGGCCGTGGTCGAGCTGGTCACACGGTTGGACGGCTTGCCGCTCGCGATCGAACTTGCCGCCGCCCGCATCCGGATACTTACGCCAGGGGCGCTGCTACCGCGACTCGACCGAAAACTGCCGCTCCTGACCGGCGGCCGGCGGGATGCTCCCATCCGGCAACAAACGATGCGCGATGCGATTGCCTGGAGCTACGAACTCCTGACACCTGTCGAGCAAATGATCTTCCGGCGGATCTCGATCTTCGTCGCCGGATGCACGCTCGAAATGGCCGAGTCCCTGATCGGCGTGTGTGACGGCCTGACCTCCTCGACCATCCTCGACGGCCTGGATGCGCTGGTTGCCAATAGCCTGCTGCGATCGACCGATGATCCCCATGCTGGTCCCCGGTATCTCATGCTCCAAACCATTCGTGAGTATGGCCTCGAGCAACTGGCGGAAAAAGGGGAGACCGGCGGTGTTCGCGATGCCGCGCATCGTGCCTGCTACCAGCCCCTCGCCCTTATTGGCGCCGGCCTGATGATGAATGCGGATCAAGTCGAGTGGCTCAACCGGATTGCCGCTGAGCACGAGAATCTGCACGATCATGTATCGTGGCTCATCGCATATGAACGTATCGCCGATGCGCTGGAAATTTCCGGATCGCTCTGGTTCTACCTTTGGATCAGGGGATTCTATACCGAGGCCCGCGACCAGTGGGAGGAAATCCTGGCGCACCCCGCCGCCCAGGACCAGTCTCCCGCGCGAGGCCAGGCGCTCACCGGACTCGGTATCGTATCGGCCCACCAGGGCGATACCGAACGGTCCCTGGAGGCGTTGCGAGAAGCCGTTGGCATCTTCCGGGCACTGGCGGACTCGCGCAATCTTGCCCTTGCGCTGATTTGCCTGGGCACCACACACGCGTATCGCGGCGAATTCGCCGAGTTCCATGAAGCGGCCGGGGAATGCATCACCATCGCCCAGGAAATCGGGGACGATTACCTCCTTGAGTCCGTACAGCTCAATATGGGCAGTGTCGCCGCTATCCTTGGAGAATGGGAGAACGCCCAGCGGCTCTTCGAGTCAGCGGCCAAGCTGGCCCGCGCGCTTGAGTGGCCCTGGGGTCGGGCGCTCGCCGAAGGCAACCTGGGATACATGCTGATATCGACCGGGGATTTGGATCGCGCGGAAGAACACTTGCTCATGTCGTCCAGTTTCACGAACGCACTCGGCAGCAAACGGGACCAGCCGGTGCGTCTCCTGTCTCTCGCCGAAATCGCGCAAAAGCGCGGCGATGCGGATCGGGCGGCGTCACTCATCAGGGAGTCTCTCCAGGTATCCCGGGACATGGGCGATGGCACGATGATCGCGCGAAGTCTTGTCAGCCTCGCGCAAGCGTCGAAATCCCAACCGCTGATCGCCCTGGACCACATCCGGGAAGCGCAGGACACATTCGAACACATTGGCGACCTTGTTTCCTCGGCCTCGTGTTTCGATGTGGTCGCCGACATCGCCCTGGATCTTGGAGACCCAGAACACGCGGCCTGGTGCATTGGAGTCGTCGATGGCGCGATGGCGAGGCATCACGTTCCACGCCAGGAATCCCACCCCGGCGAGCACGAAGAACGTGTGGCCGCGATCACCCAGGCTCTTGGCGAACCGGTCTACCGGAAGCATTGGGCCAGAGGACACGGCCAGACCACCGAGGCCGCCCTGGTTGAGGGCCGATCCTGGGAACCGGGACCACGATCGATCTCCGCCGTATCAGCCAGCACACCCGCGCTATCCGCGGGCGAGATCGACATCCTGCGGCTGGTCGCCGAGGGGAAGACCGATCGCGAAATCGTCGACGACCTGCGGCTCACCCTGGAAGCACTCTCCCGCCAGACCAATGAGGTGTACGCGAAGCTGGGGGTCACGACCCGCGTCGAGGCGGCGACCGTCGCCGTTCGCGAAGGCATCGTCTAGTCCAGAGCCGCGCGTGCCACCCGGGCCCTTACCCCCGAACCCACCCACGCCGTCACAAGCCCCACCCAGTAGTGGCATGCCTCGTGCCTGTCAAAGCCCGCACCACCCCAAGCCACGCGCCACATCCCAATGTACGGGGCTACGGCTCCGGCCGCGCCGCGTTTGGAGCGAGGTCCGTCGCCGAAGTCTGTAGCCCCCTCCCGCATACCTTGGTCGATTGTTAGCCAGCCCAGGCGCGTTCGCCAAACCTCCTCCACACCGTCATCCTTGACGATTGGTTGACGACGCCCGCCTACAGTCGAAAACGGGCCGTCACCTCGCATGATCGCGACCGCGTCCACAGCCGGGAGGCACGCTCCGCAGGCCGCCCGGTGCGGCACAACATCAACGTTCACACCGGGCGGGTGCGGTAACCTACACCCGGAACACCGCGAAGGAGTCCCTCCGAACCCGGCCACCAACTCGCACCCAGGAGTCAGCTCCACCCCATGTCCCTCATCATCGAAGCCCGCCAGCTCACCAAACGCTACAAAACCCACACCGCCGTCGATGGCATCGACCTCGAGGTCCACGAAGGCGAGATTTTCGGCATCCTCGGACCCAACGGCGCCGGCAAAACCACCACCCTCGAAATGATCGAAGGTCTCCGCAAACCCGACGGCGGCTCCATCCGCCTCGACGGCCTCGACGCCATCGCCCAGTCCGACGATGTCCGCAAGATCATCGGCGTCCAGCTCCAGACCACCGCCCTCTTTCCCTACCTCTCGGCCAGCGAACTGATCGAACTCTTCGCCAATCTCTACGACGTGCCAGACGCCGCCAGACGCGCGCCTGAGCTGCTCAGGCTGGTCAACCTCGAGGAAAAGGCCGGTTCCCGCGTGGAAGAACTCTCCGGCGGCCAGCAGCAACGCCTCTCCATCGCCCTCGCCCTCGTCAACAACCCGCGGGTCACCTTCCTCGACGAGCCCACCACCGGCCTCGATCCCCACGCCCGCCGTAGCCTGTGGGAAACCATCCTCGGCGTCCGCAAGGCCGGCACCACCGTCGTCCTCACCACGCACTATATGGAAGAAGCCGAAGTCCTCTGCGACCGCATCGCCATCATGGATGGCGGCAAGGTGATCGCCTGCGACACCCCCGCCAACCTCATCCGCGACCTCCACCTGGAAGCCACCGTCAGCGCCTCGATCGCCGAAGGCACCATCTCCGAGGACGCCCCGCGGACCCTGCCGGGCGTGGTCTCCGCCGCGCTCTCGCTCACTGAAACCCCGCCCCGCTTGCGCCTGCAAACCAGCAACGCCCAGGCCACCATCACCGCCCTGCTCGAACTCGCCGCCGCCAACCAGGTGGTGCTGGACGACCTCAGCAGCACCCGCGCCACCCTTGAGGATGTCTTCCTCGCCCACACCGGCCGGGCCTACGAGGACACCGACGAAGCACCGGCCGGGGAAGAAGAGGCGCCCGCCAAACGTGGTCGTCGCCGCGCAGCCTGACCAGGAAGGAACTCACCGATGAAAAACTCGTACACCGGCGCCTGGATCGCCATCGGCATCGCCATTGGCGTAGGCATCGGCGTCGCCATGGACAACATCCCCATCGGCATCATTATTGGCGTTATCTTCGGCATCGCCTTCGAAGCCTGGAACCGTTCCAGCAAGGACAACGACCCACCTGAATCCTGAGACACCGGAGTGGCTGGTTCCGTGCCGGTCATCCACCGTCCACCGACCCGCCGCCTAGCATCCAGGAACACATCAACCCATGAACTCCTTTTTGGCCATGGTCGTCGCCAACCTGAAGATGACCGTCCGTAACCGCCAGGCCATCTTCTGGAACCTCGCGTTTCCGGCCATCTTCATCCTCATCTTCGGCGCGATCTTCGGCAACGATTCCCTCAGCACCTTCGACATCGGTGTGATTGGGGCCGAAAGCCAGTCCGGCCAGCAGATCGTCGCCGGGCTCGAAACCGTCGAAGCCTTCAACCTCCACTTCGGAACCGAGGAGGATGAACTCTCCTCCCTGGATGAGAATGACCGCCAGGTGGTGCTCGTCATCCCCGAAACCATTGGCGTCGATACGCCGATCGTCTTCTATTACAACGAGCAGGGGGGCCCCACCGGCGGCATCGCCCAGTCCACCGTGCAGAACGTTCTCTACCAGATTCTCGGCGACCCCTCCGACATCCCGATCGTTCTCCGGCCGTTCTCCACACAGGACATCACCTTCATCGACTTCTTCGTGCCCGGCATCCTCGCCATGAGCATCATGAACGCCGGGGTGATCGGCCTCTCCACCGCCTTCACCTCGTTCCGCGAGAAGGGCATCCTCCGCCGGATCAAGGTCACGCCGTTCGCGCTCTGGAAGTTCATCCTCGCCCGTATCGTCTCCCAGATTTGCGTCATCTTCGCCACCAGCGCCATCCTCATGCTGCTGGCCAAACTGGTCTGGGGCCTCACGGTTCGCGGCAACTGGCTGGTGATCATCCTCGCCATCCTGGTCGGCAGCCTGGCCTTCCTCGCCATCGGCTACGCCATCTCGTCGGTTGCCCGCAACACCGAGGCCGCCGCCAGCTACGCCAACCTCATTACCTTCCCGATGCTCTTCCTCTCTGGCGTGTTCTTCCCCGTCGGCGCCATGCCCACCTGGCTGCAACCGATCGTCGAGGTGCTGCCGTTGAGATATCTCGTCAACGCGTTGCGCGATCCGATCATGTACGGCAGGGGCCTGGAGGCGATCTGGACCGACCTGGCCGTGCTGCTTGGAATCTTCGCCGTCGCCATGGCCTTCGCCATCCGCTTCTTCCGCTGGGATGCCTCCACCCGCTGATCGCTGGGACGATCACCACGACGTAACGAGAAGAACGGTCCTGGCCAGGACCGTTCTTCTTCTGGATATGCCGTTCGTTACGGCGTGGCGGTGGAAGAGGGAGTCGCGGTTGCCGGCCCCGCGGGCGAGGGCGAAGCCTCCGGCGTGGCCCCGGTTGAAGGCGTCGCCACTGGCGTCGCGGGCGGCGTGGCCGGCGTTTCGGTCGGCTCCGGCTCCGCGGTCGGGGTGGGAGTCGCCGCCGGGGTCGCCGCCGATGTCGCGGTTGGCTCGGTGGTGGCGGTGGGTTCGACCGTTGGGGTCGTGAACAGGACAGGGTCAAGGTCGGGCAGGCCGCTGTAGACCAGTTCGATCTGGGCGCCTCCGGTCGTCTGGTTGAAGAAGGTGATCGTACCGAGGATCGCGTACAGGTCGGGCTGGTGTTCCACCCCCTGGGGAAGGGTGCCGCACT
>CAZSUN010000069.1:0-20863 GCA_964610045.1 uncultured Sphaerobacteraceae bacterium
AACCCGCGACCTTCTCCTTGGCAAGGAGATGCTCTACCACTGAGCCACTTCCGCGTTCCAGCACGGGGATTCTAGGTTGAAATCGTGCCTCATGTCAAGGACGATGTGACGAAGACAACCCGGTTTTCCACGAACGAGGATGCAAACAGACATGACAGTCAACACTGTGTCGATCCTGCCTGACAATCTGGTTTCCTGTGATTGGCTCGCGGCCAACCTCTCCGCTCCGTCCCTCAGAATCGTCGACATCCGTGGCTATGTACGTTCCACGGACCTGGGGAACGGTCGCCAGAAGGCGGAGTACCTTGGCGCTCGAGACGAGTACCTGGCAGCGCACATCCCAGGCTCGACATTCGTGGACTGGACGGTCGATATCGTCGATCCGGATGCCGAGGTGAAGGCCCAAATCGCGCCACCGGAACGTTTCGCGTCAGCGATGGGCAGCCGGGGAATTGGCAGCGACACCGATGTTGTCGTGGTCGACCACAGCGGTGGCCACTTTGCCACACGCCTGTGGTGGGCATTGACGTACTACGGACATGATCGGGTTGCCGTGCTCGATGGCGGGTTCAACCGGTGGTCAGCACTCGGGTTGCCGGTTGAGTCCGGGGACTACGAGGCCTCACCGGCAACGTTCGTTCAGAGGACACGACCGGCGCTGTGGAGCAGCGCGGACGACGTGCTCGGCCTGATCGAGAGCGGCGAACGGCAGATCGTCGATGCACGCGACGCCGACACCTTTGCAGGCCGCTCGCAACGTGGTTCACGCGGCGGACACATTCCGACGGCAATCAACTTGTCGTCGAAAGACCTGCTCGGAGCAGATGGCCTTTGGAAGGCGCCAGATGCCATTGCCCAGGCCGCAGCCGGCGCAGGAGTTGATCTGGGTGCGCCGGTTACTGCGTACTGCAATGGCGGGGTGACGGCGACAGCGGTGCTGTTCGGACTGCATCGGGCGGGGCTCGCCGACATCAGCAACTACGATGGCTCCTGGAACGAGTGGGGGGAACGCCCCGATCTGCCGGTGGAAGGCAACCAGGACCTGTTTCGCGATCACTGATACCGCGCTTCGCGGACTGCCTGCGTTCGTCGAGAAGGTTCGACGCAGCCCTGCAAAATGCCCGGACGGGAGACCGTCCGGGCAGACTCTCGTGGTGGGTGCCAAGGCGCGGACTCGAACCGCGGACCGCACGATTTTCAGTCGTGAGCTCTACCAACTGAGCTACCTTGGCAAATATCGTGGCGCGCCGAACGACCCTCGAATCGGTGGGCGATAGAGGGCTCGAACCTCTGACATCCACGGTGTAAACGTGGCGCTCTTCCAACTGAGCTAATCGCCCAGACCCGTAGTCATTCGCGGTGCCCAGGAGAGGATTTGAACCTCCACGCCCTAAACGGGCACTAGCCCCTCAAGCTAGCGCGTCTGCCGATTCCGCCACCTGGGCAGGTGTGCCTTGCGGCGGAGCGAAGTATAGGTCCCGCCGCATCCGGTCGTCAACAGTGAGGCGACAATTGATTCGCGAGCCATAAACTCGACATAATTTATTGCATAGGGACTGATGGCAGACGATCCGGCGGCGGCTGACAGGGTATTATCATCGGACGCCTTTCATCGACGATTGGCGCCAGATCGGAGGACCCGTGCCCAATCCCGTTTCCGCTGTTGGCTCGTTCAAGAACCTCATGAATATCGTCAAGGAAGTTGACTTCGACGAGATTCGCGATCGTGCCGAGCTTGCCCCACGGATTCTCTGCGTCGCGTCATCGGAGCAGGCTGCGCGCTCGGCTGCGGACCGGCTGTTCGGTGAGCAGATCGACCGGTTCGTGGACTTTACGGCAGAGCGTGACCTGACCGCTCTCGATCCCACACGATTCGACATCGTGCTGGTGGCCGATCCGGAGCAAACCGGGATTGCCGACCGGCTGCGTCGCCTGGCCGCAGGACAGAAAACCTCGAACCTGTTCAACATGTCCGTCTCGTCGCCTGAAGCGGACGAGCGCCTGCGGCTCCAGATCGCCTCCGCCTTGCCTGACCTCGCCCCGGCACTCGGCCGTTGGTTCGAACCATTCCGGAAAGCCGCGGTCCGGGTGATCGTCGAGGAAACCTCCCGCGCGAACGCCCAGTTCGCGGTCGTCTCCAACCTCCCGGCGGTCGTTCCCATGCTTGGGAGCCTGTTCGCGGCCGGCGCTGATCTGATCGTGTTGACCAAGAACCAGATCATGATGGCCTACAAACTGGCTGCGGCCAGCAATCGTGACCTGGCCGACCACAGCGGCGTAATCCGCGAACTTGTCCCGGTCGTCGGCGCCGGGTTCCTGTGGCGATCGCTGGCGCGTGAAGCGACCTCGTTTATCCCGTTTGCGGCAGGAACGATCCCTAAAGCCGTCATCGCCTTTGCCGGGACGTACACGATCGGACGGGCGGTCGACTACTACTACCGATTCGGCAAGAAGTCGAGCGGCGACCAGATGAAGCTCCTGTGGGAGGAAGCGCTCGCGCTTGCCGCGCGGATCCCGTTGCCAGGCCGGGACCAGAACGATCTCGACCGGGATGCAATCGAGGTCACGGGTGAAGTCCGCGATCTCCCGTCCGAAGCCACCGAACCAATCGTCACCTCGGACCAGACAGAAAAGGTCGCCAGCGCTCGGGAGTAGCAGTACGCATGGTTCGTCAGATCGTCCTGGTTGGTCTCAGCGGCACCGGGAAAAGTTCGGTTGCGCGAGTGGCCGCGGCGTCGCTCGGGTGGGAGGCGTTCGATACCGACCAGCAGATCGAGCAGGAAACCGGCCGCACCATTCCGGATATTTTTCGCACCGATGGCGAAGCAGCCTTCCGGCAGATCGAGGCACAGATCATGCGGACGGCCCTCGACGGCGACCGGCGCGTGATCGCCACCGGAGGCGGGGCCGTGATCGATCCATCGATCTGGTCGGAAGATCTCCTTGGCCATCCGGACCGGCTTGTCGTCTGGCTCGATACCTCGCCAGAAGTGCTCGTCGACCGGTTGCGGCTTCAGGCGCAGCAGGAGGGTGGCAAGGCCGAACGGCCGTTGCTCGAGGGCGATCCACTGGCACGCATCAGCGGTATGCGTCATGCGAGATCCGGTCACTATGGTAAGGCCCGGATCAGGCTCGACGTCACCCATCGCGATGCCGCCGCCATCGGGAGCGACATTGCCGAGTTGGCCACTCTGGCAGGCGGCGGTGAGGTGGTCCAGGAACTGCGTGTGGAGGCGGCTGAGTCGACGATCCGGGTCGGTCCTGGCGCTTCGATACGGTTGGGCGAGATCATCCGTCACCGATGGCCGAAGGCGTCGCGCGTCTGGGTGGTGGCGGATGCCAATCTGTTGCCGCACGCCGGTGCCGTTATCGATGCGCTCGCGTCGGATGCCGGTCCCCGGGTGAACGTCTTGCCGGTGCCGCCTGGCGAAGGCAGCAAGAGCCTTGAGGGACTCTCGCGGGTCTACGACTGGATGCTCGATGGGGGGGTGCAGCGTGGCGATGTGGCGGTCGCGCTCGGCGGCGGCATGGTCGGCGACCTGACCGGATTCGCGGCGGCGAGCGTCCTCCGCGGGATCGGTCTGGTGCAGGTGCCGACGACCTTGCTCTCGATGGTCGACAGCAGCGTTGGGGGCAAAACGGGGATCAACCACCGGACCGGCAAGAACCTGATTGGCGCGTTCTACCAACCGCCGGAAGTCGTGATCGATCCGAACCTGCTAGGTTCCATGCCACCACGCGAGTTACGGTCTGGCTGGGCGGAAATCGTGAAACACGGCGTGATCGAGCCATCAACGCCGGGTGGACGGCCACCCGTGCTGTTCGACCTGATGGAACAGAACCTGGCGGCCCTCGACGCCCGGAGTCAACCACTCCTCTCATGGGTTATCCGGCGCAACGTGTCGCTGAAGGCAGCGGTGGTGGCGGCCGACGAGCGCGAAGCTGGGTTGCGCGCCATCCTGAACTTCGGCCACACCATCGGCCATGGGATCGAGGCAGCCGGGTACCACTACCTGCATGGGGAAGCGGTCGCGCTCGGCACCCGAGCTGCCTGCGCGATCGCGGTCGACCTCAACCTGATTGACCAGGCGTTCGCCGACCGCGTCGGCGCGCTGCTCGACGGGTTCGGGCTCCCGGATCGCGGGGAGATCGACGCCAAATCCGTGCTCCAGCGTATGGCGAGCGACAAGAAGAAGGAAGCAGGCGTCCAGAAATGGGTGTTGCCGGTGCGCGAAGGAGGTGTCCGGATCGTCACCGATGTTCCGGAGTCGTCGATCGACGCGGCAATCGCCAGCGTCTCAACCCGTAACTGGCTTGTATCGTCAGCGTAATCACGGCGTGTGCTATGCTCACGACGCACCGCCGCTCCCCTGAACGGCGGTCAACGCTGTGGGAGGCGTCACGGTCGAAGCCGGCGGTCCTCGCCGGAAAGGCAGTCGCCACATCCGACCTTTCCACCTGGGGGCTATCCTTTGGTCTCATCCCATAACCCGGTCGTGATCAGCGCGTCGATCGCGTTCGATCACGTCATGACCTTCAACGGTTCGTTCCAGGACCATCTGCTGCTCGACAAGGCCCATGTCCTCTCGGTGAGTTTCCTGCTCGACACCCTGCGCCAGCAGCGTGGAGGAGTTGGAGGCAATATCGCGTACAGCCTGGGTCTCCTGAACGTGCCATGTTCTCTGATAGGCGCGGTCGGGCAGGATTTCGGCCCGTATGAAGCTGTGCTCCAGGAACTTGGCACTGACCTCAGCGGCATCGTGCATATCGACGAAGATTTCACCTCGAACGCCTACATGAATGCAGATTTGAAGGACAACCAGATCGCCGCATTCTACCCCGGTGCAGGGGGGCGGTCGGGCGAAATCGACATCCGGCCGTGGGTGAGCAGCGCTCGCTACGGTCTCGTCGGCGCGGCCGCACCGGACGCGATGGTCCGGCACGCCGAGGAGATCGTCGAATCTGGTGCCGGACTGATCTTCGATCCTGCCCAGCAGATCGTCATCCTGAATGGCGAGCAACTGGCGCGCGGGATCGAGATCGCCGAGGTTGTCGTCGGCAACGACTACGAATTCGGCATGATGGAACGGAAAACCGGTCTCACCGTGGACGATATCGCGGCCCGAGTTCCACTGACAGTCGTCACCTACGGCGGTGAGGGTTCGGAGCTTCGCGCCGGTAGCGAGTCGGTCCGCATCCCGATAGCAACCGCGGACCCGTTCGTTGGGCCCACCGGCGGCGGCGATGCCTACCGGGCCGGCCTGATCAAGGGACTCCTCCTGGGCAAGGATCTTCCTGTCATCGGACGAATTGCCGCACTCGCCGCGACGTATGCCGTCGAGCATCACGGCACACAGGAACACGCCTATACCCCCGAGCAGTTCCTGGCACGATTCGCGTCCGCGTTCCCGGATTACGCCGGCGACCTTACCCTCGACGACCTCACCTCCACGGCCCTTCCGGCCAACGTTCAGTAGCGATTGACCAGCGCGGCCTGACTTTGCCACGTCGCCACCAGTCACAGGAGCACTCCAGTATGGCCAGTACCACAACGCGGAATTTCGACATCAAGGACCCGTCGCTGGCGGCAGCCGGTAACCGCCGGATCGAGTGGGCAGCCCGCGATATGCCGGTGCTACGGCAGATCCGCGCTGCGTTTGCCGAGTCTCGCCCGTTCGACGGGATCCGGATCGTTGGTTGCGCCCATATCACCACGGAGACCGCCAACCTGGCGCTGACATTGCAGGCCGGTGGAGCGGACGCCGTGATGTGCGCGAGCAATCCCCTGTCCACCCAGGACGACGTGGCCGCCGCCTTGGTCGAGGCCGGGATCCCGGTGTTCGCCATCAAGGGTGAAGATGGTGAGACCTATCACCGGCACATTCACCAGGCAATCGCCCACAATCCGCACGTCTTGATCGACGACGGCGCCGATGTGGTGACGATCCTGCACAAGGAGTACCCGGATCTGCTGCCGGGCATCATCGGCGGCACCGAGGAAACCACGACCGGGGTCATCCGCGAGCGGGCCATGGAAGCGGAGGGAATCCTCCAGTTCCCGATCATCGCCGTCAACGACGCGGACACCAAGCACTTCTTCGATAACCGGTACGGAACCGGCCAGAGCACCATCGACGGCATCCTGCGCGCCACCAACATCCTGCTGGCGGGCAGGATCGTGGTCGTCGCCGGCTACGGATGGTGTGGTAAGGGCATCGCGACCCGCATCCGGGGCATGGGTGCGCAGGTGATCGTTACCGAAGTCGATCCCGTTCGCGCGCTCGAAGCGGCGATGGATGGCTTCATGGTGAAGACGATGGAAGAGGCAGCACCGCTCGCCGACCTCGTCGTCACCGCGACCGGGAACATCAATGTGGTCGATCGCCATCACTTCGAAGCGATGAAGAGTGGTGCGATCATGGCCAATTCCGGCCATTTCAATTCCGAGATCAACCTGAAGGCACTGGCGGAGATGTCCGGCGAAGGCCGGCGCACGCTCCGCCCGTTCGTCGAGGAGTTCACCTTCGGGGACAAGAGCCTGATCGTGCTCGGCGAGGGCCGCCTGATCAACCTGGCCTCCGCCGAAGGGCACCCGGCGAGCGTGATGGACATGAGCTTCGCCAATCAGGCGCTGGCGGCCGAGTACATCGTGCGCGAAGGCGCCACCCTCGAAAACCGCGTCTACCGCGTGCCGGAGGAAATCGACCGGGAAATCGCGGCGTTGAAGTTGCAGGCGATGGGCATCGCCATCGACGTGTTGACTCCCGAACAGGACAAGTACCTCCACAGCTGGGAGGGGTAGTCTCCGGCAAGGCCCATACGCTGGAGGCAGCACCCACTTCCAGCGTATGATTCGGGAGGGCGCCAATCGTCCCGCAATTACACATTACCTGCACTGTCCGGACCAGTCAGGGCACCAAGGACATCGTTGATGACGACCACATTCGACTCCTCCCCAAAGCTGCTCTTCACATCCGAATCGGTGACCGAAGGGCATCCGGACAAGGTCTGCGATCAGATTTCCGATGCCGTGCTCGACGCGGTTCTGGCCAGCGATCCGATGGGACGGGTTGCCTGCGAAACCGCCATCAAGACGGGACTCGTGCTGGTTTTCGGCGAAATCACGACCGAAGCCTACGTCGACATCGATGCGATCACCCGTGAGGTGATCCGCGACATTGGCTACAGCCACAGCGATCATGGTTTCGACGGTAACACCTGCGGCGTGATCGTGGCGATCAAGGAGCAGAGCCCGGAGATTTCGGCCGGGGTGACCCACGCAATCGAAAACCGTGGTGGAGCCGGGGGCGATGTCCTGGACGAGACCGGCGCCGGCGACCAGGGCATGATGATCGGGTATGCGAGCAACGAGACCGAGGAGTTGCTGCCACTGCCGATTTCGCTTGCCCACAAGATCGCCCGCCGATTGTCGGAAGCCCGCAAGTCGGGTGAGATCGGCTACCTGCTGCCGGACGGCAAGAGCCAGGTGACGGTCGAGTACGCCTTTGGCAAGCCGGTCCGGGTTGATACCGTGGTCGTTTCGACGCAGCACCTGCCGGAAGCAACCAACGACGAGATTAGGCGGGATGTAGAGAACCTGGTGATCCGGCAGGTGGTCCCCGCCGAACTGATCGACGGCCGGACGAATTTCTGGATCAATCCCAGTGGCCGGTTCGAGATCGGTGGGCCTTTGGCCGATGCCGGGCTGACTGGACGCAAGATCATCGTCGACACCTATGGCGGCATGGCGCGCCATGGCGGCGGCGCCTTCTCGGGCAAGGATGCGACGAAAGTCGACCGCTCGGCCGCTTACGCGGCCCGATATGTCGCCAAGAACGTGGTTGCCGCCGGTCTCGCCGACCGTTGCGAGATCCAGATCGCCTACGCCATCGGCAAGGCGCATCCAGTGTCGATCATGGTCGAAACGTTCGGCACCGGCAAGGTAGGCGACGAGGTGATCGAACGATTGATCACCGCGAACTTCGACCTCCGGCCGGCCGCGATCATTACGGCTCTCGACCTGCGACGGCCAATTTTCCGGCAGACCGCATCCTACGGTCACTTCGGCCGCCACGACCTCGATCTTCCCTGGGAGCGGACCGACAAGGCCGAGACACTGGCTGCGGCGGCGGGAGTCAACCAGCCAGCCGGTATCGCCGCAGGCGAGTAGGCACCGTGGATCGATCGGCCCCAATCCCATTCCGGGGACACGTGTGCCGCCGCGCGCCGCGGCGCGCGAACCCGGTCGGAGCCACTCGCGTGGTCGATGTCCCATGAAACTGCTGATCGCTGTAGTCCAGGACTACGATGTCGACCGCTTGTTGAAGGCGGTCACTGGAGCGGGGTTCGGCGCGACCAAAATCTCGAGTGCCGGTGGTTTCCTGCGGATGGGAAATGCCACGGTGCTGATGGGGATCGCCGAAGATCGCGTGGATACCTGTCTCCGGCTGATAAGGCAGTCGTGTTGCTCCCGGGCTGAGGTCGAATTCGACCAGGTCGCGTCGGAGTTCGCCGAATGGTATCCATCGGGTGTCCACCAGGTGATGATCGGGGGAGGGGTGGTGTTCCAGCTCAACATAGAAGCCTTCCACCAACTCGGATCAACCGCGCCTGCCGAGGTTGCCCTCGCTGGCGTGCGCGGCAACGAGCGAGAACGGTGACACGAAACCACGAGGCGGGCTGCGATGAACCTGATCGCAGCCCGCCTGCCATTTCCGTATCTTCTCTAGACGGGTACGGCCGTGCCGAACCTCGCGTCCTCGGAGAGCATGGCGCCGAGAATCTGCTGGGCGGCCATCACATGCGGGCATGATTCCAGTACATGGGCCTCGAACGTATGGCACGAGCAGTGCCAACCGTCTTCCGTCAGGGATATCTCGTAGTCGTCATGCGAACCGCGGAACGATGCCGTCAGTGACGTAATTCCGATCCGGTTCGGCTCCTGCGCGTAGCGATGAGCCTTTTCGATCTTCCCGATCATGCCGGAATTCATGCGGCAACTCCCCTTGTCCGTCGTGGCATCCAACGCCTGGCCACGTTTTCCCGACCGTGGCGGCGTTCCATTCAGTCGCGCGGTTCCCCTTGTGGGGTGCCTCCTTCCTGGGTGGAGAGAGAAACCGTCACAACGAAAAAGCACCGTCGAGCAGCGCTCGGCCGGTGCCGGATGGTCCGTCGTGATGTCGGTTCCTGATCCATCGTCGCCACCTCCGCTGGTGGATACTGCGGGGAACGCGCTGGGTATGGTCACGGAGTATACCAACAGGTCTCCGGGGATGCCATACCTGGGAATGACCAAATGATGCCATTGCACGTTCACCTCCGCGCGGAGGCTGTCCCGCCTCTTTGGCAACGGCGTATACTGCACACTGGTGTCGCTGGATGGCGATGCAACCAGCAGGCGAGAGAGGCGCGATGGCACGCACACAGCGCCAGGGCAAGCGTTCCAACACGGCGCGCAAGCAGGCCCGGGCAGTTCGAACGACGTCAACCCCCACCGACGCAGCCGTCTCGGAAGCGTCGATGGTGACCTCATCGGGAGTGGCAACCGCACCGGCGCGGACATCGAAGCCGTACCAGGCCGGCAGGAAGCAGGCGGCTCCGCGCCCGGTGGTGACCGCGAACGTGCTCAGCCGCGAGCAGGAGTACGCGTTCATTCGCGAGGATCTGGTCCGGCTCCTGATCACCTCGGGAATCCTGACCGTGGTCATGATCGCGCTGCTCTTCGTGGTCGACCGGTAGGCAATCGGCAGCTTTCGGAGCCGTGCTATCAACGATCTCGATGGAGCGCACGTTGCCTGGGTTGGGAACACGAGCGAAACGACAACGCCGCCGCGATGTCATCCATCGCGGCGGCGTTGACTGCGGGTGTCGACCCACTCTCCTACATCGCGTCCGGTTCCTCGTCGTCGCTGACCGTGACCGCCTCGTCGACGTAGGCGGCAGCGTCCTGGTCGGGCTCCTCATCATCGAGATCGTCGTCGGCCTCCGCCGGGTCGTCCTCGGCCTCGTCGTCATCGTCCCCGAAGATGAAGTCGCCTTCGTCACGCAGCGAGAGCAATTCCCGCTCGCGCATCAGGTCCTGGGTCTTGCGCGCCTGTTCCTTGAAGGAAATTTCGGTGATCTGTGATGGGTGCTTGTAGACCTCGCGAATGATGATGCGCAGGCTGTGGCTGGAAATGCCGAGTGCGTAGGCCTCGTAGCGATTGCCGCCAGCGATCAGTTGCGCCATCCGCTCGCCAACCGGTGAGCCAACCTCGCCAAGTGCGAGACCGTCGACGCTCCGGATGTACACCTTTCCCTCGATCGCCTCGATGGTGAGTTGATCGCCCGGTGAGACTTCGGCGAGGTAGGTGAGCTCTGTTGGATTCGCGAGCTCATCGACCCAGGTCTTGCCGATCTCCTCGACGAACACGTTGGAGCGAGGGAGGGGTGCGCCGTCCTTGATGGCGCCCTCGATCGAACCTTCGGACCGGTTATAGAGCATCTCGAGCCGCTGGAGGTTGCGGCGGGCGATCATGTTGGCGGGATCGGACTTCAGCGCATCGTGATAGACGGTGCGGGCCGATTCGAGTTGCCGCAACTCGATCAGGGCGCGCCCCTTGCGGTTCAGCGCTTCGGCGTCCCGGGGGAACCGCTCCAGCATCTGATCGTTCAGGGTAAGGGCATCGCTCCAGCGTCCTTCGGTGGCGGCGAGAATCGCATCGGCCACGAGTTGCCGCTTCGGCGTCTGTGTCGTCTTGGTGGGCACGCTTGGTGTTCCTTCTGTCAGGCAGGGCCTGGTGCTCCCCGCCGGCAATGATCGCGAACGTCTTAGCGGGGAGAACCGACCGGTTCACCCATCAGGTACCACGGGGATGTACGGGTGATGCGGACATCGACCAGTTTGCCAAGCAGGTCCTGATCGCTGTCGAAATGGACGAGGGTATTGCCGCGGGTGCGGCCCGTCCACCGGCCTTTCGCAGTGCCTTCCACGAGTACCTCATAGGTCTCGTCAAGGCGCCGGGCATTCAACTCGGTACAGGTCCGTTCCTGCAGCTTCTCCAGTGCCTGGTGGCGCCGGTGCTTTTCCTCGTGCGGGACATCGTCCTCCCAACGGGCAGAAAGCGTGCCGGGACGGGGGGAGTACATCGCGAGATGCACCTTGTCGCACTTCGTGCGTTCCAGCATGTCGTAGGTCTGCATGAACTGCTGCTCGGTTTCGCCCGGAAACCCGACGATGATATCCGTGGCAACGGTGACGCCCGGCATCCGGTCGCGGGTGTAGGCGATCCGCTCCATCCACTGGTCGCGGGTGTAGGTGCGACGCATGCGGCGGAGGACATCGTTGTCTCCCGCCTGGACCGGCAGGTTCATGTGCTCGCAGGCAGCCGGGATAGCAGCCATGGCGTCGATGATGTCATCGGTCATGTACTTCGGATGCGAGGTCAGGAACCGGAGGCGATCCAGGCCCGGAATCGCACCGATCGCCCCAAGGAGATCGGCCAGTGACGGCTTGTCGACGAGATCGTGTCCCCAGGCGTTCACGGTTTGGCCGAGAAGGGTCACTTCGCGGACACCATTGGCGACGATTCGCTCGACTTCCGTCACGATGTCGAGCATCGGACGGCTGGTTTCCTTGCCCCGGCGGTAAGGCACGATGCAGTAGGAGCAAAGGAAATTGCAGCCGTAGATGATGGGCACGTAGGCGGTGACGCCGCTCCGGCCGGCATCGGTTTCCGGCTGGTAGTAGTGCGGCAGGGCAGCCAGGTCATCGTCCAGGAGGGCCAGCTCCGGTACGACCTGTTGCATCTTGTCGAAGTCGGAGGGGTCGAAGAAGAGATCGACGTGCGGGAACTGTTCGCGCAGCTTCTCCTGCTGGTTGGTGACCATGCAGCCGGTCAGCACCAGTGGCATGTCCGGTTTCTGGCGCTTCAGCCGGATCAGCGAATTGAGTTTTCCGGCGACCTTGTCTTCGGCAGCCTGACGCACGACACAGGAGTTGAGTACAACGATATCGGCGTCGTCCTCTCGCTCCGTTCGCTCGTAGCCCACTTCCTGCAGCATCGAGGCGACCTTCGCGCTGTCCGCTTCGTTCATCTGGCATCCGATTGTCCAGATGAAGAAGTGTTTGCCGTTGGGTGGAAGCCGTGGCGGTGAGAACTGGGTTTCCCCAACCGGGGTCAGCGGAATGATGGTTCTGGATGACACGCAAGAACTCCTGGCGGCGGCAAACACACAAACAGCGCCGCCGGAAACTTCCGGGGCGATGGTGCCGACGCAACGATTCAGTATAGTCGCTGCGCGGCACGGATGCCCGGCTGTCAAACGGCGTGCGATACGCACTCCGAGCGGCGGCGCCACTGTAACGAGTACATCGAGCCGTTAGGACGAGGCCCGCCGGATTCGTCCTAACGGCCAGGAGGGCGGAGTTGCCACGCTACCCCTGCGGCCGGCAAACGTTAGCCGCCGATCACGATGATGGCGCTTGAGCCGGTCCGGCCATCCTCGGCCCAGGTGACGGCGGTGAGGGCCGTGATGTTGATCGATTCCACCTCGTTCCCGGTTGCCACTGGAGTTGCTGCCGCGAAATAGTCTTCGCAGGCTTCGCCGTCCCAGTCGAGATCCAGCTGGTAGTTCTCGAACGAGTCCTCATCGTAGGCAGCCTGCGCCTCTTCCTGGCTCGCGTAGTCGCCGCAGGATGGGTCGGCATCCTCGACCACCATGGCCGTGAAGGACTCCAGGGTATCAGCCACGAGCGGTATCAACGCTCCGAGATCGACGTACACGATCCCGGTGATGTTGGACGGCAGGTAGCCGAGGGATTCCGCGAAGCCGGCATCAGCGGAAAGTGGATCGGTGCCCGGTACATCGAGCAGGTCAAACCAGCCGTTGACCCCGACCGCGAGCTTGTCGCCGATCACGCCGAACTCGATGGTGAAATCCCCCGAGCCGGCGTCGAGCTCGATCACCGTGACCTCGGCCCCAGCGATGGTGCGGTTCGAGATGGTGAACGACTCGTCACCGCTCACCTCAATCAGGTCCGTGACCAGTGCAACGACGTCTTCCACCGTGGCCGGGTCGTCCACTTCGGAGATCAGCAGGGCAGAACCAGTCGAGAGATCGGTCGTACCCGCGATTGCCCACTCGCCCGTGAGCTGGTCGAGGACATCGGTCCTGAGATTGAAACCGAGCACGTCTTCGGCTTCGGCGAACACCTCATCCGTCACCGCTTCCGGATCAACTGGTGTTTCGAGATCGTCCGGGGAAATGCCGGCAATCTCACCCGCGAGGGCAAGCGCGAGGGCGTCCATGCCCGGATTCGCACCCAGATTGGTGCCGCCGGCGAAAAACATGGTGTCAGCCGGTACGAGGTCGGTGAAGGTCGCATCGTACTGATCCGGAACCGGAAGTTCGGTGCCAGGGGCTGGGATGGCCACGGAATCCATGCGAATGCCCGGCTCGTCCGCCCAGATGGCGAACCCCTGGAAGGCAACCAGCGAGGCAACCAGGTCGCTGGAAATGGCCGAGAGATTGGCATCGCTGCTGGCGGCGAGGATCAGACCGATCGCGGGTCCATTCACGTAACCGAACGCCAGTGTTTCGTCGGGGAGGGCCTCGCGAATGTGCTCGAAGTCGTCCCTCGTCTCAAGGGCGTCAGACTCACCGGTTGCCACGTCGATGACCAGCTGGATGTCGTCCACCACGGTGCCCACAACAATGACATCGTCAACGAGGGCAACGGCCTGGCCGCTTCCGTATTCATCTGCCGGGGTGGAGAGGATTTCGTAGCCTTCGTATTCCGTGGTTTCATAGGCCGGTGCGTCGGCAGCCGAAGGCGTCGAATCCGACGACCACTCGACAGAGGACGCTGTCGAACCCAGGCTGTCCACGATGGTTTCGTACAGCTCGTCGGGATCCTCGGGGCGAATCAGGGCTGCCCAACCACCCGGAATCTCGCTTGCGATGCTGGTTGGGTCGTCGGTGAGCGACGACACATCGCCAAGCAGTTTGTCGACGGAGAGATCCTCCGCGGCGTTCGCACCGACGAAGAACGCAACGTCACCGTTGATCGTATCCGTGGCCATCGCCATGGAGTCATCCAGCATGTCCTGGTCGTCGGTGGTGAGCAGCGAATCCAGGTTGGCGCGCTCGATCAACTCCTCGAGCAGGATCACCTGGTCGGATTCCGGATCGACGTTGAGTTCGGCGTAGAACAGCGAGTCCGCCGGTGTATAGGCCGCCAGCGATCCAGTCGTCTGGGCAGCGGCTGGGGAAGCCATCGGGATGGCGGCTGCCAGCAGGCTGGCAACGAGCAAGAGGGCGGCGATCGGCCTCCCCAGGATTCCGCGCGGGCCTGGACGCGAATCGGTATCGGAAGCGTGCAACCTGGTGCTCCTTTCGATCGCCACGTTGCCACATCGCAACGCGGGATCTGTCAGACGATCCGGTGTGTTCGAAGGATGGAAACAGTGAGGACGGCAGAGGTATGCCGTCTGGTAGAGCAGCTGATGCCTGGCGATGGTTGCCGAGTCATTCCTGGATGCGGCGGTCGATACCAGTCGCGATGCTGAATATCACCATGAACAGCCCCGCCAGCAACACCATCACGCCAAAAATCACGCCGAATGTGAGCAGGCCGCCCACGAGACCCATCAGGAAATCCATCTGCCGCACTCCTCCGCTGCCTGAAACGCCATCCATCCGAGCGGGACGCCGACGCCATCCTGCCGCAAGTATAGACAACACGGGGTTCGGCTATTCGCCGAACCCCGTGTTGATGGTGAGTGACCGCCGATCAGGCGACGACCGGAGCGGCGGACAATTCGCCCGTAAAGGTGAAGTCGCCATCCTGCACATCGACCACCACCACTTCTCCCTCGTGGATCTGTCCATTGAGCAGCCGGATCGCCAGTGGGTCGAGGATGTGCCGCTGGATCACCCGCTTCAGCGGCCGGCCACCGAACATCGGATCGTAGCCGAGGGTTGCGAGCATTGTGCGAGCCGATTCGGTGACCGCCAGTGTGATATCCCGCTCCGCCAGGCGCTTCCCAACGGTTTCCAGCTGAAGCTGGACGATCTCGCCAATCTGCTCGCGGGTGAGCGACCGGAAAATGATGGTTTCGTCGATCCGGTTCAGGAACTCGGGCCGGAAATTGGCGCGGAGCGCTTCCATGACCTGGTGGCGCATCTCGGAGTCCGAGTTCGCATCCGCACTCATGATGTAGGAGGAACCGAGATTGCTCGTCATAATGATGACCGTATTCCGGAAGTCGACGGTCCGGCCCTGGCCATCGGTTAGTCGCCCATCGTCGAGCACCTGCAGCAGGACGTTGAACACTTCCGGGTGGGCCTTCTCGATTTCGTCGAACAGCACCACGGAGTAGGGCCGTCGCCGAACCGCTTCCGAGAGTTGGCCGCCTTCCTCGTACCCGACATAGCCTGGAGGCGCACCGATCAGGCGGCTGACGGCGTGACGCTCCATGTATTCGGACATGTCGATCCGAACCATCGCCTGGTCGGAATCGAACATGAATTCCGCCAGCGCCCGCGCCAGTTCAGTTTTCCCGACACCGGTGGGGCCGAGGAAGATGAAGCTCCCCAGCGGCCGGTTCGGGTCGGACAGACCTGCGCGGGCCCGGCGAATGGCGTTCGAGACGGCCGAGATTGCCTCATCCTGTCCAATGACACGGTCATGCAGCCGCTCTTCCATGTGGACGAGCTTCTCGATTTCACCCTCCATCAGGCGCGAAACCGGGATGCCGGTCCAACGGCTGACGACATCCGCAATGTCGTCGGAATCGACTTCTTCCTTCAGCAGCTTGCCTGACGACTGGAGGCGAGCCAGCGCCTGCTCCTGGTCGCGAACATTCTGGTCGAGGTCCTTGAGCGTGCCGTACTGAAGTTCGGCCGCGCGGTTGTAATCGTAGGCGCGCTGGGCCTGCTCCATCTCCACCCGGACCCGGTCCATCTCGTCGCGCAACTCGCTGATCGCGAGGATCGCCTGGCGCTCCTGGTCCCACCGCGAACGGAGGGCATCGCGTCCCTCCTTGAGACTCGCGAGGTCCTGCTCCAGGGCGGAAAGCCGGCGCTGTGACGCCTCGTCGCGCTCCTTGCGCAGGGCTTCGCGCTCGATCTCCAGTTGCATGATCCGTCGTTCGGCCTCATCGAGTTCAACCGGCATCGACGTGATTTCCATGCGGAGCTTCGAGGCGGCTTCATCCACGAGGTCGATCGCCTTGTCGGGCAGGAAGCGGTCTGAGATATAGCGGTCCGAGAGCGTCGCCGCCGCGACCAGCGCGCTGTCGAGGATTTTCACCTTGTGGTGTACCTCGTACCGCTCGCGGAGACCGCGGAGAATTGAGATCGTGTCCTCCACCGACGGCTCGCCAACCAGGACCGGCTGGAACCTCCGTTCAAGCGCGGCATCCTTCTCGATGTGCTTGCGGTATTCATCCAGGGTGGTCGCGCCGATGGTATGGAGCTCGCCTCGCGCCAGCATCGGCTTAAGCATGTTCGAGGCGTCCATCGACCCTTCTGCTGCTCCTGCCCCGACCACGGTGTGCAATTCGTCGATGAACAGGATGATCTGCCCGTCGGACGACTGGATCTCTTTCAGGACGGCCTTGAGCCGTTCCTCGAACTCACCGCGAAACTTCGCCCCGGCGATCAGGGAGCCGAGATCGAGCGCCACGATCCGCTTCTCCTGGAGACCTTCCGGGACATCCCCCCGCACGATGCGCTGGGCGAGACCCTCGGCGATGGCAGTCTTGCCAACCCCGGGTTCGCCAATGAGGACCGGATTGTTCTTCGTGCGGCGCGACAGCACCTGGATGACTCGGCGAATCTCCTCGTCACGTCCCACCACCGGGTCCAGTTTTCCGTCCCGGGCGAGATCGGTCAGGTCGCGACCGTACTTCTCCAGCGCCTGGTATTTGTCCTCGGGATTGGCGTCGGTGACACGCTGGCTCCCACGAATCTCGTTGAGGGCGCCATAGACGCGGTCCTTCGTGATGCCCATGCGGCGCAGCAACGCCTCGGCTGGCGATCGCTCAACTCCGAGGATGCCCAGAAGCAGGTGCTCGGCGGAGACGAACTCGTCTCCGAACGCCTGGGCTTCGGTTTCGGCGGATTGCAGCGCCTGGCGCAGCCCGGAACTCACCACCGCATCGCTGCTGTACTGGAGTTTCGGGGCGCGATCCACCAGGGCCCGGGATTCCCGGACGATATCGGCGGGATTCACACCGAGCCGCTGGATGACCTGTGGCACGATGCCGTCCGCCTGGTTGGCGAGGGCATAAAGCAGCGTCTCGGGTTCGTACTGGGCGAGACGGAGTTCCGATGTCAACTGTTGCCCGGCGACGATCGCCTCCCGGGCCTTGTCGGTAAATCGTTGATTCGATGCCATGGGGAATGACCTCCAAATGCGGGGTAGGACGATAGAATGGAACGTACCCGATCCAGCGAACGTGTCTGCAACAACTGGCGGCACGGCATGGACGCCTCACGCGAGGCGCCAATCTGGAGCGGCGAAACCAGCCGCCTGAATGCGCCTTACTCGCCCTGGGCAGCGCTGTCCTGCGCTCGTACGGATGATTCCTCGACGAATCCCAGGCGATGGAGGAGTCCATCGATCTCGCGAGCCAGGTGCTGCGCTGCCGGGGTCGGACGCTCATACCCTTGCCGCAGGCGCCTGAGTTCGCGGGTGAGCTCAAGTGCCAACTGAACGCCGGCCAGGTTCAATCCGCGCTGCTCGACCAGGTATTTCACTTGACGGAGTTGCTCTATATCGCTATCAGAATACAGGCGCAGATTTCCGGACGTTCGCGACGGCGCAACCAACCCTTCGCGTTCATACTTGCGCAATGTCTGCGGGTGCATTTCGACGAGACGGGCAGCAACGCTGATCACGAAAAGCGGTTCAGAGTACCGGGAACTCATGCGTGGCTCCTCCACAAGAACACTTCTGTTGGAATGATAGTTGTTGATACGATCCGTGTCAACCTTGCGGCATGCGCGAAGGCAATGAAAGGACAATCATGGTTACGATCTACGGGCATCGCGGGGCATCGGCCGAACGTCCGGAAAACACCTTGCCGGCCTTTGCGCTGGCGATGGAACTTGGCGTCGACGGCATCGAGCTCGACGTGCATCTCTCGCTGGACGGTGTTCCGGTCGTCATTCATGACGAATCGGTCGATCGCACCACGAACGGCAGCGGCAATGTTGCCGACCTGGATGTTGCCGCCCTTCAGTTGCTGGACGCCGGAGGCGGAGCGCCTATCCCAACCCTGGCACAGGTGCTCGACCTGGTGGGAGGTGCGCTGCACGTCGATATCGAGGTAAAGGCCGCGGCGGCGGCCGACGCCGTGCTGGCGGAGACTGCCGGGCGTCCTGATCTGCGGTTCGCCATTTCGTCATTCGACCACGATGTGCTCCGTCACGTACGCTCCCGGGACGCCGGGATCGAGCTCTGGCCCCTGATCGCTGGGGTGTCGACCGCGGCGATCGCTACGGCGACGGATCTCGGGGCGCCACGCCTCGCCGCCTACGATCCGATGCTCAATCAGGACATCATCGAACTCGCCGGTAAAAACGGCCTCGAAATCTGGGTCTGGACGGTCAACGATCCTGACCGGGCGGACGAACTGGCGAACTGGGGAGCGACCGGCATTTGCACGGACGATCCACGGGCGATGCTGGCTCGGTTTGGTCGCCGAGCGAGGTAGGGAATGGCCGGGGTCGATGTGCCGCCGGGACCCCTGACCTTCTTCACCGGTGCCGTGACGTTGTCCTCATTCCGGCCTGGCAAGTTGAGCCCCGGCGCAGAGTGATGGATACTGACCATGCTGATGGTTTCTCCATTTCGTCGTGCATCCACACGGCGAGCGTCGCCACTCATCCTGAAAGGCAGTCATGGCGAATCTGATCACCGTAGGGCGCCTGATCCTGCTGTTTGTGGTGATCTGGATGATCTACGAGGGCAACGTGCAGGTAATCGAAGCCTGCATGGTGCTTATCATCGTGGTGTTCGCCAGCGATGGCATCGACGGATGGGTCGCCCGGAAGCGTGGATCGACGTCCCAGTTCGGCGCGGTGTTCGATATCGCGGGCGACCGGATCGTCGAGAATGCGCTGTGGATCATCTTCGCCGATCTCGGTTTACTCCCGATCTGGGTTCCGTTGATGGTGATGACCCGTGGCTTTCTGGTGGACGGGCTGCGTTCACTCTCGTATGCACAGGGCATGACCGCCTTCGGCTCCTCGAACATGATGCGTTCGCCGTTGACCCAGTGGCTGACCGCAGGACGCTTCATGCGCGGGCTGTTTGGCTGGGCGAAATCCGCGGGATTCGTGTTCCTGACCGGGCTCGTTGCCTGGGAATACCAGGATACCGACGGCACGATCATCGGATGGCTCTACGACTTCGATGTCATCCGGTGGTTTGGATGGAGCCTGGTCTGGCTGGCGGTGGCGTTGACGATCATCCGGGCGATCCCGGTGTTCGTCGATTCCGTGGCGTTCATCCGCCAGATGGAGGAGGAGGAATCCGCGGCGTGAGCGAGTGGAGCGCTCCTCCAATCCGGCGCACACGATGAGCGCTGAATCGAAGGTCCCCCGATTTCGCCGCGAAGAGCGCCACGAGGTCCGGTATCACCTCAGCGTCTTCTTCGCGAATGCGCTCTCGTGGTTGTGCTGGATCGTGCCGGCCCCGTTACGGTACTGGATAGCGGACAAGGTGGGCGACATCTTCCGCCGCTCGACCCACACCTACCGGGACAACGTCGAATCCAATGTCGACCAGGTCCTTGGCGACGCCGATCGCCAAACGCGGGACAGGCACGTCACGACCATCTTCCGGACGAGCTCCCGAAACTTCTTCGATCTCATCACCCTGCCGCGCGTCAACCGGGAAACCCTTCGTCGCAATGTGACCTGCTCGGTTGGTTCGTGGCAACTCATCGACGATTCGCTGGCCCTCGGCAAGGGGGTGATCCTCGTGTCCGCCCACCTAGGCTGCTTCGACATGGTCGGCGCTGGTCTCTGGGCACACGGCTACAAACTCACGATCGTGACCGGGCGAACGACCTCACGTGCCATCTTCGACGGCGTCACGCACCTGCGCGGCTCGAAGGGCTCGACGATGGTCGAACCAACTCCGGGCGGGGTGCGGAAAGTGATTCGCGCGTTGCGGCAAAACGAGTGTGTGGTTCTCGTCGCCGATCGCGACTTCTTCCAGAACGGACGCCCCGTCACGTTCTTCGGCAGGCAGACATCGCTGCCACCCGGCCCAATCAGGATCGCGCGCGACACCGGCGCGACGATCGTGCCGATCATGCCCCGGCGTGTGGGAAACCTCCACGAGATCGACCTGCTCGAACCGTTCACGGTGCCGAAGACCGACGATTTCGAGGCGGACATGGACGAGGGATTCAGGAAACTGATCCCGGCTGTTGAGTGGGGCATCCAGAGCCGGATCGGCCAATGGGTGATGTTCCAGCGGGTATGGCCGGACCTGCCGCCACCACCGGTACGGGTCTTCCCGGTTGGGTCTCCGCTGGAGAGCGAATTGCTCGAGAAAGTCGCCCAGGCGCTGCCGGAGCGACCGGCCAGCGCCAAACCCGGGAGTCTCTGGAAGCAGGACTGATCTTCCCTGCCGCTCCCCCAGCCTCTCGCCTGGGTCGTGGCGGACACCTTGTACCGTGTCCGGGCGATCCTTCGTTCGTGGGTATCTCGGAATGGCTGGCGCTGCGCACCCCCGCCCGGTAGGGCTGCGGATCGCGTGCTCCGACCGTTCACGGCAACCGGTCGTTTGTAGAGACAAGGGGCAGCCTACGGTTCCACTTCCCGAGTCGGGAACTTGCAGAGGGAGGTAGAGCCTGTGCGG